>NZ_CAZEQU010000001.1:0-2391 GCF_964513065.1 Tenacibaculum xiamenense
GGAGTTTCTCAACAATTTGATTTAAACTTACCTGAATTATTAAAGTATTTAGATGTCAAGTTATTGAGTGATAATGGGCATTACAAGTTAGAGTTTAAAGCCAAGGGCATCACGCAATTACCTTTTGGATTAATGCTAGTTTATCTAGATAAGAATTATAGGTTAAAGCGTCAGGAGATTTATTATTATACTCAGATGAATTTTTCGGATAATTATAAAAAACCAGAGATGTCTAATTTCCGATTGGAAATAGTTTATTCAAAATACAAGACGAGTAATTTTTCAGTAGGGAAAGATGTTTTGGATTTAGGCAGGTATGTTCAAATGGACAAAGAAAAAGCGGTAGCATCATCAAGATATAATGGATTTGACATCGTTAAGATGTAGCCAGTTTTATTGTAAAAGTTAAATTACTATGACAAAACAAGTACAAATAACGCTAGTATATTTTATAGCCATTTTTCTGTGTGGATTAGAAGTTTTTTCACAGGAATTGGTAGAGCAGAATAGGTCTTACAATAGTCCTACGACCTATTTAACGAATTCTGAGGCAAAGGTTTTATCCTTTGGCACGTATGTAGAGATAGGTATTTTAAATGATGAGCCCCCACATGAAAAAATAACGACCTCAGTAAGTTTAAGTGTCACAGAGGTTAATGAGACTCATGTCCCTATAGGCTTACCTTTAAGTACGACTTTAAAGGTCACAAATGACCGAGAGAATAAGGCTTTAACTTTTGCAGATAAGGTTGTATATAAGATCAATTCTTTTGGTGCAGATATAAGCGTTACAGATGTTAGCTATGAGAAGGAGGGTCAGCTCGTTTCAGGGAATCCTGGAAATGTTTATATCAAGGTTTGGAGTGATAATGATGTAGTGTATCCGATAGCAGAATTACCTACCTATAATTTGGTTGTCTTACGCAAGGATATGGATAATACGACCAATAAGTATCATGAGATAGAATTTTCGTGGGACGCTGTATCTGGTGCAGAGAGTTATCAATTAGAATGGACATGGATTGATAATTATAAGCCACATGGATCGACAGGTGTTGTAGAGATGCAAGATATTTCTTTAACAGAGGATGAATTTAAGCATAGCAATACCCGTATTGAAACTACAGGGACGAGTTATAGGATTTCTAATATTTATGACGGAGGATTTGTTGTAGCACGAGTACGTGCTATCGGTCGTTTTCTAGACAATCCTAGTGAGGTTTTTCAGGCCTCATGGAGTTCAGCGTCAGGACCAGTAAAGCGTACTGTTTTTGATTGGGAGCCAGCAGTTACCATTGTAGCAGAGCATGGTTCAGAAGCGAAGAACTGGCAATTTCAGAGTTCTTTTGCGGAGAATGGAAAGAAGAAAGAGGTTGTTAGTTATTTTGATGGAAGTTTACGTAACCGACAAACGGTAACAAAGATAAACACCGATAAGAAGGCTATAGTAGGCGAGGTTGTATATGATTTTCAGGGGAGACCAGCCATAGAAGTATTGCCTATTCCTACCGACGGTAGTTTTATAAAGTATCATGATAATTTTAATTTGAACAATACGGGTGAGGTTTATACCTATGAAGACTTTGATACAGATAATGGCGGTGTGAATTGTCAAATCACCACTGGAGGTATGTCGGTTCAAAGTGGAGCGAGTAAATATTACTCAAGTAATGTTTTAGAAGACGCTACTAAGCCATGGCAGAATTTTGTTGCAGATGCCAAGGGGTATCCATTTTCACAGATAGAATACACTCCTGATAATACAGGAAGGATTCGACGTAAAGGAGGAGTAGGAGAAACACATCAGTTGAACTCAGGTCATGAGATGAAGTATTATTACACCACCCCTAGTAATCGAGAAGAATTAACCCGATTATTTGGAGATGTGAACGTAGGAAACTTAGTACATTATAAGAAGAACATCGTCATAGACCCTAATAAGCAAACCAGTATTAGTTATATAGATGCTCAAGGTCGTACCATTGCCACAGCATTAAAGGGAAATAGTCCAGGAGCTCTTTTAGGTTTAGAAGATGAATCTAATACGAATTTACATACAAGAATCAAGTCTTCATTAGTAAATACAATTGAGCCGAATACTGATTTACAAGTATTAAATACACAGTCTATCAGTACTTATGATCCATCAGAATTAGAAGATACATTATTAACCACAAAGGAGTTAATAGCTACAGAGGCAAACACAGAGTTTATCTTTGATTATACGTTTAACAATAACAGTGCTTACAATGTAGCATGTAGTTTAGGAGCAACACAAACCTATGATTTTGTTTATAATTTTAGATTTTCAGTACTAGATGAATGTGGAGAAGAGAAGGTTCAAGAAGGTAAATGGACTATTGACACCCCTTCTTTTAGTAAGAATTTTAC
>NZ_CAZEQU010000002.1:0-46521 GCF_964513065.1 Tenacibaculum xiamenense
TTATTACAATCAAGAAAGACCACACCAAAGTCTGAATGGTGTAGCTCCTAATATTTTTAACCAAAACTGTCAACGAATTAGTTAACCTTTACAGAAGTGACATGTATCAATCAATATACCATCAAATACAATGAATTCGAGTCTTACTTTTATGCCTTTTTCCATATGACAAACCTACTACATGAAATAAAAATGCTATTCAAACTAGATATAAACCATTAAAAATGAGTACTCAGATATACTACACTTCATTTTTCACCAAAATCCGTCTGTATGTTTGCCTCGAGTTTGAATCCCTTATGAATAGTTAATTTTTGAGGTTGTCAAAATTGATAAGAAAGTAGATCATCCCTTAAAAAACTTAGTTCCCCCCAGAAGAAGTTTTGACAACCTCTTTTTCATCCCTATCGGGGATGATTGGCTCCTTAGGGAGCTTTTTTTATTACTGTTTATGTTTGTTTATCGCTCCGTCTTTATTCTTAAATCTTTTCATCAAAAACATAAGTACCATGTAAAGTAAAGCTGGAATTCCAATATAATACAGTTCACTATAAATAACTCTTAGTCCCCAATGGCTAAAAAAACGACTTGCACCAATAGGTGATACTTGAATTGGTCGCCAAGGAAGGAAATGTCTGGTGTTATCAAATGGCGAAAATAAAGCTACTCCTAAGCCCCCATTTGTTAATCCATCTAACAGCGCATGAGATACCGTACATAAGGTAAAAAACACCATGTATAATACTCCTTTTTTGCTGAAGAAGTTTTTGCTATAGAACAAAGCCGTAATCAGTATACCGAATAGCACTGCAAACAAAATGGAATGCGAAAATCCGCGATGCCCCCAAAAACTTTCATAAGGAATCCCAAATTGAAATCCAATAACATCTGCATCTGGAATTACCGAACATAAGATTCCTAACAACCAAAACTTCCAACTCTTGATTTTCTTGGAAAAACTAGATCCAATTGCTACTGCTGTAAGTGCGTGTCCGAAAATAGATGCCATGTTATTCTCTAATTCTAATAATTGCTAAATCATCTGTGGGTATATAACCTTCTTTTTCCAGAGATAGTACTTTTCTATCCAAAAAATTATCTGGTAATTCGCTTGTTTTATTGATCTAGCTATTAAACTTAGGTGTATTTAAATGTACGCGAAACGTTAAAAACCCTTGTTTTCTAATTTCTCTATGTATTTCGTCAATATCTTCTGGAATATCATTATTTAATAGCCAGTTTACATCAAAACCATTTTGTATAGCTATTTTCATTAGACTAGGATTTTCATTTATTAACTCTCCTAATTGCTCCAAATCGTCATCAAATTCTAACCATAAATCTTCATGAAGTTTTTGTCTTAACACTAATATTTTAAAGACTCTTCCAATAATATATATGCATATTTTTCTTGATTTCCCTGAGCTATGTCGGGTTATTTGACTGTTGTTCTTTCGGAGTGTTTCTAATAAAAGCAACAAGTTAAGACTTACTTCTCCGTGTTTATCTTTCGTTATTTTAACATGTTCAGTGATTTCACTGCTGATTTCGCGCATGTACATCATTAGGTCACGCGGTGATAAATTATACTCCGAAAAAAATGCAATTCGTTCATTAATATAATTTTCTTTGTCAAGCCTTCTATCATCAACCGTTTTATGGTCTACAAGTTCAAAATACAGTCTTTCAGCAAGGATTCTATCTTTTTTTAACAGACGTAGGATTAGCTTATCTTTTTCCTTTGAAGGAAGGTGACTAATTGCCTCTTTAAAGTCTTTCTCGAAAGTCATATGATTGATTTGCTTTTCATCCAAAGATAGAATAATAAATGCTCATTGTAGATTAAAAGGATTGACTTCTCATTAGCTTACCGCTGAACTGACAGTTTAATAAATTTGCTTTCTGTTAAGAAGTGATAAAGGCAATATATAAGCTATATTTTTTCCCTTTCTTCTAACAATAACTTAGCTATTCTTAGAGCCTCTTCTTTATACAAATGAGGTCTATCTAGAATTTCCTGTAACTCAAAATTAGATTTTTCCTCGTATTTCTGATATAATGACTTTTTTTCTAATGGAAAAACGGTATCTTTTCTCGAGATATATGGAAAAACTCGATACTTAATTTTTGTATTCTTTCCTTTTTTTCTTTTATGAATATCATGAATAAAATTGGTAAGAAAATATCGATCTCCATTTTTAAATTCTACCTCCCAGTATCCAAAATCAGAAAACAACAACTCTTCACCCCCATAGAACCCTTTCTTTGAATGAGTTAAATGATATATCGATTTCTCAATGTCGCCGTACAAATAATCTTTTCTCTTATCGTTTTTGATAATGGTAATATTCTTAAAGTCATAAATAAAAGTGGTGTTTCTGTTTTCTAAATAATAATCTACAAAAAGCCATAGAGAAGGACCAAAGACCAAGATTATCATCAATAAAACTCCTGTCCAAACCTTTTCTTCAAAAAGAAAAACACAAAAACATACTACAGCAATTAAGAAAATTAAATGCTCCATTACAATTTTCTTAAACTCCTTACTTGGAAATTTATATGTTTTTGTTTTCATTATGATCTACACACTCTTCAACGTATTCAGTGCCTTATTTACAGTATCAATTTTAATGAAAGTAATCAATAAACGTAATCCGTTTTTCGTTTCCTTTTCTTTCATAACACAGCTTTTTGAGTTCTTTTGAACATACTGTAGCATTTTTGTAAAGGCTTCAGTTTGATAAAAATCGCTTTGCTGATTCGATACAAAATACCCAATCATTCGTTTTTGCTTTAGAATTATTTTCTCTAAACCTAAAGACTTCGCTAGCCATTTAATACGCACACTATCCAATAAATCGGACACTTGAGTTGGATACTCTCCAAAACGATCGACAATTTCACTTTCAAACACCTGTAATTCTTCTTCATTGGTTACCTCAGAAAGCTTGTTATATAATACCAAACGCTCACTTACCGAGTTCACATAATCATCAGGGAATAAAATTTCAAAATCAGTATCAATTTGAACATCTTTTACATACTCTTTTTCGCCTGAATCATCTGTAGGATATAAATCTTTGAACTCATTTTCTTTCAATTCTTCAATCGCTTCGTGTAAGATTTTCTGGTAGGCATCAAAACCAATATCATTAATAAATCCACTTTGTTCACCACCTAGTAAATCTCCAGCACCACGAATTTCTAAATCTTTCATGGCAATATTGAGTCCACTACCTAAATCTGAAAACAGTTCTAGCGCCTGAATTCTCTTACGAGCATCATCCGTCATATGATGATAAGGTGGAGTAATAAAATAACAAAACGCTTTTTTATTAGAACGTCCAACACGACCACGCATTTGGTGTAAATCGGACAATCCGAAGTTGTTAGCATTGTTAATGAAAATTGTATTGGCATTTGGTACATCCAATCCACTTTCAATAATCGTAGTTGACACCAACACATCAAATTCATTGTTCATAAAGGCTAGCATTAACTCTTCCAGCTTTTTTCCTTCCATTTGCCCATGTCCAATTCCAATTTTAGCATCAGGAACCAAACGTTGTAACAATCCTGCAACCTCTTTAATATTTTCAATTCGGTTATGAATAAAGAATACCTGACCACCTCTTGAAATTTCATAAGAAACCGCATCTCTAATGGTTTCTTCACTAAAACGGATCACATTGGTTTCAATGGGGTGACGGTTTGGTGGTGGTGTTTTGATTACCGATAAATCTCGCGCAGCCATTAAACTAAACTGTAAAGTCCTTGGAATTGGAGTTGCTGTTAAAGTCAATGTATCTACGTTCTCCTTGATGGTTTTGAGCTTATCCTTTGCGGCAACTCCAAATTTTTGCTCCTCATCAATGATTAGCAAGCCTAAATCTTTAAACTTGATACTTTTGTTTGTTAACTGATGCGTTCCAATAACAATATCAACATGACCACTAGAAACTCCTTCTAAGACCCCTTTTCGCTGTTTTGTGGTCCTAAAACGGTTCAGATAGTCAATGACAACCGGAAAATCTTTTAATCGCTTAGAAAAGGTTTTAAAGTGCTGAAATGCCAAAACTGTTGTTGGTACCAAAATAGCCACCTGCTTTCCGTTGTCAACTGCTTTAAAAGCAGCACGCACCGCAACCTCTGTTTTTCCGAAACCAACATCTCCACAGACCAATCGATCCATAGGTTGTTCTTTTTCCATATCGGTTTTTACATCTTGCGTTGCAGTAAACTGATCTGGTGTATCTTCAAAAAGGAAGCTAGCTTCCAATTCGTGCTGCATATGAGTATCAGGCCCAAAAGCATGTCCTTTTTGAAGCTTTCTCTTTGCATACAACTGAATTAGATTAAAAGCAATTTCCTTAACACGTGTTTTGGTTTTCTGCTTTACTTTTTTCCAAGCATTGGAACCAAGCTTATATATTTTTGGAGCTTTTCCGTCTCTTCCATTAAACTTCGATATTTTATGCAGCGAGTGAATACTTACATACAAAATATCACGATCGCCATAGATTAACTTAATGGCTTCTTGTTTTTTTCCTTCAACATCAATCTTTTGAAGTCCTCCAAACTTTCCAACCCCATGATCGATATGAGTTACATAATCGCCCACCTCAAGTTTTGTCAATTCTTGAAGGGTGATGGATTGTTTTTTTGCATATCCATTTTTTAAACGGAACTTATGATAACGTTCAAAAATTTGATGATCGGTATAACAAACTATTTTTTCATCTGTATCAATAAACCCTTGGTACAATGGAAAGACTAGCGTTTCATAATGCACCTCTTGATCAGAATCATCAAAAATATCTTTAAAACGTTGCGCTTGTTTATCATTTGCGCAAAAGATATAGTTGGTAAATCCGTTGGTATGATTCTCGTTCAAATTGTCTATTAACAAATTGAATTGCTTGTTAAACGAAGGTTGAGGCTTAATTTGAAAAAGCACATCCGTTTTAGGATTTTCTTCTTTTAACTCCGAACGGAAACTGATATGCGCAACAGTAAAATCTTGTAATTGTTTACTAATTTCAGCTCCATTACAGAATAGGGTAGCAGGTTCTGCATGTTTTACCTCTTTTGATAATTCACTAAAAGCAGTTTCTGCTTTTGTATAAAATTTATCAAGTTTTGCCGATAATACATCTGTATTTCTAGCGAAAACTACCGTTTTTGATGAAATATATTTTAAAAAGCTTTCTCTGGTTTCTTGTAATGCCTTGTTTTCAACATTGGGCATGATACTCACTTTTTTTAGTTTCTCCTTTGACAGTTGTGTTTCCACATCAAACGTTCGAATACTATCAATTTCTTCCCCAAAGAATTCAACACGATAGGGTTCATCATTTGAAAAAGAAAACACATCGATAATACCTCCTCGTACCGAAAACTCGCCAGGTTCTGTAACAAAATCTACACGATTGAAATTGTACTCAAACAACACCTCATTCACAAAATCAAGAGATACTTGTTCTCCAACGTTTAATTTTAAAGTGTTTTTTTCCAACTCTTTTTTCGTCACCACCTTTTCAAAAAGAGCAGTAGGATAGGTAACAATAATGGCTGGCTTTTTACGTGAGTTGATTCTGTTTAAAACTTCAGAACGTAGCAACACATTGGCATTATCCGTTTCCTCAATCTGATAAGGTCTGCGATAAGATCCTGGGTAAAACAAAACATTCTTTTCACCCAATAACTGCTCTAAATCGTTCAAATAATAGGCCGCTTCCTCCTTGTCATTTAGAATTAGAAGGTAAGGTTTATTGGCTTGTTTAAAACTTTCAGAAATAACAAAAGACAACGAAGAACCGACCAAATTCGTAATTTGAAAATGGTGTGGATCTTGTTGAAGCTGACCAACAATCTGCGTTACTTTACCCGATTGCTGGTAATGATTTACAATGGTTTGCTTGCTCAACGTAAAAAAATTTTGGCAAAGATAAGGTTTATTAGTTTTGAATAGTTAATTCTAAATGTTAAGTGATGAACGATGAATTTTAAGTTGTTAAGTTACTTTTTTTATAGATTTCTCCCTAGCGCTCGAAATGACAAATAGAAAATAAATTAAACAATATTAATAGCTTCCACCATTAGTAATTCATTTACAAATTGAAAAACATAACCTAAATCCCAATCTGGGCTAAAAGATGTTTCTAGTTCTTGAAAACTTATTGTTTCTCCATTATTCAGTTTTTTTAACACTTCTTCGATACTAATGTTTTTTTTAATTTTTAATTCATGACCTCTTGCTATGATGCAGCTTTCACTCTCTTGATCATTTAAAAGAATTGGAAATATTGTTTTAGCTCGAATATTAAATGGAGGATTCGGTAGTGCATTGTTTTTAATTAGAGAGGATTGAAGAACACCCGCATTAGATTTCAATTTGGTAATAAACTTATTTAATTCCTTTTTATACTTTTCTTCCCAGGTTGTTTTGTTCAACAAAAAGTTCCAGTCCAAAGAAACATCACTTTTAATTGGAGCTAAGTATCCTTGATTTTTCTCTATGGAATTGGTTTCTGCTATTTGACCAGCCATCTTGTTTTCTAAGTAATCTCTTGACGGATTGATATAATCCATCACCACACTTAACGAAAACTCATTCGTATTTGCTATATGATAAACGTGATGAGGTATAAACATTACGGATTTCGCTTTCAAAGGATACTTTTTCGACTGTGGTAAAAACTTTTCAATATCATGAAATACCTGAGTATTGTGTTCAATTTTATTATACTCTTCAATATCCCAAGTATAAAAATCCTTATTATTTGGTCCTAAGTGAAATAAAAAACCTTCCTCACCCTTGGCTTCCTTATGAATTCCAAAGGGCGTAAATCCGTAATTTCCCATGAAAAACAAAAAAGAAAGTCCGCCCAAGGGAAGTCCTGCTTTTTCTAAAAGAGGTGCAACTATGTTACACATTTTCTCAGTTAAATCATTACTATAAGCTTCCAAGCTATTAAAAACAACCCCAAACTTATCATTTCCGAAAAGTTGATTGCACCAATCTTCAATGGTTTTGTCTTTTTCAGGTCTGTTCTCAACCATTTCATAAACCTTGGCATTGTTTAGCTCTTGATTTATATAGATTTTTATACCTTTATGAAGCTCTCCTCGGTCAAGAAACTTATTGATTACATTTTTTAGCTCTTGCTGCAAATAGTTCACATCTTCATTAGAGAATATATTATCAACAGATGCTGGTTTGGTTAATTCTTTTGATAATGTATAAAGTTGGTTCCAATTTTTCGTCATTTTTAGATTTAGTTGTAGTTGTAGTTGTCTTTATTGTTGGTTAAATAGTAATATGCATTTTTCAAGTACTAAAAAACAACATTTCTTATAAAAAAACCAACGAACTCTCTTAGGAACCTAAAAACTTGAATTTTCAATATATAATACTACCTAAAAAAGCATCCAAACACAAGGTTTAGATGCTTCACAATTAAATACTTTTCTTTTTCAAAAAGTAAGTTACTAGTGAGTAGTAGTTACTTTTGAATTGTTATAATCCACATGGGTTTTCACCAAATATTCCTGGAACACAACTTCCTGACCATTTGTCGCAAACATATCCGTATGACGAATTATGTTGGAAATTACAACAATCGCTATCCGTACGACATCTTTGCGATTTAAATCCTCCAAGAATATCTTTCTGCTTTGCTTTATCAAGAACAGTTCCTAGGTTTAAAATTGTTTTTTTCATTATACATAAATTTAAATTAAACATTCTGTTTATAAATAGAAGGGTGGTAGCGAGAACAAAAACCTAATCCATTTAACAGTTTTTAGTTTTGTCTTTTTAAAGGAAACTACCAGTTCGAGTTATCGTATAAATCCTTAGTAATGCTCCAACTATACTGTGTCGCTTTTACTTGTATTCCTTGGTTAATAATTCCAAATTTTAAAGTTCCAGCACCTGTATTCCACCAATCTCCACCAGTAATTTTAGCTCTTCTACTTCTTCTTCTTCGTACCGATTTGTATTTTGAAACATATAATTCATCCTCACAATTCTCCAAACAATTACCGTTAAAAAGAATTCCAATTGGAGTTCTTCTTTTTCTCCATTTTCTTCTTCTCTTTTTATACCCTTTAATAATGGTTACGATTTTTGGTGCACCAGCAAACTGATTGAGTCTTACTTTATGCTTTACTTTAATTCGTCTTCTGCCGTTATGACCATTTACATAGCTGTTTTCTCTAGTTAATGTTTTTTTACATCCTGTTGTTGTAGTTCCACCACCTGTATTGGTTGGATATGTAGACACAATTACAAAACCTAAATCAATTAAAACAGGTACTGAGTTTATTGATGCTATAAAAAACCTTGCTCTTGTTAATGAATTATAGTTTTCGGTTTTCACAACACCCCAGTCATAAAATTTGTGATAAAACTTGCCAATTTTCACTTCCGCAAATTCATTTAGTAAAGCTCTCTCAACATCATCAACTATAAAATGATTATCTGGATCGGTTTTTTCATCCAACACCTCGACATCACCTTGTTGAGCCAACCACTCTTCTTCTTTTTCAGCTATAATTGATCTTAAAGATTTAAATCCTCTTTCTTTTTCGAATTCAATAACTGGTTGAAAATCGTCATAGTTTAACTTGTCTTCCATATCATCCAATTCATCTTCTTCCAAATGCCCATATTCCTTCAAAAAAGCGTCATCGTGGCTTTCTATTTTGTCATATAACATCTCAATAGTGGCATCGTATTCATCAAAATCTTTAAACTCTAATATTTCATTAGATGCGCGTTTTGAATAATTATTAACATCATTTTCATTTGTTACTTCTTCATCAGCGTTATTACAAGACCATACGGATATCAATAACAACAAAATCATCAGTTTTGTAGTTTTCATTTCTTCAATTTAAAAATTAGCGATTCCCCGAGTATTTAAAGACATTCAAGGTTCATGTCTATTACAACTAAGTCTTAAAGACTTTACCAAATCTCTATTCTTTCGGAGGTCCATCTTCTCCACAAGGCACGCAAATTGGGTTTCCAGAATGATCGTGTCTACCTGATAAACAATATCGCACTCCATCACAAGTTCTCCCTCCACTTCCGTTAATCGATTTCATTTGTGCTTTGTTTAAAGCATTCCCGAAGCCATAAATTGATTTCAACATAATTTTAAGGTTTTTAAGTTTATTTAATTCCGTTATTTTGCCAACCTCTTTTGGTCAACTTTTCCCAAATTATAGGAAATAACAACCTAAATTTTAGTCAATTCAAATTTGTAAGTCATCAATTCAAAAACGGTTAGCTTTAGAATCAATTTGAAAAATTGATAAACATAAATATCAATCGAGAAGACGTTTATTCCACGAACTTCCCTAATTTTTATTAATTTTAGCTTATGTTATTTTATGGGGATGAATAAGACATTTTGCTTATTACTATTTTGTATAGCTATTGCTTGTAAAGAAAAAGTAAATAAAACTCAGGGTAAACCTCCAAGTTTTTATTTTCTCAAATCAAAAGACGGTTTATCAAAAGATTCATTGCAGTTTTATGCAAATGAAATTCAATCAATTGATACTTCGGAAATATCTGATTCTTTAAAAGCTGAATATGCTTTTATGACTGGACGATTTTACAATAAATTGAAAGATTACGACAAAACCATTCTTCATTTTGACAAAGCAACTTCATTCACTAAAAAAATCACAAATAGTAGACAGGTTCTGCATTTCAGGGCATTGATTGCCATCTATCGTAGAAAAAAACAAGATTATTTAAATGCTTCTGGAGTTAATGAAAAACTTCTTAATTTAATTGATAGTACAGATTATAAAAATTTAGCGTTCGTTTACACGAATAAATATCAAATTAATAGAACTTTAGCAAAATATAGTGAAGCTTTAGAGGATAACTTAACCGCTGCTAGCCTTTATTTAAAAGCTAAGGATACTGTAAACTACTTGATTGCTACTTTAGATAATGCGGCTACATATAGTAGACTTAAAAAAACAAACGAGGCAAATAAAGAGTTAATTAAGGTAATTCCTTATCAACATTTGATGAGTAATTCAATGAAATATCAATTTCATGCGACCCAAGCCTATGTTTTTAATCAAAAAGGGCAGGGCAAAGAGGCCATTGATGCCTATAAAAAATCGTTGATTTATTCGAAAAAGAAATCGTCATTGTTAAGCAGCACAGAGTTGATAAATACCTACCTCAACTTGTCGAATATTTATCTGAAACTTAATTCACTTGAGGTTACTGAGAAATACTTGGATTCTATTTTTGATATCGGACTAGAGAATATTGATTTTGGGGATAAAAAAGAGGTTTTAAAAAACGCTTTAAGAGTTAATTATGACCTCAGAAGAGGTATTGAGAATGTAATGCCAAAAATGGATTCTTTGTTTACTTACCTTGAAAATAACTACGATCAACAAATCAACAATGAACTGCATGTTTTAAACAAATCTTTTGAAAACGAAAGAAAACTACAAAAGGAAAAAAATGAAGCTCAAATTGAAAGTATTACCTTCGAAAGAAATCAGTACATCTTACTTGCATTATTACTAGTATTAATAGTTGTCGGCACCTTGATTCTTAATTTTTACCGACAACGAAAATTCAATATTGAAAAACGTAATTTTTTGCTTCAACAACGCTTATTACGATCACAAATGAATCCACATTTTATCTTTAATAGCTTAAGTTTAATAAAGCAAAATGTGAATACAAATACCGAACAATATTCTAAATACATTGTAAAACTTTCGAGGTTACTGAGAACCGCTTTCGATAATTCTACTCAAGACTTTGTTCCTTTAGAAGATGAATTAACTTCATTACAAGATTATATCGAACTCCAACAATTCAGATTTCCTGATCGCTTCAGTTATGTTATAAATAATGATATTGAATCGGACTATGAACTGTTGATTCCTCCAATGCTCTTACAACCTTTTGTTGAAAATGCTATTATTCATGGATTTGGTGGTTTAGAAAATAAGGGGCATATAGAAATCACATTAAAGAAAGAGAAAAAGTTCCTAGTTTGTATTATTGATGATAATGGAAAAGGATTTAAAACTGGTACTAAAAAGAAGCAATCATCCGTTTATTTAATTGATCAGTTTTTATTGAAAATGACAGGGGAAAATATAAAAATTACAAATAAATCAGATCATTTACATTCAACTGGAACAATTGTTGAGCTAAAAATTCCATATACCGAGTTATAACTATGCTGAAAACATTAATCATTGAAGACGAAAAACATATAAGAGATGAATTAAAAGGCTTGTTAGCAGAGTTTTTTGAATCTTCACTTACGATTATGGCTGAAGCCACATCAGTAAAAGAAGGAATTAAAGCAATTCTTGAACATAAGCCCGACTTAGTTTTTTTGGATATAGATTTAGGTGATGGATCTAGTTTTGACATATTGGCTGTTCTTCCTGAAATATCTTTTGATATTATCTTTGTTACAGGCTACGATTCACATGCAATTAAAGCAATTAAGCTTGGTGCGTTGGATTATCTACTAAAACCAATTGATAATTATGAGTTTAAAGAATCAGTAGAAAAAGCTATTGAAAGTTATCAAAAATCAAAAAATAATGGAAACATTGTCAGTGTAGCTGGAAATTTCTACACCAATCACATTCACGATAAAATCGTTTTAAAAACACTTGACGCGCAGCATTTGGTTAACTTTAATGATATTGTTTATTGTAAATCAGATGGTAACTATACCACTTTCCACTTGATAAAAGAGCAAATTGTAGTTTCGAAGCCCATGAAGAAGATTCAGCCATTATTAGATGAGCAGCAATTTATCAAATGCCACCAATCTTATATTGTGAATGCAAACTATGTGACAAAGTATAGAAATGATGGTTTTCTTATAACAAAAACTGAAGATACCATCCCAGTTGCCACCCGAAGAAAGGATGAAGTGTTACAAATACTATTCAAATAGCAATCGAATACGAATTGCCCCCTTGCATATTTGAAGTTTACCCTAAAACCAGGAAAACTACGACTATTTTTAGTCGTAGAAGACTAAAAATAAATCGAATATGAAGTATTTACCTATTACATTTTTAAGCTTGCTTTTCATTTTTGCTTCATGCAATACAAACGAGGACAACCTCAATACCTCGGCACTTGAGGGGCAAGAAAACGGACTTAAGGGGAGGGCTCCGTTTGGAGAAATAAAAAATCAAGAAGAAAAAAATATGATGTACATGACATCGTATTTGATTGCTAGAACTTTGTTAGAGGATGAAGATGCTCAAAAACAATTTTATAAGCTGGGTTCTGGAAAATCGTTAAAAATAGATTTAAGAACTCTGTTAACTCCAGACAAACCATTTGAAGCAGCATTTCGATTACGATATGCTCGTTATAATGGATCTACTCCACCAAAAGGACAACCAACAACACCGGTATCTCAAGCGGTTCCTGACCCTTTAGAAAGAGATTATAGTACACTTACTATCTCTTATATTGACTATATTGATGTTGTCAATGATAAGTATGATTGGATTATTTACTTGCCAAATAAAGAAAAGCTTTATGAACATGCCAATTTTGGGGATTATTTAGACTCTAATGAAGATATTATAAACTTATGGAGCTTCGATACCTCAGATTACTCAGATGGGCTTAAATTGCATTATTATGGCGGAATTTTTATTCCTATTCCATTTGACTATACCTCAGCATTGGAATCAACATTTATAATGACATTGAAAAATAAACAGAAGTAAGATTTCTAAACTAAAAAAGTGAGCCAAAAGGCTCACTTTTTTAATTTTCTATAACTGGTTTCATATGCATGAATTGCATACTCTTTTCATCAATCATGGCAAAGAATGTCTGACAGGTTTTACTTTTCATGACTTCTTTTGCTGCAAATTCAGCAGATTCTTTATCTGTCCAGTAAACAATATCCGACCAAGTTCCATCTTCAGCCACAGATAATCTTCTTCCCAAATATCCATTAAACTTTGTTACTATTGGGTTTAACGCTTCTGCAGCTTCGATAACTTGTTCTTTGGTAAATAATGGTTTGGTTTTAAACACTACCAACTCAACCGTTCCTACTTCTTTTTTGGTTTCTATACTCATTTTTGAATCATTTGTATTTCCGCAACCTACAAGTAGCAAAGTAGCGAAAATAATTACTATTTGTTTCATTATTAATTTCATTTGAAACAAAAGTAGAACCAGTTCGTGACAAGGGTATGTCAGCAGTAATCAGCTATTTTTAACTCTTCTCTATGAACATTAGCTCAGCCATAAAAAAAATTAAAGTCAATTAAAAAGAAGTAATATCAACTCAAAAGTCAACTAAGGAACAACAAATGAAACAGCGTTTACAGTAGATGAGTTTAAATTAGGAAAAATCTTTCTATTAAGATTTGGATCTTCGTATTCGTTACTCCAAAAAGAATCTCCATAAGCTCTTATATACACTGTTTCTCCTGAAGAAAAACCAGCATTTGTTAAATCCGATTGAGATAATGTAATTTCAATAGGATTTATTCTAATAGTTATACCAGAAGAATGAAATGTATAATTTTCATGGCTTATAGATTCGTTTTTTGACATAAAATAACGAATATAACGAGCCGTTGAATTCGTTCCTGCTGGATTCGTAGTAACTGAAACAACAATATTATTTCCATTAGCTGTGGCAGTAACTCCTGTTACGGTAGTCGTTGACATTTGCCCTAATGATGGTGCTCCAGTTAAAATTGTTGAAGATCCAGTGTTTGAATGCTCTATATTAAATTTCTTAAAAGTCCCGAATCCTTGTTTTTCATAACTTATTGAATAAGTTCCAAAAGGAACTTCTTGAAGAGTAAAGCTTCCTTCTGAATTTGTTGTTGCAGAAATACTAGGTGTAATTCCTTCAACTTTAATCATCATATTCGAGTTATCAACCTGTGTGGTTGCCTCATCATATAAATTAACCGATCCAATAATATTTGCTTTCGTAACAGGTTCTGAAGTTGGATTATCATCACCTCCACAAGAAACAATTCCTAACAAAGCAATTATACCAAAAGTAAGATGTTTAAGTTTCATAAAGCCACGATTTTATGCATTAAATTAGAATTCTAATTGCAAAAATACGTCTGAACAAACATCAAAAACAACTGATTACCAGTAACTTTTTGTGTTCTTCGAAAACAAAAACACCTCTATAAGCAAATAATACAAACCACTATATTACTCATTTCGAAGGAATGGTAATGACTGAGAAATCTAAAAAACAATATTAATTATCCTTATTACTATTCCTGAAATGTTGTTTTATTAAGGTTATTACATTGTTCAACCTCTAAAGTTATATTCCTTTCAAGATTATTTTTCATACCTTTTCTTCTTACTTGCCAATAATCTCCATATACCGATTTACAACAAATAATTATTTCAATGGCATCAGCTTTTGGGTATATAAATTTCATCAAAGGTTTATTGTTTGACCAATCTATTAAATTAAAATCCTCACTAGGCTTTATGACTCTATTTAAAAGAATATCGTTCCTATGGCTTATTTTAATTGAATCTGGTACTTTAAGAAGTTCATAAAATTCAGACCAATTTGAAATATAGGTTCCATTATATGAAATATAGGTTTGTTCAACAATTGCCGGTCCAGTTCCTCTGTTTGATATTGTAAATAAAAAATCAGACACCCCATCTTCATCAACTGTTCTACTCATACCAATACTTAGACTTGGCCAAGCGCTCGATTTAGATTGTTCTAAAATAATTTTAGTTTGTTCGTTCATAATTGAAGCCTGTCTAGTTGATACAACTAATGCTCCAATACTAGCTAACAAAACACCAAAAGCAATTATTAGATTTACATCTATTTTTTTCTTTTTCTTCCCCATATCTACTTATTAATATTACATGTTTAATTAGAGTAAAAATAGAAAAAACACATCTATTTCAATATTTTCAAAATCTAATTTGAAACTATAAAAATGTAATCAACTAATTACAAGACTTCTATAAGCAAACACCTTACTTTTGAATTGTTTGAGCATTTCATTTATTTAACATTATTTATTAACTAGCTTATCTCAAAGTATTTCGATATTGTTCTTATTTTGAATTTAATATGTTTAAAATAGTAATTAGTTTTTTGGCAGTAAAAAATCCATAAGCATTCAAGACGTATTTCTATCTCACATAGGAGATAACGTACATAAAAAAGCAAAATAGGTTTATTCTTTCAACCACCATTTTTCTTTTTCTTTTTGTCTTGCTTTTTCCTCGCTTGCTTTATCCGAATTAAAAGACCAAGCTAGTTGATAATTCTTCCAACCATTGGCAATATATTTTGGATTCGGTGAAAACTCACCTGCACCCAAATCTAAGTCTCCACTATTTGGAATTCGATAATCACCCCAATTACAGGTCTTTGAGGATTTGGTTTTATAACTTACCCAAGTACCTTCAAATTCATTATTAGTAAAACCGTCTGCACCAAACATAATATCATTATAAGCTAATTGGCCTTTTTTATCGAACATAAAATCCGATGAAAAATTACCTTTAAAAGTTCCTGAACCTCTTTGATTTGGATCTTCAAAGAAACGATACTCTCCAACAATAGTTCCTTGTTTGGCATCTGGAAAATCTGGATCAATATAAGTTCCACACTTTTTGATGGTTATTTTTCCTTGAAATGGACAAATGTTATTTTTGACTTTTGATTTTCCATAAACAAAGTATTCAAGAGGGTTGTTCGAATTTTTAATTACAGAAACAAAGTGAATATAAAATCGTTGATAATTTCCCCCAATAAATCCCATTGGCGCTGGTCTCTCCTTAGTAAGAACATTGGAAATATCATAGTTTCTTATTTCGTTGATGAAATTAGTTGTTTTTATTTCTTGCCCAAAAATGAACAAAGAAAATAAGCAGCAGAATAAAGTGTAGTTTAGTTTCATGGCTTTAGTTAAGTTAAGCTTTAGTTTTAGTTTTTATAAGGATTCATAAGGTTGTTATTAACATATCCCTGTTTGCGTTCTTTATCAAACTGTTCCTTGTTTAAGTAACAGCTCATTTCATTTGAAACTACTTTTCCCCAACCATTAACATCCAGAACATATCTTAGTTTTGTTTTGAAATTTCCATTAAAAACAGGAATATTAAAACTCCAAAACTCATTTCTATCTAATTTCACATGATGATAGCTATTTCCGCAACTGCTATACGGGAGATAAGAAATTGCCTTCCATCTATTATCGGAATCTTTTGCCTCTATAAAAATATCAAGTCTACTATCAACTGCTTTCAAACTCAATATCGAATCGGTAGTATTAACTAAATATAGTTTACAACCTAAAAGACTGTCAGTGTATTTGACATGCTCTTTTTCATTAATTGTTAAATAGAGACCATTTCTTATGAAATCAGAAGTTACTTCTTGTGGCAAATTATCCGAGCGCCCTTCTCCATTTTGTTCTTCAGAATTCTTTAAACTACTGTATGCATAACAGTTCCCTCTTAATTGAAATTTAATATTTAAACTATCTAAATTAGATAAGACGTCTTCTTTTAACACATTTTCAGTAAACGGAACATTTTTTATTGAAGAATTTCCAAACACATTACTTTTGGGCTTAAGGTTACACCCGTAGAAAACAATTATTGATATTATCCAAATTATATATTTATTCATATTTCGTCGCTATTTTTATATTTAGTTTATTCCATTTTTCAAGCCACTTTTTCTTTTTAATTCTAGCATTGTAAACATCTACATTGAATTCAGGAGTAGGTTTCACAACAAGATTGAACAAATCATCTAAATCATATGGAGCAATGCATTCAATTTCATCATTGTCATTCAATCTTACTGCCACGGAAGTAGCGGTTTCAGGCCAAAAGGAAATTGCTTCATAACAATCATTATATTGATGATGCCCATTTTTAATATGCATTCTCGCTTGGTTTTTCACAGACCACTTTAAACTTGGGTTAACTTTTACGAGCTTGTATTCTAACTGTAAGTCTTCTTCTTTGGAACATTTTATCTCATCAAAATATATAACGTCAATATCATTGAGTTTTGTTCTGAGTTTATTATGTTTTACATCCCAAATTTTATTTCTAACAAACCCTGCTCCAATCCAACAATCATTTAAATTTAAAGTCCTTACAGTCCGTAACACCTCTAACATTCATTGATCATTCGCTATTACCTTAAAAAGCTCTTCTTTTAATTTCTCATTCATATTTCAAACAAATATGGTTACAAATTTACCTCATATTCATTAATATCCGTATTTAAAAGTTGATTTAAATAAGCGACAAGAACAAAACATATTTCATCGTCATTTCGAAGAAGTGGCAACGACTGAGAAATCTATTTTATTTACTCAAATAAATAAACTTAGTTAAGCGAAAGATTTCTCCCTAGCAGTAGAAATGACGAGAGGTTAAATTTTCAATTATTAATGTTGAAGGTTGAGTAATAAATTATGAGTTATTAATGTACAGACTTCTCGATACAAAATTATTTTCCATTGTATTACAAATAATTTCACTCGAAGTGACACTGACAAAGCATATTTCATCGTCCTTTCGAAGGAGTGGTAATGACGAGGAACTAATTTTGAGCTTTTTAAAATCAAGATTTCCCACAGTTTAAAAAGTCAATCAACAAGCTTTTTAAAACCGCAGGAAATCGGATTAACAATAATACCATTTACAATTCAAATAATTGGTATCAACCTAGAAATGAATTCTTCTTCTTTTTCAATACTCTTTTCATGTTTAGCTAGTGGGTTTATTCATTGGTTTAAATGATTTTAAGGTGGATCAAATTTCGAAATTGGTAGTTAAGCCTTCTTCTAATTACTAGACAAACACACCATTTTATCTATGCCTATTTATAAACTCATTTACTTTTTCACAGAACAAATATTCATCTTGAAACATTCCATTATGTCCACTATTTGGTAAAAGAAAACTTGATGTTTCCGTTGAACTGACGTTCATCAAAATACTTTCACCTAACGCTGGAGGACATACAAAATCATATTCTCCATAGAGTGTTAAAACAGGTATTGTAACCTTTCGTAGAGCATCCGAAAAGTTGTACTTCCTTAATTCATTATTTATTTCTGCATTTTGACTATAGCCGTGGTTGAAAAATATACTTGTTATTGGGTAATCTTGGTCAACGGCATTTTCTTTTAAAATATCCATTAGTGAAAACGGAACTACTTCCGAAAAATAATCTTCCGCATCGGTACAGTAAGTGTTTAATTGATTTGCCTGAGAGAGACTTAAGATTTCTTCTGGAAGACTCAGGCAAAAGTTTTTAATTTCCGTCCAGTTATTTACATAGTTACCACGAGCTATTTCTCTATTCGCATAGAATAATAATGCCTCTTTAGATAATCGGTCGTTAAGAGGATAATTGTGAGATGCACTGCATACAATCCACCCATCTACAAGATCTTGGTTGTTTTCCAGTGTTAAAAACGAAGTGGTTAAAATTCCGCCGAAGCTATGTGCTAATAAAAAGACTTTAGTATCGTTTCCATAACGGTGTTTTAGTACCTGAATTACTTTTTTAAGATCTTCAGTCATCGTTAGAAGATTTAAATGCTCTCCGTTACTGTTTCCTTGAGAAGCACCAGCATTTCTTTGATCCCAATAAGCCACAGCATATTTATCTTCAATATTATCGGAGATGTACTGTGTATTGTAAAAAAACGAACCTGTTCCTGGACCTCCATGTACAAATAACAAAATAGTTTTACTCGCAGTGTTTCCCTCTACAAGAACACGCATAGAAGCTCCTTCATTTTCAACATAAAAGGTTTCGGAAACTTCTGTGCCGATGGTAATTTCTTCTTTTTGGCAAGTGATAAAACTAAGCATAAGAAACGCTCCCAATAATATACTTTTCATACTTTTATTCATCTGTAAATACATAATTTTCAATCTATTCTAAGATTAGTATACCATTTGAAACTTGAAATTAATGCAGTAAAACGCCCTTTTTTCCTTTCTTCTTCATTAGAAAAATATATCATAACTAGACTATGCTTAATTTTTGTAATTTGAATAAAGAAAAAAATCATCATTTTCTTTTACAATAATTCCAAATCACAAATGGTATTATTTTTTAATATGTTTGATTCTTGTATTGAATTTTAAAAAGTTCGAAAACTTATAAACAATTCCTATTTCCATAGCTGGGCGCATATAAAACGTGCTATTGTATGGATACATAGTAAGTAGGTTTACCTTGTAATAAAGTAATATGGGCTTTGACTTCTTCACTGAAAAATCGTAGCCAACGCCTCCTCCAACAGATAAGATTCCATGGCTATAGCCTAAATCGTTGCTTTTTGAAACGGTTCCATTATCATCAACTTGATAAGTAACTCCTCCCAAAAACGTTCGACTATATCCTATTTCAGGTGAAAATTCGTTAAAAAAACCACTGCTTTTCGTTCTTCGGAAAGTATACCCAGCAGTGAAATACAGATTATCATGAAAATTTTGGTGATCGTACCATCCAAAATTGACGGTTAAGAATCTATCTTTTGTAAAGTTTTTTTGAACTCCGTTCTTATTAAACTTTTCAACATAAACTCTTTTTACTGGTAATTGCACCCCAGCTCTAAGTCCCGGATAAATTACCGAACTGTTGTAAGCAAGATAAACAGAAGATGATATTCTCTTATTCGAATTCTTTGCGTCTTCTTGTGCAAGGCAATAATTAGCAAAGAACAACATCATCATAATAACTTTGTAGTTTTTCATTTTGTGATAATCGTTTTATAAACTTTTCAGCAAAACAAAGGCAAAGTCGAGCATGAATCGCTTCATTTTATAAGATGACACCACTTTATGAAAAGTGGCACTCAGTATATAAATCCCATTTTTAAATTCGTTTTTCCTTTTCATCTGTTGGAATGTCAGTTCGAGTGTTTTTCAAGAAGTGATAACGCAGTGAAAAGTGTATCGAGAACAATATTTAGAGATAGAAAACACTTCTTGTTACAAAGTTGTTTTTTATTTTATTTCAACTAATTTATCATTGACATCATTCCGCCTTCAGAAAAAATCTAAGTAATGTTTGTTGCTCATTTTTCTAAGTTATTTTTCTTTTTCCATTGATGAAAAAGAAACAAAAAATCTAGTCTTAACCAGCCTGCACTCAAAAATAATCATCCTCGAACCTAAATTAAAATAACTCGCTATCGCTCAAACAAATTTTAATTTTAACGATTCTTACGGTGTTATTTTTGGATTACCTGCTTATGACGAAGTTCTTTTCGTGTCCATTTTGATATTTCATATAAAATAAAGAATAAAGCGCTTTTTAAGACGTTTTAAAGGTTTTTGATATACTGAGTAGGTGTTTGGTTGGTTATTCTCTTAAAAGATCGATTAAAAGATGATTTAGAGTTAAATCCGGCAGATAAGGCAATAGCAAGAAGATTCAATTTTTGATGTGCTCCTTGATTTAATTGATTTTTGACCTCATCTACTCTAAATGAATTGATAAAAACAAAGAAATTATCATTGGTGTTTTGATTAATTACTTGCGATAATTGATTCGCAGGAATTTCTAGTTGTTCTGCTAACTTAAACAAGGTTAATTGCGGATCGAGATAGGGTTTGTGTTCCAACACATAGTTCTTAACACTGTCAAAAGTATCCTTCGAAGATTCTACGGATAATGCAGTGTTTTGATATTTTACTATTGAAACTTCTTCTTTTTCCTCGGGCACTACCTTGGTTAATGGCATAGTATCAATAAAAATTCTGGTTTGTTTTAGCCCATTGATTCCCATTACAAAAACAAAAAGTGAGAGTAAGGCAACCGTATATAACTCTCCGTTGTATTCTATATTGAAATGAAAACCATCCGATAATATTAAACTTGTTAATCCTGATATTGACAATACTAAAACTCCTATTACAACGATTTTTAACCAAGTGAGTTGTTTTGAATCGATTTCCGAAAAGTAATCAGTGATTTCCTTTTGATATTTATTTAGTGTCTTAAGAATAACAATTGGGTAAACAATAACACTTAATATTTTTAAAATCCCAAGGGATAGCGAAATAGGTAGGTATTCATGTAAAGCTAAATAGGGGAGAAGCATCATATTTACTAAAAAAGGAAGAAGGTGCAATAACTGTGCTTTTGATCTTTTTTCTTTTTTATGAATGGTGATGGTGTAATAGAGAAGTAGTGGCCCATGTAAAAATACTAAGCCACCTGAAAACTCAGTAAAAAAGGTAAAAAAAGGCAATTGATTTCCTTCAAAATAATAGGCTATCAAATGAAACGTGATTACGGACAACCAAATGGTTAAGATGTTATCGGCACTATTTTTATTGTTTTTTGTGAAGACTAAAAAAGTAAAAAACAAACTCAATGTTATTGAGGCAATAATAAATATGTTCATTTAATTTTAACAATTAAACTGGTCAGTAGTTTGGGTTATTTTCGAATGTCCAAAGTTACCGAAAGGCTTTTAATTTTGGTTGAAAACGAAGATAATTATATGTGAAAGTTTCAGTTATTTCATTGAAAACTTCTTCCTCTTTCATAAAAATCAATAGGTTATCTCAGATAAAACCATACTCACTTTTTCCTTCAACTCTAAAGCACCGTCTATTCTCAAAACTTTACAATCTAATTTTTCAATCCAGTTATTATGAACTCTTAAGGATCTACCATCAAAGTCAGGGTTCTCATATTGATTCGCCCAGTTGATAAAAGCTTCATAGTTTCGTTTTCTTTCTATATTCGTTTTCAATTCATCACCATATCGTTCAAACTCTCTTTTTTTAAGTCGCTCCATTCTGATATCATTTTCCAATCGAATAAAAATAGCTAAGTCAAACAAAGACTCCCATTCCTTACCCCAACTGACCATGGAACCACTAATAACAACATTTTCATGCTTAAAAAAATCCTTTTTTATGTTTTCATTTCGCTCATCTAAAGGAACTTTTTCCGTGTAAGGATTCTTCGTTTGTTTCCAATAATAATCATCAGCATCTAAGTGTATGAAATTAGATTTATTTGCAAGTTCTTTTGCCAATGTTGTGGTTCCTGAACCTGAGGCTCCAAATATTAGTATTTTCATGTTTAAAATCGACTGGTTTCTTTCTTTACTAGGATCTTAAAATAACAAAAACAAGTCTTAAAAGACTTGTTTTTGTTATTTTATAGAAAAGGCTTACAAATATGATTACATAATACGCGCCATATTTATTTGTTATTCAATATTTCAACGGTCTTATCCACCCATTCATAAGGTTTAATAGTTCTATCAAAATAATAATCAGGTTGAATTCCTTTCCCATCAATTGCCATTCCTGGAATTCTATAACTTTTGGTTAATCCATACCACAATCTAAATTGTTTAGAAGGCGAAATTACAGTGTGCATATTCGATATATCCAGACTTCCCAATGTTGTGGTTCCAAACAATTTAACTTTTTTACTTTGTTTTGCTTCTAATAAAAACTGTTCTGTTGTACTTCCGCAGCTACCATTAATTAAAACAGCTACATTGACGGGATTCGGATAAATATTTTCATGTGTTTCAATATCTACTACGTTTTCGTTTAAACTGATATACTCACCTAGATGTTTGTTCAATTTTTCCAGTCCTTCTTTCGCCCGTTTCTTTTCATCTTTAGACAAAATTGGATCGTTCATAAATTTAATCATACGACTATTATTCAATTCTGTAGATAAATATTCCACCCCAACTTTTCTTATTGGGTTCGTATAGATATATGGCTTTATTTTTTCATAACTAATGTCAGAGCCACCGCCATTACCTCTTAAATCTATAATTAAATTCTGTGTATTCTTTATGAGCTTATCATTGGAATCTAATAAACTATCGATAAGATCTTTATTTGCACGCTCAAAAGAAGGAATTCTCAACAATAGTGTATTCTTAGATATGCTTTCTAAAATAGGTTTAGGAGAAGATTTTCTTCTGAAATAATCTTCAACATTTTTTTCCGTTTCTATTTTAGGTAAAACTCTTTTTAAATTTATAAACCCTGATCCTATTGAAAGATAATTATTACCTAATAAATCAATATTTTCAAATTGCCTAACAGAATGATCTCCCATATAATATTTCATATTATATTTTGCTTTTTCCGTTTTGAAAATTTCAAATTTCACCTGATTTTTTTGCCAGTAAGGATGCTTTGATTCAACAATAAAACCAACATATTCTCTGTTTGGATTTGTTTCATCTTTAACAACTCCAATTGTGTATGCTCTTGAATTCCAAAGCCCTTCATAACCAGTATTCAAGCCAAGTTTGTCAATATATGATTTGAAAGCTTTTGGTGTTATCTCATACCTTTCAGAATTGCCATATTTTTCAATTATTTCTTTATCTGAAAGATTTGTTTGTTCATTTCTTACTATTTGAACCTGTAAGTGATCTTTTCTAAAAAACTCTGTCCAATCATTTAGTAATTTATGGCACTCGTTTAAATCGGATATTTGTGATGCTTTTTTAGTATAAAATTCATTGTGCATTAAATACCTGTTTTCACCTTTCTTATCGAGGATATATTGAAATCCTGCGTCATTTTTCTCAAATGTTTCCGTTAACCATTTTAAGTTTTTTAAGCAGTCGCAATCCTGTGAAAAAAGCTGTATTGAGGTTAAAAAAGTAATTGTTATTATTAGTTTTCTCATTAAAAAGTTTTTTCAAAACTAGATGATCTAAAAAAATAAAATCATAAAAAAAACTTAAACAAATCATAAATCCCTTCTTAATAAAGCAGTCTATAAATATTTGATAAACTCAACTTTTATGATTTTTATTGAAGTAAGCATCCTCATTTAAACCATCTTCTTGCGTTCATTTAATACCATTCAGTGAGATATTTTTCATCTACATTTTTTTCTCCAAAACAACCATATGTTTACATTGAATTCCGTTTTCAAATATGGGTTCTTTATAATTCTTTAGAAAGAAATTTTTATCAATTCGGTCTATTTCAAATCCTGACTTTTGGTATAATGCTAACTGTCCAATGCTCGAGTTTCCAGTTCCTATGATTAGCTTTTTATATCCTAATTCCTTACTCAGATTTTCAGCTTGTTGCAATAAAACTTTTCCAAAGCCTTTTCCTTGCTCAGACTCCTTTATCGCAATGTTTTTTATTTCAATAGTTGTAGAATTAACCGAGTTTAAGACTAGTACTCCGATCAATTTTGATTGATGTTTTGCTATATAGCAACTACCTGTTTTCAAATAGGATTCTATTTGTTCCCTTGAAGGGTCCGCCATTTTAAGAAGTTTAAAAGGAATATCCTTATTTTCTTTTACTTGTTCAATTTTAAGTTCTTTGATATTCATTGTTTTCTTTTAATTCAATTTTTCGCCAGTCTAAATCTTTAATGACGGCAAAATAGCCAAATTCCGACTCTTTTGGCTCTTGTAAAACGGTAATATTGCTAGCTTTTAATTTTTCTATTGTACTTTCCAAGTTATTCACCACAAAACCTAATCGTGTGGAAATATCGGGTGCTAATTGTGTTTTTAATAATGGATAAATCTCAAAAACTATGTTTCCTATTTCCGTAGCATAGTGCCAAGGCCCATTTCCATGCTGGTGAAACCTAAAAGTAAGACCCAACATCGTATAAAAAGACGAAAGTTCCTTGGGTTTATCTGATCGAATAACAATTAAATTTACTTCCATAGCCTTAAATTCATGTAATTTCTATAAACTCTTTTTAATCAATTTCCTCAATGTTTCTAAATCAATATCCGCAAGTTTGTTGATATATAAACAACCTCTTCCCCATTTACATTTTCCAAGTTTCGCTAACAATTCTTCTTCTTTGCCAATATCATAAGGTAAATAAACAGTTATTTTAGTTTTTCTAGGTGCAAACCCAACTTTAAACCATTCAAACTCTTCTTTAGAACCTTTCCTTTGATAAGTGTATTTATCAAAACCAATTAAAAAATCGGGGTCCATATGGTTTCCCCATACTTTTGGTTCTTTTTGAATTGTTTCTTTCATTAAATCTAGAATTATTCGACTGTCTTTTTGTTTCGATTCATTACTTATATTATTTATAAAATTATCAACACTTCTATCCGTTTCTTTGGTAATTAACCCTGCCATGATTTCTATTTTGGTTTTAAAACATCTTGAAGTTACGTTAAAAATTAATAACGGAATACTATACAAGGTAAACTCTTTTCCTTTAAAGTATTCTCTAATTTGTAAATCGCTTTAACATTTCATCCTTCACAATGACATCATAACGAATTGACTTTTATCGAAGAAATCAACCCAAAAACAAGTGATTTAGCTTTATTAAATCTTCCGCATTATTAATTGAATAAAAATAATTCAATTGCCATTTTTGAGTTCTTTCGGCTTGTTTACTTTGTACCTCATCCCAAGAAGGATATATTCGAAAACCTCTTTTTCCTTCTTTGTTTGTTGTAGATATAATTCCCTTTTTTATTAAAATATCTCTAGGAAAAACAAACAGCCCAAAACGTTTATCCCATATTGAAGATATCATAAAATAATCAAAAGCATCCAACTCAGAAAATGGTGCTATTGGACCGTTATAATCGCGCTTCCAAAAGGTTACAAATTGCCCGATTTTCTTTGGTGTAATTTTCGAGGTTCTACTTATCACCTGTTTTTTATTTAATTCAAACTGACAAGCATCATATTCTTGGCTTTCACTCTCTTCGTTGTAATTAGTAAATTCTAAATTTTGCTTATCAAAAAGTTCTTTTTTAAGGTAAGTAAGGTTCTTATTCATAGTTATTTTTAGTCAGTCTCTGCATCATGTAAATTATATTCGGTATGTCGTAAATCTTCCAGCCTCGTGGTCCATAAAATATTAATCTTCTTCCATTTTTTTCTTCTATTATTATTTTATGCTGAAACCTTTTTAAATAACCAAAATATCGTGCTTTTAAATATTCAATTGTTGTTTTCGGTTCATCTAGAGGATAATCATAGGGAGTCCAATTTTTAATATTCTCATAAGAAATACTATCAGCAAATATATCATTTCCACAAGCAATTTTTTGTGTACCAATAATCGTCCAGTTTTTATTCCTTCCCTTAAAATATACTACTGGAACCCCTATGTTTTGAAATGCTAGCAATGTCGTTAACTCTTGCTTTTTCGATTTTTCCAGAGTCTCAAAAAACAAAACTTTTGAACAAAGAGCATTATTCTTTCGCACTCTCCATTTGATTCGATTCTCTAGGTACTCATGTGATTTTATCATAGCCTTTATTTAGGAAGTAATTTCTAAATATCAATTCAAGAAGCCCAAAAATAACATGTAATACCTTACTAAGCTATCATTTTTATTTCTTTCTATAAATAGCTCTGGGATAGTCAGACATTCTTTTGTTTTTCTTTCGCAATTCTGTTAGTGCATTTTTAGCAATCCACTTGGCTGAAGCACTTTCAAACTCTACGATTTCCTCAGCAACTTCAATGGCTCTTTTATTCAAATCGATATTTCGTTTACCAATATTCCTAAGAGCCCAGTTTACCGCCTTTTTTACGTATAATCGTTCGTCATTTGCTTCTCTTTTGAGAATAGGAAAAAACTGTTCAAATAATTCATTATCTGATTTTTTATCAGCCATACAATAGGCTGCCATAATTGCAAAACCCGCTCTTTTTTCAAACTCTGGTTTTCGCTCTGTCCATTCCAATAACTTCAATAAAGCTAAATCGCTTTTCGCAAAAATTCCCATGCAAAAACTGTCACAAATTTCCCAATTTTCAAAAGTTTTCACCCACTTTTCCATTAAATCTTCAGTGATACTTTTAGGGCTAAATATTTTACTACATAAAAGTCGCGCTTCATAAATTCCACTATCAAAAAGCTTTATAGCCAACATGTTGTTTCGCCCTATTTCTTTTGCCAACTCTTTTAAATCTTTGTGATAAATTCCAAGTGAATTATTGGCAATAACTCCAAATTTTTGCTTTTTAAATGTTATTTTATCTTCATCCTGAAGCTCATACAATCGTTCTATAATTTCTTCGTAGGTCATCTGGACTTATTCATTTTTACCAACAATATAGAGATAGTCACCCAAATCATTTTTGTACAAATTCATAATCTCATTAATACGACCACTTTTAACGTCTTCCTTTAGTTTTAATAAGCCTTCATTAACCTCTTTTTGATTGGCCAAAGAAGAAAATGAAGAAATACCTTCTCGAATTTGCTCATCAAAATACAAGTCTGGAAAATCTTTTCCGCAATACAAAAACTGATCTTGTAAATCAGGACGTATAAAATACTTTTCTGTTTTTTCTAAACTTATATTATTCTTTCCCATAGCATCTTTAACACCCTCCAATGAAGGCATTTGATTTATGGAGTTAGATAGCATTTTTGGAAAATAATGATTCAACCAATAGCCTTTCATTTGTTCAGGAGTTGAAGTAAAAATCACAATACGTCCATTAGTTTTTAAAATCTTACTTAACTCTTTAAATCCACTCTCTAAATCCGACCAATGATGAATGGTTAATGTAGCGACAATACCATCTATTGAGTTTTCAGAAAGCCCAGTCTTTTCTGAAGATCCTACTCTCCAATCAACATTATCGTTCAGACTTTTTGCTTTGCTTAACATTTGTTCAGAAGGATCAATTCCAATGAGGTTCATACCTTTTGTTTGAAGTTCACTGGTATAATTTCCCGTTCCACAACCGATATCCAAATACAATTCGTAGTTCACCGGTTTTAAATGATGAATTAATCTTTCAGTAAGAAATTTATCAGCCTTTCGCGTTTCATTATAATTTACACCTATTTTATCATACTTTACTTGCATATTCCTTTTCGATTTAAGTAACACTCCATTTTCTAACTAAACGATAATACAAAGCAGGTAAATACCTTCTGGCATATACTCCAGCTTTTTCTTTTGCCCCGCCAATATACACTTCTGGCTTTTTATTTTTAATAGCTTTAATCATCAATTTTGCAAACCGATCAGGATGCATTCCTTTCTCAGTAGAAGCATCCATAATTCCTTGTTTAGAACCATCTCCAACTAATGCATTTTTGGAAACTTCAGTAGCTACAAAACCTGGGCAAATTAGAGAGACTGAAATATTATCCTTAAAATGTTCGGCTCTTAATGCATCATAGAAACCATGCAACGCATGCTTGCTTGCAGAATAACTTGAACGTAAAGGGGTTCCGAATTTTCCTACTACACTAGAAGTGACAACAAAATGCCCTTTTTTATTCTTTATAAAATGAGGTAATAATGCTTTTGTTAGAGCAATGTTTCCTAAGTAATTAATTACCATAATTCTCCGATCTACTTCCAAAGATGTTTCTTCTATCAATGAACGTTGACTAACACCTCCGTTATTAACTAAAACATCTACTTTACCAAATAATTTAATTGCGTCAGATGTTTTGGCTTCCAAGGTTTCATATTGCTCCAAATCAAGAGGTAATATTTTCACGTTCTCAGGTTTTTCGCATTGTAATCGAACTTCATTCAGGGCTTTTTCGTTTCTGGATGAGAGAATCAGCTTAACATCTTTTTTTGAATAAGCGATGGCTAATGATTTCCCTATTCCAGAGGAAGCGCCGGTAATCCAAATAACTTGATTATTCATCATTTCTTTGTTTTAATCGCAGGGCGATAGCCAAGGGTTTAATTCCGAAAGGTTTGTCTCGAAATATAAAATTATGAAACCAACACATACCCTGCATGTTTGTATTGGGGCAGTTCATTATCACTCTCAACTAATACCACCTGGTAATTGAGTAGTAAATATTTCATCTAATGTATTGAAAACAAAACAATTTATGGTTACAAACTATACCAATGTACTTTTTAAAGGTATTTGTTGGAAGAATAATTCAAATTTTCGGCAACATTTGTAGAATCTAAAATGTAACTTTTCTTATCATTTTAGACGAATCCAAACCTCTTAATCGTAAAACTTATTCTTTTGCACCTATAATTTCAAAGGTTTTTCATACTAGTAAAAGCTTTCTCTTCTACTAATGAACTGATAGAAAAAGCATTTGAAGTACCGCCTAAAATTCACATATTATTGTTTCGTCAAATATTGACCTCTATCAAAATCTTCTTGAGTAATTGGCTTTCCATTTACTGAACTTCCATCCCAATCTTGTGCAATTAACCAAACGCCATTTACTTTTTTAAGTACCACGTGAAACATTCCAAAATGTGTTTTAAATTTTGGGTTTTTCTTCTTGTAAGTCACTTTGTAATACCCTATTTCATAAGCAGTATTGTCTTTATGCATTCTTTCAAGAAAACTAAACTCAATTTGTTCCACATTAGAAACAGGTCTTTGAAAACTCTCCTTAATTTTTTCTTTGTACTCACTTCCTATTCGCATTGCATAGGAGTTCACCCTTAAAACATCATTTGTTTGTAAGTCGTTAAATGCTTTCCAATCCCTAGAATTGTAGGCTTTTATAAAAGGAAACCAAACTTGTTGGTCAATTTCTTTAGTAATTTCAGTACTCTCTAACTTTGTTTGAGAGAAAATAGAAGTAACCGAAATAAAAATAATCAGTAACGAGTATATAGTTTTCATGAGTAAAATTTAGCTGCATACAAGTTACTGATTTTTTTAAACCCTTGGTTTATACTATTTACGAATAAAACTTTCGCTCATAAATAGTATTATTTCCAATAAGTTAGCTCAAGGTTTATCCGAAAAACCTTAGTATTTATTATATATTCTGAAGAAGCGAATGACTAAAATGTTCTATCGCTTGAATATAGGCATACACTTCTATCGGATGAGCTCCTAGTTTCTTTTTCTCTAAATCGGCAGTAAATCCAAAATCAAGTTTTGTACACCCCTTTTGTTGGGCTCTTTCAAGTGTTCTGTAGAGTATTTGTTTATAGGCATTAACCTCATACACGTGTTGATAATCTAAACCAACAATCATAGCATTGTATAAATCGTTGTGAATAAAACTAAACATAACTCCTACAAGTTTTGGTTTTTCTCCTTCTTCTTTTGGTTTTAAGTATAACTGAATAAAATCGTAATCAGCATTCGTCGCCATTGCCTGAAAAAAGCTTAGTGGAAGCTTAAAAACATTTAAAGTATATGACTTTTCAAAAACCTGTTCGTATAAATTATACTGTGTTAGTAGCTCTTCTTTTGTACTAGGTTTTCGATACTCAACTATAAATTTATCTTCAAATTTTAATACTTCTTTTCTAACATTATATCGATACTTTTGAGGCAACTTCTTTAAATATTCATCTTGATTATTCCATGAAAACTCGTTTATCAATAAGTTATCAGGTAATTGAAACTTCGTAAAACCAAGTTCTAGCATTTTTGTTTCAAACTCTGAGTTTTGCGGTCCATAAAAATCACGTATCATAATTTTACTTGCCTGGTATTCCATTGTTGCTGAATTCAAAATTTCCACCAATTTTTCCAAAGCTAAAGACCAAGATGGGTCTTCTTGATCAATAAAAACATGGTTTCCCTTGGTTATTAATGAACCCGTAATTATGGTTTTTGAGGTTAAAAAGTATGGGGAGTTTTCTTCCCTTTCTTTTTCAACTTTTTCCGAAACATAAGCAGGAGAAAACATATCGTCTTTTGTTAAAGCAACCGTAAAAAAAGTTTTCAAAATGGTTTTCCCTGAATTATTTTTAATATCAACATACTTAAAAAACCAATTATCTTCTTCTTTTTCGTTGTTGGAAAATGTTTTTTCTACCAACGCAATATTATCATAATTTAAGGTTCCATTTCCCTTAAAAATAGTATTCCAATCTTCTCTTGACTCTTCTAATATTGATGAGCTTAAAGTCACTTGAAGTTCTTCTTTTTCAGAAATAGAATTTTCAGAAATAGCTGCACTCAATTTAAATTCTGGAAGTTTAAATGTTTTCGCTACTTTCTCACAATTACTATTATTTTCTTTTAGCGCTTCCAAATATTTATATTGAAGTAACTCCAACATGTCGTCAATGTTTTCCTTAGTTAACGAGCTATTTACCATAAAACGTAATCCGCTCTTTTTCATTGGAACCGCAGGAAATGAGGCTACATTAAAAAAGAAACCTTCAGCTTTCATTTTATTCACTGCTTCATAGGCTATTTTGGGCAATCCTGCTGGAATAAAAAATAATGGGCTATCCGTTTTTTGATACTGCGGAAAGTTCAATGCATCTAATTTATCATTCGTATAATCTATCAACTCTTTCAGATACTTCTGTTTTTTAATGATTTCATCAGATAAATGGAGCTTTGCTGAAGCAATTGCCGCTCCTAACATTGGTGGTTGAATTGGTCCAGAAAAGATATACGTTGAGCCACAATTTCGAACTTTTCTGGCAATTTCTTCATTTGGAAGAACCATACATCCACCAGCGGCAGCAAAGGATTTGTTTAAGGAAACAGTGAGGTACATCTTTTCGTGATACCCCATTTCGCTTTTAGCAACTCCGCATCCATTCTCTCCATACCAACTTACACCATGTGCATCATCAATATACACATGGAACTTATTGTAAGTATTTAATAACCTTTTAAGTTCATCAAATGGAGTAAAATCACCATACATTGAATAAACTCCATCAGCGAAGTACCAAATCTTGTCAAACTTATTGTTTAAGGCTTTTATTTTAGTTTCCAAAGATTCCATGCAATTATGTTTCACAATGTATACAGGAATTCTTCTTTCTTTCAATAATTTTACTGCCATTTGCACGCTTGAATGCACTTGTAAGTCTAAAATAACAGCATCATTATTTCCAACAATTACCGGAATTGTAGCCAAATGCCCTAAAGTAGTGCTAGCAGTTACAATACATGGACTCTTATAAATCTTTTCCATCAATCCTTCTAATTCCTTATATAAACCTATTGACAAATAGGTACGAGAGGATGAAAATTGAGTTCCGTGTTCTAATACAGAGTTGACAACTCCATTTTTAAGTTCTTGTTCATTTTCTAATGATAAGTAACTACAGGATCCAAAATTTATCAGTTTCTTGTTTCCTATTACCACAGCATTATCATCTGTTTTTTTTTGGTTTGAGGTGTAATTATGCACCAAGTTTCTTCTAAAACCATCTTCAATTATTTGATCCAAGGTTTCAATCATAATATGTTTTTATGTTTAAGTTTAGGTTACATGATGTCAGCTGAAACATCGCAAAAACCTTATTGGATATTAGCTATACAGTATACATATCCAATAAGGTATTTGGCTCTTAGACCTTGAATTGTTTAAAAAGTTTATTTAAATAAGAGAAAAAAATTGAAGTAAAATGGTACTTGTTTTTAAATAGGCTGAAAATGAACCAACTCTAATTACAGAAATTCTTTTTTATTTTTACTTTATTTAATTTTTTCCATGTAGAATGTTGGAAAGGTTGACGTGAAAATCGAAATAAACAGATATAATTTTTTGTTTTTTTGCAGAGCTTACTCTCAATATCAACATAGAGTAAGATTGTATTTTTGGTTTTAAAAGAATCGTGTAAAACCAAAGTTCCTCGATAAAAATTGGTTTTATTTTTTTCTTTTCTTGAATAAATTTTCACCTGTGTTTTTGGTATAATTTTTTCTTTTTCCTTATTCACAAGGTTCATTAACCCATCAAAATAAAACATCAAATTCTCTTCAAAAAAAACTGGTTTTGGTCGTTCTTTTAAGTTAATATTCCAAACAAAAGTATAGGTCCAAAACTCAGGACTTTCAATATTTCCCCAACCTTTAGCAAAGCGAATATCTTCATAACCTTCGTACTTAATTTCTGGCGCAAAATGGAACGGTAATCTAATCTTTTCTTTTGTCCAAGTAGAATCCGCTACCAAAATATCATCCACTTCTGTTTGCGAAAACATATTCACTGAAACAACCAACATTACAACTAAAAACTTTCTTAATATCATCTTTTTAATTTTGTTTTATAATCCGATTTCAACAATAAACCCAATGGCGTCAGAAATAGCTCCATCTCTCATTTTGCTAGTGTAATTAACATTCCAACGTCTTCTATCAATTTTAAACTTTGTTTTAAGTGTTTGATTTTTATAATCTAGTGTAGCTCTAAAGTTAATCGATTTTGTAATTTCTTTTATTGTAAAATCGGCCTCTATCCTAACAGTGTTATTTTCGTAATAATCTACTTTAGTAATGATCAAATAAGCTTTTGGATATTTTTTCACATCGAAAAAGTCTGGATCTTTTAAATGATCATCTAAGTTTTTACGTGCTTTTTCATTGTCAATATCAGTGCTTTTCAATGAATTCATATCAATAGTAAATTCACCACCTGTTATTTTCTCATTATTTTTAATAAAATGACCGTCAATAAAATTGATAGTTCCTTCATGGCCTCCAAAATAAAAGGTGTATTCACCTATCCATTGAATACTGCTTTTTTTTAAGTTAATAGGGAGTTTTTCTTGTGCTTTTAAACTATATATAATGTTTAAAAAACAAATAAGTGTTATGCTAATTTTTCTCATAAGTAATACATTTTGAAGCGAATCTAATAGAGAGAGTTTTGAAAAGTGTCAAAAAAGTGTCAAAGAAGTGCAACCCCTTGTAAAATCTGAGAAAAATATCGGAACTTTACTTACTAAATAAGAATAAAAAGTAACTACACTTGTGTCTAATTTTTTTAAAATAGTTTCATTTGAATGTCTTGCGACTTCAATCTATAAAGTCGATTTCGAAAATCGATTCTTCAATTCAGACATTTGTAATTTTTTTGTAATTTCCTCTGTAATAATTTATGAGTAGCAAACGGTTTTATATATATGGTAGTTTAGCAATCCTTCTTTTTTTAGGTGGTGTTTTTTCAAGCTTTAATCAGGACAATTCTGACTTTATTGAACGTGTAAAAATTGGGCTTCGTGAAGTCGGAAATAATTTATTATTATCAAATAATGATAGTACTTCACTAGTATTACCTGTAAAAGAAATAAAACCCAATATTTATGAGGTTTCTTTTGAAAAAGGACTAGAAATTGAGCCTGGTTTTTTGGTTAGTGAAATTAAAAAAAGCTTTAAAAAATCCGACCTTTCTAAGTTTTACAGAGTTGCTGTTTTAGAATGCATTATTGATGATGTTGTATATAGCTATGAAATGAAAGAAACCAATAAAAAAAGTATTGTGCCTTGCTTAGGAAGGGTTTTACCCAAAAATTGCTATAAAATTCAGGTTAAATTTACTGGCTCATCACCAAAGCTTTTAAGGAGTTCTTTTTATTGGTTTGGCTTTTTAGTAGTCCTGTTATTATTACTTTCAGAAGTCTATTTTAGGAAGAAAAATAATTCAGGTAAACTGGAAGAAAATCCTTCAAAAATTCAAATTGGAAATTATTGGCTACACCCAGATCAAAGTAAATTAATATTTGATTCTGAAGAAATTATGCTTTCAAATAAAGAGTGCGAAATACTAAGTATTTTCGCCGCTGCTCAAAATGAAATTATAAAAAGAGAAGAACTTTCCAAAAAAGTATGGGAAGATAATGGTGTTTTCGTAGGAAGAAGTTTAGATACTTACGTTTCAAAATTAAGAAAGAAGCTAAAACAAGATTCAGCATTGAAAATTATCAATGTTCATGGAGTAGGTTATAAGCTTGAAGTAACTAAAAGCTAAATAATTACCGTAAAAATATTGCTTATCAATTGAGATAACTTTTATAGCGTACAATCTTTCAAAAGAAAAAAGGTTCTACGAAAATAGAGCTTCGAAAAACCTTTAATTAAACATTAATTGGTCAAAAATTATATACAACATTTACCATTAACTATTGTTCCAAAAACAGTATTTCCATTTACAGGTACAGCGCAGCGATCATCATAACTTGCAAAATAATATCTATAACATCTTCCCGATGAAAGCATTCCTCCATTAACTGTTTGTTGTTCTGATTTATCTAGTATAGATCCTAAATTTGAAATATTTTTTAACATAGTACATATATTTATTGTTTATCAAAAATAAATAGGCATCCATTACTAAAGTTATCTATTTCCTAAATGCAGGGAAGTAATGTAAAATTGAACCCAAACAATTAAAATATGTAATTTAAGTATGTAGCAATAAACAAATCTATAATTTTGAAAAGCTTAAAATGGTTCTCGTAAAAATCTAGTAAATTTTCTTTGGTGCTTTTTTTTAAAGAATACCATGAAGTTGCAAAATCTTATTTCAAAATTTCTGAAGCTGATTAAAAAAAAGCTGTAAAACCAGAAAAACATGCCCTTTTCTAAGTTTTTGTCTTCAAAAAATGAAATTTCGATTTTAATATTGTTTTTAAACAGGTTTATCATATCACTAAACAAATCACCTTATGTGTTTTTAAAAACCGTTAAAATCACTATTTAAAAAAGTCAAAAAAATCGATATTTTTTATTTAAACAAAGCTTCGTAATAAGAAAAAAAAATACAGGTTTTTCAGTAAAAAAATTGTTAGATAAATAAAAAAAACAGGTCGTTCAAACTGAATTTGAATCAAAAATGGAGTATGAGGTGTCATAATTTTTTTTTAGCAAAATCTCAAAAAAATATGGCTCCAGCTTTTAGTATTGAAAAGCAGGTCGGTGACTTTTTTCACTAACTTTGTATCTAAAATTGAGAATAACAATTTAACAACATAATTTTATGTCAATATCAGATTTATATTCTAGCGGAAAACATTTACAAGAAATCGGTCATTTTGCAAGCATCGTAAAAATTGCAAAAATAGATAACGTTATTACTGAAGGAGAACAAAAGTTACTTGATAGAGCGGCAAAAAAGCTAAATATCAGTAGTGATGAATATGAGAAAATACTAAAAAACCCAGAAAAATACCTCGTAAATCCACCAGCCAGCTACGATGATAGAATTGAGCGTTTGTATAGACTAACAAAAATGATCTTTGCTGATGAAGAAGTTGACAGAGAGGAAGTAGATATTCTAAATAAAATTGCTGTGGCTTTACAATTTCCATTAGACAATGTTGAAAAAGTATGTGATGAAGCGATTCATTTAGTTCTAAACGACAATGATTTAGAGGACTTTACCAATGCTATTAAGCGAGTGAATTTGGACTAATTATACTAATTTCATAATTTATTAGTTATACTATAAATAAACCCCCGGATTTATGAGAAAAAGTTTCTTTGTTGCCGTTTTATTACTAATAACTAGTTCTATATTAGGACAAAACCTAAATGATTCTTGGCAAATAGGTTTTGGTGCAGGTATTACTAGATTCAGTGCTGATGATGCGACTTTTATTGGTGATGCAACTATTTTTCAGGTTCCACGTTTTAACATAACAATGCCTGTTGGTGATCGCTTTTCTATTGATGGAGCGGTTTCATTCAATACCATTGAAGATGTTGGTTTTATAAAGAATTCAGCCTCTTATTTTTCAATAGATGGATCGGTACGTTATAATTTTGACGCCGTTTTAGAAAGGTTTGCTCCATATATATTTGCTGGAGGAAGTGTGGTAGATTCAGAAAGAAAAATGACTCCTACCTTAAATTTTGGTGCTGGGGGAATTTATTGGATCTCTAACAGAGTCGGAATAAATCCACAAATTTATTACAAACATTCATTTGAAGGATATGAAAGCATGCGCTCTCATGTTCAAGGAACCTTAAGTATTATTTTTAGACTGGATTGGTTCAATTTATTTAAAAGTGGAAATCATGCGACCACCTCAGGTGGGTTGTGTTTCTAAATATTTAACTTACACTACAAAAAAAAGCGGCTTTTAGGCCGCTTTTTTTATTATTATAAATTACTTATTGCATTATTAAGTCGTTGAATGGTAGCTTCTTTACCAACCATTTCGATAATATCAAATAAATGTGGTCCTTTTAAAGCACCAACCAAACTTAAACGTAATGGTTGCATTACCTTACCAAAACCAACTTCTTTTTCAGTTATCCAAGCTTTTACAATCGTTTCAATATTTTCTGATTCAAACGTTTCTATCCCTTCAATAACAGAAATAAGTTCTTTCATTAAATCCGGAGTAGTTTCTTTCCACTGCTTTTTTACTGCTTTTGCTTCATACTCAGATGGGTTTTCAAAGAAAAAGCTCGCTAAATCCCAAAAATCTGAAACGAATACAGCTCTTTCTTTCACTAAAGAAACAACCTTTTCAATATAGCTGTTTTCGATTTTTAAGCCCTTTTTAGCTAATATTAATGCAAATGCACCAGATAACTCGCTATCTGATTTTAATTGCATGTATTGCTGGTTAAACCACTTTGTTTTTTCAGGGCTAAATTTCGCTCCCGATTTACTTACTCGTTTCAAATCAAAAACTTCTGTCAACTCTTTTAAAGTAAACAGCTCTCTTTCCGTTCCTGGATTCCAACCTAAAAAGGCTAACATGTTTATAAAAGCGTCAGAAAAATATCCATCTTCTTTATATCCTCTTGAAACATCACCTGTAGCTTCATTAAGATATTCTAGCGGGAATACTGGAAAACCTAGTTTATCACCATCTCTTTTACTTAACTTTCCTTTACCAACTGGTTTTAAAATTAAAGGTAAATGCGCAAATTTAGGAGCATCCCATCCAAAAGCTCTATAGAGCAACACATGGAGTGGGAGAGAAGGTAACCACTCTTCACCGCGAATTACATGTGAAATTTGCATTAAGTGATCATCAACAATATTCGCTAAATGATACGTTGGCATTCCATCAGACTTAAACAATACTTTATCATCTAAAGTACTTGTATTCACAGAAATTGTTCCACGTATTTCGTCCTCCATTACTAAAGTTTCATCTTTAGGAGTTTTAAAACGAATTACAAATTTTTCTCCCGCTTCAATTTTCGCTTTTACTTCATCAGAAGATAAAGCCAATGAATTTTGAAGCTTCTCACGATTATGCCAATTATAGATAAAGGTCTTTCCTTTTTCTTCGTGATTTTTTCTATGTGCATCTAATTCTTCAGCTGTATCAAAAGCATAATACGCCCAACCACTTGCAAGCAATTCATCAGCATATTGTTTGTACAGATCTTTACGTTCCGACTGACGATAAGGTCCAAACTTTTCATTTTTACCTGGGCCTTCATCAAATGGAATATTACACCATTCCAATGAATTGATAATATACTTTTCAGCATTAGCTACATAGCGTGTTTGATCAGTATCTTCAATTCTCAACACGAAAGTTCCATTATGCTTTTTTGCAAATAAATAGTTGAATAATGCGGTTCTTACTCCCCCCATATGAAGAGGTCCTGTTGGACTTGGAGCAAATCGTACTCTTACGTTGTCAGTCATTTTGATTAAATTCTTTTAAAAATCTGTTTTTAGAACTCATTGTTCCTTAGACGGCGCAAAGATAACTTTATCTTATGAACTCATTGCATGTTTTTGCTAATACCATTTACAAATTGAAATTACTGGTATCACGAAGTGATATTTAAAGTACTTATTAAAGGTTATAAGCTTACCCAATTGGAATACACCAAGATTCAGTAATATAACAATTGTTGATTTTAACTAAAAAAGACCTCCAAATGGAAGTCTCCTTTTATAAAGTATGTCTTTATTTTAATCTATAATTTGTAATATAAGCCAAGGCTGAATGCTGGTTTTTTAGCAACATTTCTACCTCCAAACGCGCCACCAATTCCGGCATTTGCACCAAACTTGTCATTAATTTCTCCAATTAACTTTAATCCAAAAGCCGCATAACTCTGATTATTAACATATAATCCTGTTAAAGCATTGCTCGTTGGAATTACAGTTTCGCCATTTTGAAAAGAAGCAACACCATCTAAAAACCCAGCTACCCATAACCAATCAATGGCTTTATAACCAAGCTCTCCACCTAGTTTGTAGGCACTACTATAGTCATTAGTTCTGATATCTACTCCAGTAAAAGCTTGAATATACCAATTGTTAAAACCTCTTCCGACAAGTACTAAAGGGGTAATTGTCCATGCATCGTATCCAGTACGAAGACCTGTTGCAGCGTTATATGAACCAGTATTTGCTTCAACTCCTACTTGTCCAGAAATCAACCATTTTTTATTGTAAAAATTATGTTTTACACCTAATTGAATATTCCCTAAAGACGATTCTGATCCTTCAGGAATTATAGCAACATCAAGAGTAGGGTTTCCTGATTTCACCATTTTAAAAGGAACATTAGCAAACAAAGTAGTTTTATCCGACACACCATATTCTGCATAAAGCTGTAAAGTATTGTCTGTAATTTCTCTATCGGTTCCATAATCTGGATTCCCAAAAAGCTCTGTGTAGTTCGAAATACTTGAAAAAGATAATTGAAGATATGCTTCATTTTTCTTTTTAGTCCAAGGGCTTTGAGCAAACAAAGTTCCTGTAAATAGGAGTGCAATAATGATTTTTACGTTTTTCATCTGTATATTTTTATTGGTTTTCTAATATTCTGAAGACTTACTAATGCTTATTTTAAAGGTATTAATAATATCTTCTATTCAAAGAATAACAGCATTAAAACAATGCCTTTAGGTTATTTATTTCTTAGTAGTAGTAGGTAGGATATGCTTACAAAAAATTGTTTGTAATGGTTTACTGTAAATGTAGTATTTTTATAAGTTATATGATAACCAATTATTAACAATATTATCAAGTAGGTTTTTCTTATTAAAATGAGCTAAAAGGCCAGTTGATATCATGGAAATAATAGTTGTTTATTAAAACTTGAACAACTCAAAACACTAAAAGCTAAGGAATTGAATAAAAGAGAACGGTTTAGAATTAAGATGCTTAAGTACAAAAAACGACTTAAAGTATTAGGTCTTAATGAAAAAGAAGGTAATTATTATAGCTACCGATCGCATGGCAGACCTTGCAGTTGTTGGTTATGTAAAGGCGAAAGATTTAGTAGAAAAATCAAACATAAGAAAGGTAATAACTCAATAAAATTTCAAGATTAACTCGATGGAAGTATTTGAAAAAATAGAACAAAAATTACAACAATTTAGTAAGAAATATTATACCAATGAACTTATTAAAGGTACTCTATTGTTTATATCGTTAGGGTTAATTTACCTTTTTGTTACCTTGTTTATTGAACATTTCTTATGGTTAAAAACGAGCGCTAGAACATTACTGTTTTGGTTATTCATATCGGTAGAAGTTCTCTTATTAGTGAGGTTTATACTTTTTCCAATTTTCAAATTAGTGGGATTAAAAAAAGGTATTTCTACAGAGGAGTCTTCGAGAATTATTGGGGCTCATTTTCCTGAAGTAAAAGACAAACTAATTAATGTTTTACAGTTAAAAAATCATTCTGAGCAATCGGATTTACTTTTGGCTAGTATTTCTCAAAAATCAGAAGAGTTACAACCAATTCCATTTACAAAAGCCATTAATTTCAAATCGAACTTAAAGTATGCGAAATATGCATTAATACCTCTTTTTATATGGGGAATAAGCCTTCTTACTGGAATAAACTCTAAACTTAATCAAAGTTTCGAACGTGTAATGAACCCTAGCAAGGCCTATACACCACCAGCTCCTTTTTATTTTATTCCAACGAACTCGGACTTTAGTGTTATCAAAGGTAAATCAATCACTGTTTACTTTGAAACTAAAGGAGAAATTGTTCCACAAGAGTCAAAAATTCATTTCAACAACCAACAATATTACATGCATAATGATGGAAATGGATTGTTTTCTTACACCTTCAACAATGTTCAAACTCCAATTTCATTTTTCGTAAAAGCTAATAAAGTGGAATCAAATTCTTATTCAATTAGACTAATCAATACTCCTTCGATTCAAAATATTGTCTTAGAGTTAAGATATCCAGGTTACTTAAGAAAGAAAAATGAAATCATAAAAAACCTAGGAAACATCAATGTTCCACAAGGAACATTCATCACCTGGAAGGTTAAAACATCTGAAACAGATAGTGTTGCCTTTACAAGTAATGAAAAACGAACAAATTTTATCAAAGATTCAAAAGATGAGTTTTCGTTAAAGAAAAGAGTTCTTAACTCAATGAGTTATCAATTATCAACTTCAAACCAAAACTTAAAAGATTATGAACAATTGCAATTTTCCATACAAGTTATAAAAGACGAAAACCCAAATATTAATGTTCAATCAAATATTGATAGTATTTCAAGAGGTAACGCGCAGTTTTTTGGACAAATTTCTGATGATCATGGAATTTCAAAATTAGAACTAGTTTACGGAGAAGAAAATAATACTCAAAATATTAATAATCAAACAATTAACATAAACAAAGAAGCTATTCAGACCTTCTTTCATGAGTTTCCAAATAACTTAAAATTAAAAGAAAAAGTCAATTATGAATTGTATTTCCAGGTGTATGATAACGATCAAGTAAATGGTGCTAAAAAAGCGGTTAGTCAGAAGTTTTATTATCGTCAAAAATCAGTAACCGAATTAAAAGAAGAGCTTCTTAAGGAGCAAAAAGATCACATAAACAAGCTTGAAAACTCTCTTGAAAAGCAACAAAACAGTAAGAAAGATCTTGAGAAAATACAATTAGAGCTTCAAAACAAGAAAAATATAAGTTGGAGCGATCAAAAAAACATAAAAGATTTGATAAAGCGTCAAGAGCAATACAAGCAAATGATGGAACGTCAAACAGAAAAACTACAAGAAAACTTTGAAGAAAAAGAAGAAAACACTCCTACTTTAAACGAAAAAAAGGAAAATTTAAAGAAACGAATTGAAGAATTAAAGAAAATTGACAAGCAACAAAAACTTCTTGATGAACTAAAAGAGCTTGCTGATAAATTGAAAAAGGAAGACTTAATTAAGAAAACAAAGGAACTGGCTGAACAAAATAAACAGAAAGAACGCAGTTTAGAGCGTATTCTTGAAATGACAAAACGTTATTATGTCGAGCAAAAGATGAATCAAATTACTGAAAAACTTAATGAGCTTTCAGAAAAACAAGAAGAATTATCTAAAAAGGATAATACTACTGAAGAACAAAAAGAGCTAAATAAGGAATTTGATGATTTGAAAAAAGATATTGATGAGCTCGAAAAAGATAATGAAAAATTGAAAGAACCAATGGATATTCCATCCATGGAAGAAATGGAGAAGCAAGCTGAGCAAGAAATGAAGAAATCGCTAGAGAATATGGAGCAAAACAACAGTTCTAAAGCGAAAAAAAACCAGAAAAAAGCTGCTAAAAAGATGAAAGAAATGAGTCAAAGTATGCAAAATTCTATGCAATCTATGAGCGCCGAAATGGAAGAAGAAAACATGGAAAGTCTGCGTCAAGTACTGGAAAACTTGGTTACTTTTTCTTTTAATCAAGAAGATTTAATGAATGAGTTTTCAAATACGAACGCCGCTCATCCAAATTTCGGAACTAATATCAAAAAGCAGTATCAATTAAAAACATATTTCGAACATATTGATGATAGCCTATTTGCATTATCAATGAGAGTTCCAAGTATAAGTACTAAAATTCAAGAAGAATTAGCAAATGCTCATTACAACATTGATGAATCTCTAGACAACTTAGCCGACAATAAAATTACCATTGGTGTATCCAACCAACAATATGTAATGACTTCAGCAAACACCCTTGCTGATATGCTAAGTGATACGCTTGACGCTATGCAAAATCCTCAACAAGGAATGGGGCAAGGAAAAGGAAAGGGTGGTAAAGGAGATTCTTTTAGCTTACCAGATATCATTCAAAAACAAAATGATATTATGCAAAAAATGAAAGAAGGAATGAAGCAAAGTGAAAGTGGTAAACCAAAAGACGGTAAAGGAAAAAAGGGTGAGAAAGGAGAAAAGGGTGAAAAAGAAGGCCAGCAAGGAGAAGGTCAACAAGGTGAAAACGGCGAACAAATGGATGGTGAATTATATAAAATATTCAAAGAACAATCACAGTTACGTCAACAACTCCAAGATGCCATAAAAAATGGTAAAGATGGCAATGGTAATGCTAAAAAAGCCTTACAACAAATGGAAGAATTAGAAAACAAGATACTTGAAAATGGTTTTAATCAAGAAAACCTAAAAAGAATGCAAGCTTTAAAATACGAACTATTGAAACTGGAAAAAGCTTCTTTTGAACAAGGTAAAAAACAAGAACGAAAATCAAACACAAACATTAACGAATATAAAAACACCAATAAAAAGGAATTAAAGTTTAAGGAGTTGTTTTACAATCAAACAGAGATATTAAATAGACAATCCTTACCTTTGCAGCAGAATTACAAACAAAAGGTTAAACAATACTTTACAACTACAAAAAAGGAAGAAACACCTAAGAATTAACCTTGACAGCAACTATTATTTAAGATACAACATTGTTACTACTATATTTTTAATGATACAATTTAATTACGAAACAGATTTTAAATTAAACGACGAAGCAAACACCAGTTCTTGGATACAAGAATGTATTCAAAAGGAAGAAGGATCTTTGGGAGAGATTAATTACATTTTTTGTGATGATGATTACTTACATAAAATCAACGTAGAATTTCTTCAGCATGATACTTTAACTGATATCATTAGTTTTGATTATTCGTTAGGAAAAGAAGTTAGCGGAGATATTTTTATATCGATTGAACGTGTTAAAGAAAATGCTTCTCTTTTTAATGTTCCTTTTGAAAACGAACTTCATCGGGTGATTATTCATGGTGTTCTCCATTACTTAGGTTTTAAAGATAAAACCGACGAAGAAAAAGAAATGATGAGAGGAAAAGAAAATGAGTGTTTAGAAATTTTAAATAAAATATAACCGAGTTCCACGTGGAACTGAAATTTATAAAATGAGTTTATATAATACCATATACGACGTTATTGTAGTAGGAGGAGGACACGCAGGAAGTGAAGCCGCTGCGGCCAGTGCTAATATGGGAGCAAAAACATTGCTAATTACAATGAATTTGCAAAATATAGCCCAAATGAGTTGTAATCCAGCTATGGGAGGAATAGCAAAAGGACAAATCGTTAGAGAAATTGATGCTTTGGGTGGATACAGCGCAATTGTTACTGATAAAACTGCTATTCAGTTTAAGATGCTCAATAAATCAAAAGGACCTGCTATGTGGAGTCCAAGAGCACAATCAGATCGAATGCAGTTTGCTGAATGTTGGAGAACCATGCTTGAACAAACTGAAAATTTAGATTTCTATCAAGACTCTGTAAACGGATTATTATTCGAAGGTAACCAAATTTCTGGGGTTAAAACCGCATTAGGATTACATATAAAAGCAAAGACAGTAATTGTAACAGCAGGAACCTTTTTAAATGGTTTGATTCATATTGGAGAAAAAACTTTTGGTGGCGGTAGAGCAGGAGAAGGGGCTTCAACTGGAATTACAGAAGATCTAATGGAAAAAGGTTTTGAAGCCGGAAGAATGAAAACAGGAACTCCACCTCGTGTTGATGGAAGATCATTAGATTACTCTAAAATGACTGAACAACCAGGTGATGATAATCCTGAAAAGTTCTCGTACTTACCTGTTACAAGACCCTTGCAAAAACAACGTTCTTGTTATTTAACCTATACCAATCCAGAAGTACATGATTTACTACGTGAGGGATTTGATCGTTCACCAATGTTTAACGGTAGAATTAAATCAACCGGACCACGTTATTGTCCTTCTGTAGAGGACAAAATAAATCGTTTCGCTGAGAAAGAAAGACACCAAGTTTTTGTAGAACCGGAAGGATGGAATACCGTAGAAATTTATGTAAACGGATTCTCTACCTCTTTGCCTGAGGATATCCAAGATAAAGCTATACGATCTATCCCTGGTTTTGAAAACGTAAAGTTCTTTAGATATGGATACGCTATTGAATACGATTATTTCCCGCCTACACAATTAAAACATAATTTAGAAACAAAACTTATCGAGAATCTCTTCTTTGCTGGTCAAATTAATGGAACAACAGGTTATGAAGAAGCAGCTGCTCAAGGGTTAATGGCTGGTGTAAATGCCGCTCTAAAAACTCAAAATAAAGAACCATTTATATTAAAAAGAAGTGAGGCTTATATTGGAGTTTTGATTGATGATTTAATCACAAAAGGAACTGAAGAGCCATACAGAATGTTTACTTCAAGAGCGGAATACAGAACCTTATTAAGGCAAGATAACGCTGATTTAAGGCTTACAAAAAAGTCTTTTGAACTAGGATTAGCCTCACAAGAAAGATTAGATAGGGTAGTAGAAAAAGAACAAAAGACAGAAAGTTTAATTAGCTTCCTAAAAGAATTAAGCGTTTCAAAAGAAGAAATAAACCCTATTCTTGAAAACAAAAAACTAGCTTCTATTAATCAATCGATGAAGCTATATAAAATCGCTGCACGCCCTCAATTAGTTTTTGAAGACTATCGTAATATTGATAAATTAAAATCTTTTATTGAAGAGAATAATATAGATGAAGAAATTATAGAACAGGTAGAAATTCATTTAAAATATTCTGGATATATAGAAAAAGAGAAGAATAACGCAGATAAACTAAACAGATTAGAAAACGTTCCAATACCTTCTAAATTCGATTATAGCAAAGTAAAATCTCTTTCTTATGAAGCAAGAGAGAAGTTAAGTAAAATACAACCTACTTCAATTTCTCAAGCCAGTCGTATAAGTGGAGTATCTCCAAGTGACATATCAGTACTACTCGTATATATGGGTAGATAACTATAAAATTACAGCTTTTTAAAAACGTTCCATGTGGAACGTTTTTTTTATACCCATTATTTCACATAACAAATTACGATAGTCAATAAGTAAAACAAGTCAAAACATGCATAACCTCTATCATTCAATTTGTGAAAATATACGAGGTTTCAGCAGATCCTCAATTAGCTTTTAATAATTCCCGAAACACACATAAACTAAATCATTTATTAACGAGAATAACATAGACGACGAAATTACAGAACACATATAAATTAATTTAAAATATTCTGGCTATATAGAAAAAGAGAAAAACAATGCAGATAAACTAAACAGATTAGAAAACGTTCCAATACCTTCTAAATTCGATTATAGCAAAGTAAAATCTCTTTCTTATGAAGCAAGAGAGAAGTTAAGTAAAACACAACCGACATTAGTTTCTCAGGTCAGTTGTATTAGTGGGATATTTATAAATGACACATTATTACTGCTCGTATATATGGGTAGATAACTGCAAAATTATATCTTTTTAAAAACGTTCCATGTGGAACGTTTTTTTCACACCTAATATTTCACATAACGAATTAAGATAGTCAATAAGTAAAATAAATAAAAGCACACATAACCTCTATCGTTCAATCCATGAAGACATTCAAAGTTTCATCAGATCCTCAATTAGCTTTTAATTAAACGCGAAACACAGATAAGCTGAATTCTTTATTGACTAGAATAACATAGACAAAGAAATTATAGAACACGTAGAAATTCATTTAAAATATTATAGCTATATAGAAAAAGAAAAGAA
>NZ_CAZEQU010000002.1:46526-106200 GCF_964513065.1 Tenacibaculum xiamenense
ACTGCAACACCTTATAAATTCGATTACATCATAGTAAAATCTCTTTCTTATGAAGCAAGAGAGAAGTTAAGTAAAATACAACCTACTTCAATTTCCCAGGTCAGTCGTATGAGTGAGATATCTACAAATACATATTATTACTGCTCGTATATATGGGTAGATAACTATAAAATTACAGCTTTTTAAAAACGTTCCATGTGGAACGTTTCTTTTTATACCTATTATTTTACATAGCAAATTTAGATAGTCAATAAGTAAAATAAGTTAAAACATACATAACCTCTATCGTTGAATTCATGAAGACATTCAAGGTTTCATCAGATCCTCGATTAGCTTTTAATTAAACGCGAAACACAGATAAGATGAATTCTTTATTGACTAGAATAACATAGACAAAGAAATTATAGAACACGTAGAAATTCATTTAAAATATTATAGCTATATAGAAAAAGAAAAGAATAACGCAGATAAACTAAACAGATTAGAAAATGCTACAACACCTTCTAAATTCGGTTACATCACAGTAAAATCTATTTTCATAAACAAAGAAGAAACTAAGTAAAACACAACCTATATGAATCTCCTAAATTAACTGTATAAGTAGATTGTATTAAAGTAATATATCAGTACTACACGTTTACATCAATAAACAATAACATAGATATATTTAAAATGTTCCATGTGGAACCTTTCTATCTACACCTATTATTCCACAAACTAAATTTAAAAACTAATAAATAATTAAATTAAAAATATGCATTGTTCCATGTGAAACAATAACAATATTTGTTTTCAAAAAAGCTATATCTTAAAACAGGAGAATAACCAAGCTTACAAATAAAACTTTATTAAGAAGGCAAGACAAGAATCGGTAATAACAATAATCTAATAAATATGTTCAATTATATATTTAAACTAAACCTTTTCAAAGCATAATCTATATTAGAATTAAAACAGTAATATCAATCCAAAAATTATAGTTAAAACATTAAAGCATTAAAAACTTACTATATAACAACTCTATAAAAAATAAAGTAAATAGGTATGTACAGAATCTATCTTAAATAGAAAACCATGGAAGATTGAAAATATAAAACTACTTGCTACTATTAAAACATAATTAGAACACAAAAATCAAGTAAAATCTAAAACCACATATTATTCATAAATCATTATAACCATTAACGAAAAGAAGTTATACCAAAATACAAGGAATAAAAACGCAATTCAAATAAAAGTAACCATCCAATACCAAACTAAAAAAGCTAAATGATTTAAATATAAATGATACAATACAAAAAGAAAAAGTAGCACTTCAATTAATCATTTATAATAATTCATCCTACAGTAATTAGCCTTTAAAACGTAGGCAGCTAAATTAATTACTATAAAAAAATAAAGTCACAACATACAATAAATAACAGGATTTAAAATATCACAAATCATTATACAAGCAAAAACTAAATGATAGAGTAGAGATGTATTACTAAAACGAGTAAAAACTTAAATAAGTTTACTTATAAGATTACTCATACTTATCTTTTCATACTAAGAACAACTAAGGTCCACAGACCACACTTTGCTTAACGAAAAAATACATTAAAAAACTTATTTAGATAAACCTAAAAAACCTATATTTTCGAGTAAATTCTATTCTAGTCTTTAACTACTATAAAATCAATTATTCCCAATAATAGCGTCACTTACTACACCTAAACAGTAATTATGAAAATTGTTCCATGTGGAACATTATAAAAAATTGCAAATAGAATTTACCAATCTTAATAAATTACTCTAATTTTTACAAAAGATATAGCAACGTTCCATGTGGAACATAGAACATTTTTACGTAATATTGTAGTGTATTACAACTAGGACTAACAACACAAATTAAGTACATTGAACGAGGAAAAAGATCTCTACAAAAATCTTAAGCCTTATCTCAATTGTATAGATTATACCGTTTCAAACGAAAGTTATGAAGTGATGTATAATGAACAATTAGATATGCTGGTTACATCTCCATTGCCAAAAGATTTACACAACTACTATAAAAGCGATAACTATATTTCTCATACCGATAGTAAAAAATCGCTTATTGATAAAGTATATCAAACCGTAAAAAAATATGCCTTAGGCAAAAAACTAAAGCTTATCAACAGTTTTACTTCTAACTCCAAAAACTTATTAGATATAGGCGCCGGTACAGGCGATTTTTTGAAAGTTTGTCAACAAGACGGATGGTACGTTAGTGGAGTAGAACCATCTAATGACGCAAGAAAAATTGCCGATAAAAAAGGGATATTTTTGGTCGATTCTATTGAAAAATTATCTGGTAAAAAATTTGATGTCATATCACTATGGCACGTATTAGAACACATCACAAATATTCATGACTATATTAAAGAAATCAAAAACTTGTTAACCGACAATGGAACTCTTATCATAGCCGTTCCAAATTATAAAAGTTATGATGCCAATTATTATAAAGAGCACTGGGCAGCTTACGACGTTCCGAGACATGTATGGCATTTTTCAAAAACCTCTATTCATAAAATATTTAATTTTCATCAAATGAAAGTTTCAAAAATATTACCTATGAAATTTGACTCCTATTATGTTTCTCTTTTAAGTGAAAAATACAAAACAGGAAAAATGAATCCAGTTAAAGCATTTTTTATTGGTTTAAAGTCAAATATGAAAGCAAAAGCGGAAAATAATTATTCATCGCTTATTTTTATCATCAAAAAAGATAAATATTAATAATAAAACATATTTAAGGTACTTAAAATTAAAAAACATACAAACACCTTAACAAAAATTAAAAACCTCTTAAAACGTAAATTTTAAGAGGTTTTTTAATAAATAATATTTATATAAAATTAAATATTTAATCAATAAAATTTATTTTAATAAAAACATGCCAAAAACAGTAATTACAAAATAAACTGCCAATGTCATCGCTCCAGCATAATCTTTTGCTAAACGTTGACCGATTAATAAAAATATTAAAGTAAGGGCTGCTAATTGAACTCCGAGTAAGGCCAACTCTTTTGATCCGGTTGTTGCCAAATTAAAAATACCAATAAACATAAACGCACCAGCTAATAATTCTATAACAAGAATTACTGCTAATAAAAGTGGTACCATATTTTTTAAAGGTGAATTTTTAAAGTGATCTTTAATAAAAGAAAGGTTGCCTTTCCAATCGGTTACTTTATCAACACCCGATTGTAAAAAAGTTACTACTAAGAATAATAAAATTAATATTTCTGTAGCATTTGATTTTATAAGTTCCATATTAGTGATTTTAAGCAAATATAAGTTTTATGAAAAAGAACTGTAACATTTTATAAAAAATACGTCCTATAATAAAGAAAACGTATCTTTAAAAAAATTCAATCAAACTAAAAATTCTTTTTATTATGCCAATTTATTTATATCCGTTATTGTTCTTCGGAATAATCATACTTCTTTCATCTTTCTTTGTTGTTAAACAACAAACAGCTGCTATTATAGAACGTTTTGGAAGATTTCAAAGTATTCGTCACTCAGGACTACAACTCAAAATTCCATTAGTTGATAGAATATCAGGAAAATTAAGTTTAAAAATTCAACAATTAGATGTAATCGTTGAAACAAAAACTTTGGATGATGTTTTTGTTAAGTTAAAAGTATCTGTTCAATACAAGGTTATCAGAGATAAAGTTTATGAGGCCTTTTATAAGCTAGATTATCCGCATGATCAAATTACTTCATATGTATTTGATGTTGTACGTGCAGAAGTACCTAAAATGCGCTTAGATGACGTATTTGTTAATAAAGATGATATTGCTATTGCTGTAAAATCTGAATTAAATAATGCCATGAGTGAGTATGGATATGACATCATCAAAACTCTTGTTACAGATATTGATCCAGATGCTCAGGTAAAAGCAGCTATGAACAGAATTAATGCTTCGGAGCGTGAAAAAGTTGCCGCTCAGTATGAAGGTGATGCTCAACGTATTTTGATTGTAGAAAAAGCAAAAGCCGAGGCCGAAAGTAAAAGATTACAAGGACAAGGTATAGCGGATCAAAGAAGAGAAATTGCTAGAGGTTTAGAAGAATCTGTAGAAGTATTAAACAAGGTTGGTATCAACAGTCAAGAAGCTTCAGCATTAATAGTTGTTACGCAGCATTATGATACATTGCAGGCAATTGGAGCTGATACTAACAGTAATCTAATTCTTTTACCAAATTCTCCACAAGCTGGTAGTGATATGTTGAATAACATGGTTGCTAGTTTTACAGCTAGTAATCAAATAGGAGAGGCTATGAAAGAAGCCAAACGAAAGAAAAACAACGATGAGTAATATTTTATGAAGCGCTGTTTAATACAGCGCTTTTTTTATAATTTAAAACCAATATTTAATATATGTTAACAACAACAACAAACAATGTAGAAGGAAAACCTGTACAAGAATACTTAGGAATTGTAACAGGAGAAACTATTATAGGAGCAAACTTTATAAAGGATTTTTTCGCTGGTATTAGAGATATTGTAGGAGGAAGGTCCGGATCGTATGAAAAGGTCTTAAGAGAGGCTAAAAATAGCGCTATGAGCGAAATGCAACAACGTGCCGAACACATGGGAGCAAACGCCATTATAGGAATTGATTTAGATTACGAAACAGTAGGACCAAATGGCGGAATGCTAATGGTTACCGCATCAGGAACAGCTGTAAAATTATAAAAAAAGCCGAATCAAATGATTCGGCTTTTAGTTTATATCAAGTTATTATAACTTATGATTTTTTATCTTCTAATTTCTCTTCTCCGTCTGCTTCAGACTTCGTAGCGTCTTTGAACTCTTTTATACCAGTTCCTAATCCTCTCATTAACTCAGGTATTTTTCTACCTCCGAACATTAATAAAACTAGTGCAACAATAATAGCAATTTGCCAAGGTCCAACAAATCCTAAAAATATAGTAAGTGAATTCATTTTAAAACTAAATTTATTGACAAAGATACAAAATTAACTTCTGTGTTCAATTACTCCACCAATTACTTTTTTATCTTTTAACACCTCTGGCTTTCCTTTGTAAAAAATTGATCCTCCAAAAGATACTTTCGCATCCAACGTTTCACCTGATTGCACTTCTGCTTTCGCACCCGATCCAGCTCTTACAATATTCATTGCAGCTACTTGTAACTTATAACCATGATAATTCGCTCCTAAATCAACATTAACAGTTTGATTTTTAGCATTACCTGACAACTTTATCACTGAACCTGATGTACTTTTAACCTTTAAATGTTTTACATCGACTACCATATTAATAAAAGCGCCTTCTTGAGCTTTAATTTCAACTGATTGTTGATTTAACTTTTTAGAAGTTACAACAGCACCTTCATTTGCATCAACAATTTGAATATCATTTACGTAATATAAGGCTACCTTAACTTTACCTTCAGCTGTAGTTTCAGGAAACGATAGTACTATTTTTAATTTATCATTTTCCGACTTGAACTTTACCTTTTCGGATTTAGCTCCAGTTACAACAGCTCTGTTCTTATCCGATTTAATTAGCTCTACATCAATTCCATTATAAATCTTAAGTATTTTAAAGCTACCTAAATCTTTTGTTATTTTGTTTTGAGCAGAAACTAGCGCCCCCACTAAAAACATGCTTAAAAAAATTAATCTTTTCATTTTAGTTATGTTTCAACAATTATATAACTACATATAAATGTCCATACTTTATAATAATAGTCAATAATCATACCATTACTATAAAGACAATAATAACAATTTATTGTTACAATTATTAAATTTAATGTGTAATTAACTCAAAATCGAGGTGCTTTCGCTCCAAATCAGTGTGTTTTACTTTTACTACAACTTCATCTCCTAATTGAATCATATTCTTTGTAGCCTGACCAATAACAGCATATTGTTCCTCATCAAAAATATAATAATCGTCTTTTATATCCTTGATTCTAACCATTCCCTCACATTTATTTGATATAATTTCAACATATACTCCCCATTCAGTAACACCAGAAACAACACCATCAAACTCTTGATCTTGATGATCTTGCATGTACTTAACTTGCATATATTTAATAGAATCACGCTCAGCTTTTGATGCCAATTCTTCCATTTTAGAAGAATGTTTACAACGTTCTTCATAAATTTCAGCTTTAGGAGTATTTCCTCCATCTAAATAATGCTGAAGAAGTCGATGTGTCATGACATCTGGGTATCTTCGAATTGGAGATGTAAAGTGAGAATAATAATCAAATGCCAGTCCATAGTGACCGATATTCTGTGTTGTATACTCGGCTTTACTCATAGATCTGATAGCTAAGGTTTCAACCATATTAGCCTCTCCTTTTCCATGAACATCACTCAATAGTTTATTTAAACTTTTTGAAATTTTTTCTCTATTTTCTGTATTGATTTTATAACCAAATTTGCTGACAATATTTTGCAATGATGCCAATTTTTCAGTGTCTGGTTCATCATGAACGCGATATACAAAAGTTTTGTTCGTAGCTTTCCCCTTACTAAAACCAATAAATTCAGCAACCTTTCTATTTGCTAACAACATAAATTCTTCAATCAATTTATTAGCATCTTTTGCTTCTTTAAAAAATACACCAACCGGATTGGCCTTTTCATCTAAATTGAATTTTACTTCAACTTTATCAAACGATATAGCTCCTTCTTTCATTCGTTTTTTACGAAGAATCTTAGCTAATTCATCCAATTTTAAAGTGGCCTCTACTATAGCTTCATCAACAACATATGATTCTCCTGTTAAAGAAATTTCTGCTGGAATTACATTCTCTTTCGTTTCAATAATAACCTGTGCTTCTTCATAGGCAAATCTCTTATCTGAATATGTAACAGTTCTACCGAACCATTGATTCACAATTTGCGCCTTTTCGTTCATCTCAAACACAGCTGAAAAAGTGAGTTTTTCCTCGTTAGGACGTAATGAACAAACACCATTGGATAACATTTCAGGTAACATAGGAACCACGCGATCAACTAAATAAACTGAAGTTGCTCTATCATAAGCTTCATCATCTAATTTCGTTCCTGGTTGCACATAGTGAGAAACATCAGCAATATGAATTCCAATTTCATAATTGCCATTTTCTAATTTGGTAAACGATAGTGCATCATCAAAATCTTTCGCATCTTTCGGGTCAATAGTAAAGGTTAAATCACCTCTCATATCTCTCCTTTTTAAAACTTCTTCTTTTGTTATCTCAATAGGAAGTTTCTTAGCTTCATCTTCAATTTGGGTTGGAAATTCGTGAGGTAAACCATATTCTAATAAAATAGAATGAATTTCTGTATCATGTTCTCCTGGTTTCCCTAGAACTTGGGTTATCTTACCAAATGGATTTTTAGAATTTTCTGGCCAATCCGTAAGTTTAGCTAGTACTTTATCGCCATGATTAGCACCGTTAATCTTACTTTTTGGAATAAAAATATCCGCATACATTTTATTACTATCTGGTAATACAAAACCAAAGTTTTTACTCATTTGTAGTACTCCTACAAACTCTTGTTTAGCGCGTTCAATAACTTCAACAACATCCGCTTCTATTTTATTGCTTCTACGCTTCTTATAAACATAAGCTCTTACAATATCATCATGTAAAGCATGTCCTAAATTAACAGAAGGTACAAATATATCCTCCTCAAAATCATCACATATAAAATAGGCATTACCATTTGAGGTAGCATCTAATTTACCAATGTGATATTTTCGATCTTCATTAATTTGAAACTTTCCACGATCTATTTCAACAATTTTTTGAGAGGTAGCTAATTCAGCAAGCTTTTTAATAATTAAGTTTTTTCCTTCTGAATCGTTTATTTCAAGCTGAGAAGCTAATTGTTTATAATTATAATGCTTGTTACTATCTCTATTAAGGATTTTCAAAATTCTACGTCCTAAATCCTTAATCACTCTTCCTTTTTTCTTTGGTATTTTTTTCTTTCTAGTCATTAATCTAACTTCTTATAATTTGTCAGCAAAGTACAAATAAATTTATTGTATAAACTATTAAAAATGCGTTATGAAATGATTTTCGTACTTTCCTATTTCAACTTGAAATATAAAATATGGCGAACAAATGGTACGTTATTGCAAACCCTAATGCGGGAAATAAAAGCTTTAAATCACTAGAATCCAAAATTATAGACCAATTTAAACATTTCAATATCGATTATACTTTAAAGGTAACCACACATCAAAAACATGAAATTGAATTAGTACATACTGCAATAAAGCAAGGTTATACACATTTTGTTTCAGTTGGAGGTGATGGAACACTTCATTATGTTGTTAATGGAATTATGACTCAAAACATCATTCCTTCCCATCAAGTCGTAGTAGGAATCATTCCCTTAGGTACTGGAAATGACTGGGTTAAAACTTATAATATCGGTAAAAATATAGAAAAAGCAGTAAAACACCTAAAAAAATTAAATACCATCTATCAAGATATTGGTTTTCTACAATTAGAAAACACTTCACGATACTTTAATAATGTTGCTGGAATTGGATACGACGGCTATGTTGTTAACAAACTTAATAAACTAAAACATTTAGGCTCCATTGCTTACTTATTAAGCGGTATATCTGGGATGCTATTCTACAAGAAAAACAGTTATGAAATAGGAATTAACAATGAGTTATTGAATGAGGAATGTTTAATGATACTTTTTGGTATTGGTAAATACTCTGGAGGTGGTATGAAACTAACAGAGTTTTCAAACACTTCTAATGGACTATTAGATATTACATTAGCTAAAAACCTGAATTTATTTGACTTAGTTAAAAATATACGGAAACTTTACACAGGCTCTATTGTCCGACATAAAAAAGTAAAAAACTATAAAACCACTACATTGTTAATAACTCCAAAATCATCAGAAATACAAAGCTTTGTTGAAGCAGACGGAGAGTTAGTCGGATCTGGTAAAGTTAAAGTTTCTATTTACAAAGAAGCTATTCAATTTATAGTCAATCAATCTTACTAAATATCAATACGTTAAAAAAAACTTAAAGAAATTGTAACGTTTCTTAAAATTGGTCGTCTTTATAATACAAGCACCAACAATGAAAAACTTACGAAAAATAATAGCACTATTCCTACTTATCTTTATTACAGGTATCGTAGTGACTGTTGTAAGTATCAATGTTACTCTCAAGAAAACCGTTACTCAAAAGCACGTACAGCACAAAGACAGTGTTCACCTTACAAAGAAGAGTTTCTAGCACCTTTATTTAATTACTCACCGCAATACACCTAAAAACGAAATAAATCGTTTCTGTGCCGTTCTACAAAGGATTCAGCGAAACTCCTTCAGTCAACCAATACTCAAAAATAAACAACAACCTTCTTAGAAGTAAACAGAGCATATCCATAACAGGAATAACACAATTCAAAAAAATCAATGTTATTAACACATAGTATTATTATACAAAAGGAATTTTAAAATTTTAAAAAAGATATATTAGTTATAATAGCGTGTGAATATGTAGAGTAAAAAAGTGAATATATAATTGTATTTCTCATTTATTAAAAACCATTAACAAGTTATTAGCTCTTTAAATAGTTTAAAATTAAGAATGTATTAGAGTTATTAACAATACTTATAAACATAAGTTCACGATCTTTTATGAAATAAAAATTGAAAATCCGTTGTAAATAAATTGTAAATTATTTGTTGATAAATGTTCATTAAAAACTCAAAAAAAAATTTGGAAGATTAGAGGTGAGTCTTGTATTGTAAAAAAAGTAGAGAAAGACAAATATATTTTTAAAATTATACTATTAGTTCTTAACATTTAGCTAATATTGGATAATACCTTCAAAACAAGAGGATTATTAAGAGTTGAAAAAAAAGCATTGTTAATTACTGTTGATAACCGTTAATAACCCTATTTTTGTAGCTCACAACTGAATTAAAATCAATAAATTATGACAATAGCAATTGGTAATGATCATGCAGGTACCGATTATAAGTTTGAAATCGTTAAACTTTTGGAAGAATTAGGCCATAAAGTTATCAATTTTGGAACTGATACTAACGATAGTATGGATTACCCTGATTCTATTCACCCAACTGCAGAAGCTGTAGAAACAGGACAAGCAGAAATGGGTATAATATTATGTGGAAGTGGAAACGGAGCTCAAATGACAGCAAATAAGCACCAAGGAATCAGAGCTGCTTTATGTTGGAATAATGAGTTAGTTGAATTAACTCGTCAACATAATAACGCAAACGTTTTAACAATTCCTGCGCGTTTTGTTTCATTACAACAAGCTTTAGGTTTTGTAAAAATATTTTTGTCTACTGAGTTTGAAGGCGGTCGTCACGAAAATAGAGTTAATAAAATAGCATGTAGTCTTTAATGGATTTTGTAGTAAAAACATTTTCTGAATTAACAACGTCCGAATTGTACGGAATTTTACAACTACGTTCGGAAGTTTTCGTAGTAGAGCAAGACTGTGTATATCAGGATATTGATGGAAAAGATCAAAAAGCGTTGCATGTAATTGGAACTAAAGAGGGGAAAATTATTGCTTATACACGTTTATTTGATAGTGGTCAGTATTTTGATACTCCAAGTATAGGTAGAGTTGTTGTTTCTGAATCTCAAAGGAAGTTTGGATACGGGCACGATTTGATTAAGGCTTCAATTGAAGCTGTTAATAACTACTATAACAATAAGGAAATCACGATATCAGCTCAAACATATTTGTTGAAGTTTTACACATCGCACGGATTTAAATCCTTTGGAGAAGAGTATTTAGAAGATGGAATACCACATGTTCGCATGAAAAGATAATAAAAACAAAAAAGCTTCCTAAATAAGGAAGCTTTTTTTGGTTTAAGAAACTAATATTTCTTTATGATATTCTATTAAATTGTCAATTGGTTTCGCAATAATTCCGGTAATTTGAACGTCATTTTTTTCTGCTTCTTCACGTAGTAAATCGCCAAAATAATAGGCTATAGAACCTATAAAGTAAATTGGAGTGTCTTTACTTTTATTATAATTTAAAACATGGAATAAGAAAAACTTCTTAAATCCGTTCATCACTAGCTTTCGGATATATGCATTTTCCTGATGGTTAAACATAAACTTAGCAAAAGAAGCCAAATATTTATTTGGGTTATCAACTTTATATAAATTAAATTTAATAACATCTGGAGTTAAGTCGAATTCATCATTGAAAGCTGCAGCAATATCAGCTGGCATTTTTTTGTAAAAGTAATCTCTTACCAAACGCTTACCAAAATAATTACCACTAGCTTCATCCATAATAATATAGCCTAATGAAGGAGCAATACACTCAACAGTTTCACCATCATAATAACAACTGTTGGCTCCGGTTCCTAAAATGCAAACAATTGCTTTTTCATTTTTAGCAGAAGCATATACCGCACCTAAAATATCTTCCTCAACTGTAATTTTTTTAGTGTTTTTAAAGAAGCTTTCAAAAATTTCAGTCAAAATTTTTATCGGAGATGACGTTCCGAGTCCGGCACCATAGAAGTAAATTTCCGAAATTGAATCTTTATATTGTTTTAATTCAGTAGAACTTTCTAATCGAGATTGTAATTCTAAAGAAGAAACAACATTAGGATTTAATCCTAAGGTACTCGTTCTGAATATTTCATTTTTATCGTTATCTATGGCTACCCAATCAACTTTGGTTGAGCCACCATCTGCTACTAAAATCATTATTTACAGTTTAATAGGTTTTAAATAATTGAAATTACTTTCTAATAATTTATTAATCATTTCTAATTCTCTATGTACAATTTGTATAAAAAGCACTATAGGATTCCAAATATAAAAATATGTTTATAAAAAAGTTAGTTTTTGGGCAGGATAACCGATGTTCAACTTACGAAAACGTTTTTTGTTTGGAAATTATTAGTTTCAAAATTGAACTAATTCTAAGAAAAAGAAACTTTGAAGAAAGTTGTTTTACTTTTTCAGTAAAAGTTTATTGATGAAATTAATACAAAGTGAAAAACTACCAAAATATTTTGAACAAATAATAGTAAGTTTTTTATAACTTAGCATCTCTTATTTTTATTAAAAGTTTTTTAGCAGATTTTATGGCAGCAGATAAAGAAAAAGAAGCGAAATTAAAAGCGCTTCAACTTACCCTAGATAAGTTAGACAAAACCTATGGTAAAGGTACAGTAATGAAATTAGGCGATAGCCAAATTGAAGATATAGATGCAATTTCATCAGGATCATTAGGTTTAGATTTGGCTTTAGGTGTTGGTGGATATCCAAGAGGAAGGATTATTGAAATCTATGGTCCAGAATCTTCAGGTAAAACTACCTTAACAATACACGCAATTGCTGAAGCTCAAAAGAGTGGTGGTATTGCTGCTTTTATTGATGCTGAACACGCCTTTGATCGTTTTTATGCAGAAAGCTTAGGTGTAGATGTTGATAACTTAATTATATCGCAACCAGACCACGGAGAGCAGGCTCTTGAAATTGCCGATAATTTAATTCGTTCTGGTGCTATTGATATTGTTGTAGTTGACTCGGTAGCGGCTTTAACTCCAAAATCAGAGATTGAAGGAGAAATGGGAGACTCTAAAATGGGACTTCATGCTCGTTTAATGTCTCAAGCACTGCGTAAGTTAACAGCAACTATTAGTAAAACAAATTGTACTGTTATATTTATTAACCAGTTACGTGAAAAGATTGGAGTAATGTTTGGAAATCCAGAAACAACAACTGGAGGTAATGCCTTAAAATTCTATGCTTCTGTACGTTTAGACATTAGAAGACGTACTCAAATTAAAGATGGTGATAAGGTAATTGGAAACAGTACCAAGGTTAAAATTGTAAAAAATAAAGTAGCACCACCTTTCCAACAAGCTGAGTTCGACATCATGTATGGTGAAGGAATTTCAAAAGTTGGTGAAGTTTTAGATATTGGTGTTGATTACGGAATTATAAAGAAAAGTGGTTCTTGGTTTAGCTATGGCGACACTAAATTAGGACAGGGAAGAGATGCTGTAAAAGGTATTATTAAAGACAACCCTGAATTAATGGAGGAGCTTGAAAACAAAATTAAAGAAGCTATTGAAAACCAAGAATAACATTTATATTTAAATTAGAAGTTTCAACTATTACTTAAAAAGCAGCTTAATTATTAAGCTGCTTTTTTTTGTATTTTAAGTTGTCAATTTATGACAAAAGTTATAATCATAAGCTCAACTACATTTGTACTATGGAAACAAAACAGTTTTATAAACACCGGTTACAACAAGTAGTTTCCTATTTAAGAGCTAAATACAATTCGAAAATTTCAATACAAGAGTTGGAAAATTTATCAAGCTTTTCATATCGAAATTTACAGAGAGTATTTAAGGGATATTATGGCGAAACTATAGGTGCTTATGTTACACGAATTAGAGTAGAAAACGGTGCTAAAAAACTCTTGTATTCTTCTCAAGAAATAAAAGTTATTGCTGAAGAAGTCGGCTATGCTGATGTTCAAACTTTTAGTAAATCGTTTAAAAAGCATTTTGGTGTTTCACCAGCTATTTATCGAAGTAAAAAAGAAAACTTATTTCGAAATCATAAAACAAATGAAAAACAAATAATGCCTTTTTTTGAAGAAAAAATTACGGTTTTACCTGAAATGAAAGTACTTTATACCACTTTTAAAGGTGATTATTATAGTACAAAACTAGATGTTCTTTGGGATGATTTTTTGAGTGAAGTAGAAGAGCTTAATATAAATATAAACGATGCTGAGTGTTTCGGTATTATTTGGGATGAACCTATAATTTCTGAAGCAATTAACTACGATTATGATGCATGTATTATAGTTGATTCTATGAATGTTTCTATTCCAAAACTTAGAGTTAAAATACTCAAAGAGCAAAAATATGCGGTATTTACACACGTAGGACCTTATCAACACATTGATGAGACTTATGATAAAATATTTAGTAAATGGTTGCTTACAACGGATAAAGAAATATCTGAAGCTCCTTTTATAGAAAAATATACCAAGCATGAAGGAAACACTAATGACGTAAATTTATATGAAACAGAAATTTACATACCTTTAAAAGGCTGATAAACAATCAGTATAAACATGAAAAAAATGAAGTTTATTATAATTATATTAAGTATTGTATTAACCTCAAAATCTTGTAATAAAAAAGAAGAAGAAGCTTTGGCTGAATCGATTAATGAAAAGGAAATACTTTATTTTAATGGTAAAATTTATACGGTAAACACTGAAAAGCCTTGGGCTGAAGCTATTATTGTAAGAGAAAACAAAATTACTTTCGTAGGTTCTTCACAAGAAGCTGAAACCAAAGTTGGTGAAAATGTTGACAGAGTAGATTTGAAAGGGAAACTTGTTTTACCTGGGTTCCACGATGTTCATATGCATCCTATGGAGGTAGGTTCAAATACAACAGTTTTTACTTTAAATGAAGATGAAACCAACGCTGAAAATTATATTTCTGAAATAAAAAGAGCGGCGCGAATGAATCCGAATATACAATGGTTAATTGGTTTTGGTCATTCAATTAATACATTGTTAGAATCGGAGAGAAATCCATTACAAATTATTGATGAAGTCGTTTCTGATAGACCAGTAATTATTATGGAGCAAACATCACATTCAATGTGGGTAAACTCAAAAGCTTTGGAAATGGCGGGAATTACAAATACTACTCCAAATCCACAAGGTGGAATTATTATGAAAGATCATGGTAATTTGAATGGAATATTGATAGATAATGCTGGTGATATTGTATTTCAACAAGCTTTAAAAGAAGTAAATGATACCTACGGAGAATATGACGGAATGGTGTCGTATGTATTACCTGAATTAGCAAAACATGGAATAACCTCAGTATGTGATGCTAGAACTTATTGGAAAAGAAATCAACATAAAACTTGGATTGAATTGGCCAATGATAAAAAGTTAACTGCCCGCTTTAATTTGGGCTTATGGGCATATCCTGATGAAAATGATGAGAGTCAATTGCAAAGATTAAAGGAGCTTTATAATGTTAACAACGATCTATTAAAAATTAATCAAATAAAACTCTATGCTGATGGTATTACGCATAATACAACAGCAGCTTTGCATAGTGATTATGAAGTGAACTATTTCGGATTAAACACCAATAATGGTATTAACTATTTTACCTCAGATAGAATCAAAAAATACATTAAAGAATTGGAAGCTATTGGATTTGATTTTCATATACACGCCATTGGAAACAGAGGAATTACAGAAGCATTAAATGCTATTGAAGAAGGAGGAACAAGTAATGGTAGACACCGATTAACACATGTTGAAATGATAGATGAAAATGACATAAACAGATTTAAAAGCTTAAATGTTACTGCCGATGCCCAAGTTGCGGGTGATTTTACAAAGCCTGAATATTGGCATGAAAATGAACATTTAGTGGGAAGTAGTTTAGCTAATAATTTAATTCCGATTAAATCATTAAAAGAAGCGGGAGTAAGAATAACATTGAGTAGCGATTGGAATGTTAGTACCTTAAATCCTTTTGTTGGGATTCAAAATGCGGTAATGAGAAGCCCCCAAAATCTATCTTTAGAAGAAGCTGTTAAAGCCTATACAATTAATGGAGCTTATACTATGCGACAAGAGGAAAAGGTTGGATCTATTGAAAAAGGAAAACTAGCTGATTTTATCGTGTTGGATAAAGATATTTTTTCAATTCCAACGAATGAAATAAGTACAGCAAAAATTTTAATGACTATTTTTAACGGAAAATTGATTTACAAGAAATAATTGATGATCCAAATATCAGACACTATTCAACTAGAAGAAATTTCTAATGATAATTTCGATGCTCTTTATTCTTTAATGGAAGAAGTTTATCCAGCTGCTTACAGTCATTTTTGGAAAGATAATGGCCGCTGGTATATAAACAGTCAATATTCAAAAGAGAATATTTTAAATGAACTTTCTGAGAAGAATGCAGACTATTATTATGTACTTTTTAATGGCGAAAAAGTTGGGAACTTTCGCATTCTTTGGAATAAAGAATTAGAAGGCTTAAACGAAAAAAACATTGTTAAGTTACATAGAATATATCTTCATAAAAAAGTACAAGGAAAAGGTGTTGGAAAAGCCATATTACAATGGTTGGAAGATGAAGCTGTAAAAAAACAATACGATTATATTTGGTTGGATGCTATGGATGAGCAACCTCAGGCATTCAATTTTTACAAACGAATGGGATACCAATATCATTCACATTGTTTTTTAGATTTTGAATTATTACATGATGAAGTTCGTAAAATGAGCCAAGTTTATAAGAAAATATAAACTCGGCTTAGTTTTTACTCTATTATTTGTTTCAAATGATGTTCTAAATGATCTACATAATCTTCCATTAAAAACTTCAAATCAGAAATTTTTCCATGATCCAATTCAATCTCAAAACTTAAACTAGTTTCTGATTGTTGCAACATTATGTTTTTAATACGATTATTTATAGAAATCCATAACTGAATAAATTCGTCACTATCAGAATTTTGATAATCATTAGCTATAACTAATTCGTTTTGATTGTATTTTCTGATTTTATAAGGTTTTTCCTCAAATTGAATTTCTGTAAATCGTTGAAGATTATTAATTCCAGAGTCAATTAAATGACCGATAATCTCCTTTTTTGACCAAGTTTTATCATTTTTTTTCTTAGATAATTCTTGTTCGGAAGATTTCGAAATATAATCGAATCCTAATTTTAGTAAGTTCTCCAATTTAACAGCTGTTTCTTTCATAAGCATTTTTTGATTTAAGATTTGTTTTAAACACCTGTACTACCAAATCCGCCAGCACCACGCTCAGTTTCATCTAAAGTAGTTACTTGTTCCCATGTAACACGTTCATGTTTGGTAATCACTAATTGTGCTATACGCTCACCATCATTAATAGTAAAATCTTCATTTGATAAATTCACTAAAATAACACCAATCTCCCCACGATAATCGGCATCTACCGTTCCTGGAGCATTTAATACAGTAATTCCTTTTTTAGCAGCCAAACCACTTCTTGGACGCACTTGAGCTTCAAAACCAACAGGAAGTGCAATGAATAATCCCGTTTTTACAATAGTTCTTTCTAAAGGTTTTAAAGTAATAGCTTCTTCTATGTTAGCACGTAAATCCATTCCAGCAGATCCTTCAGTTTCATAAGCTGGAATTTCGTGTTTAGATTTATTTATAATTTGTACGTTCATGGTTACATTTTAAATTACAGGTCCAAAAGTACAGGATTTTTTTCATTTGAAATTAACCATAAAAATTCTTGATACCCTCTGAGATGATTGTTTACTAATTAGATAATTTCTATTTAAAAACAATAAAATAAAGAGATGAAATGAGAATCAATCGGAGCAGTAAAACTTGTACAAATAAGACATTTACTATGATGGAACTAATCCTATTTATCAGTATAGTTTATAATTTTAAGAATAGATGATCACCCAATTATTACAATTCAGACATAAATAACTACATTTCAATAAATTGAATTATTTTTTTTGAGCATCGAATGATAATTTAGTGACATAACTATTAACTTTTACAACGGTATCATGAAAAAAATACTTTACATACTTAGCATATTTTTAGTTTTTAAATTATCTGCCCAAGAACAAAAAAAGATTAGTGTGGCACAATGGCAAGAAGATTTAAGATTTTTACAGAAAACGGTAAATGAAGAGTTTTCTTTTTTATTCAAAAAGGTTACAGCAAAAGAGTTTAATACATCCATTGAAGAACTCCATGATCAAATTCCGAATTTACAGGAGCATGAAATTATTGTAGGATTTTCGCGAATTGTTTCACTCTTTAAATATGGGCATACTTACGTTTCGTATAATCAAAAGTCTTTTAAATTTTCTCAGCTTCCATTCAATTTGTATGAATTTAATGACGGAATTTATATCCAAGGAGTACATAAAAATTATCCAAAAGCAGTTGGAGCAAAAGTTATTGCTGTTGAAGGAATACCAATTTTAGATGTACTCAAAAAAATAGAACCTACCGTTGCAGTAGAGAACTCCCAATTTTTTAAAGCCTACGGAATAAATGATGTACGTTATCCAGAAGTGTTACATGCGCAAAAAATAACAGAAAAACTTCAAAATTCCATTACACTTACTTTAGAGAAAAAAGGAAATACGTTTCAACAAAAGTTTACAATATTGCCCAATAAAAAACGAGTACCTACAAGCTATGGCTACGTGCAACAAAAAGAAGAGTGGTTAAGTGCCAGAAACCAAAGTAAAACACCATTATATCTTAAAAATTTAGATAAAATGTATTTTTACGAATACCTACCAAAACAAAAAACGGTTTATGTTAGACATAGTAGAGTTAGAAACGATGAATCGGAATCGATAGAAGCATTTTACAAACGAGTTTTTGACTTTGTAGAAGAGAATGATGTTGAAAAATTAATACTTGATGTTCGTTTAAATGGAGGAGGAAATAACTACTTGGTAAAACCAATTATCACTGGTATAATTGCGAATAAAAAAATTAATCAAAAGGAAAAGTTATTCGTTATAATTGGTAGAGATACATACTCAGCTTGTCAAAATCTTGTCAATCGATTGGATACCTATACCAATGCAATATTCGTAGGAGAAGCTACAAGTGAAAACGTTAATTTTTATGGAGATGCCACGCCAGTTTATTTACCTAATAGTAAAGTAAAGGTATTGTTATCATTCGCATGGTGGCAAGATAAGGCTCCTTGGTCAAATGATGCCTGGTTAACACCTCAATTATCTGTAGATATGAGCTTCGATAAATATAAAAATAATGAAGATCCTGTTTTAAAAGCGGTTCATACATTCAACTCTGAAGGTTTTATTTTAAGACCTATGGAGCATATTAGAACATTGTTTAGTAAAGGAGATATGGAAACATTGCAAAAAGACATTACTAAGATGATGCAAGATTCTAGATATAAATATTTCGATTTTGAAAGAAAATTTGTTGACGCTGGAAAATTACTATTAAATCAAGGCCAATATCAACAGGCAATCGGAGTTCTTTATTCAGTAACACAAATGTTTCCTAATTCAGCAAAGGGATGGAAATATTTAGGAGACTGCTATTCTAGAATGGGTAAAACAACTGAAGCTCAAGAATTTTATAAGAAGGCGTCGTCTTTAAAATAAAAATGATTTATTGTTACTATTGATTTCAGTTGAGGTATAAATACAAATCAGGCATTAGATTTTCTAATGCCTGATTTGTATTTAAAGTTTTAATAGATAAAATATAATAACCTTAAGTTTTAGCTTGTAGTTGTCAGATTTATTAATTTCGCATTACAAAACAAACGACTGAATGAAAGACAATAAAAAAATAGCCGTAATTGGTGGCGGAAGCTGGGCAACAGCTATTGTTAAAATGCTTTCTGAAAATCTTGATACCATTGGATGGTATATGAGAAGTGCTTATGCGATTGAGCATATAAAAAGAAATAAGCATAATCCAAACTACCTTAGTTCTGCAGAGTTGCATCCTGAGCAATTAGACTTATCGGATGATATTAATAACATTGTTGGAAATTACGATGTATTAATCTTTGCAATTCCATCGGCCTTTTTAAAATCTGAATTAGATAAACTTGCCGTTTCACTTGAAAAGAAAATAGTTTTTTCAGCGATTAAAGGAATTATACCAGAAACTGGATTAATTGTTGGAGAACACTTTCACGATATTCATCAAATACCTTATGAAAACATAGGAGTTATCACTGGACCATGTCATGCTGAAGAGGTGGCTATGGAACGATTATCGTATTTAACCATTGCTTGTCAAGATGAACAAAAGGCAAAAGATTTAAGTAAGTTTATTGCTGGACGTTATATAAAAACCAAAATTTCCGACGATATCATTGGAACGGAATATGCTGCTATGTTAAAAAATATCTACGCAATAGCAGCCGGAATAGCTCATGGATTAGGATATGGTGATAACTTCCAATCGGTTTTAATGAGTAATGCGATTAGAGAAATGAAACGCTTTATTAAAAAGGTTCATAAAATGAAGCGTAATATTAATAATTCGGCTTACTTAGGAGATTTACTAGTAACAGGATATTCTGTATTCAGTAGAAACAGAATGTTTGGAAATATGATTGGTAAAGGATATACCGTAAAATCTGCAATGTTTGAAATGAGTATGGTTGCTGAAGGATATTACGCTGCTAATAGTGCTTATAAAATTAAAAAAGAAAACGGAGCCAAAACTCCAATTATTGACGCCGTTTATAATGTTTTATATGATAAAAAAGAAGCGAAAGATGAGTTTAAAAAGTTAACAAATAGATTAGATTAGTTGTTTGCATTTGTACAAAAAACTCTTCTTATAAAATAAGAAGTACTCACCAATCGCTTCAATATAATAAGTTGTTTTTTAGTATAGTATCTTAAAAATTTTGACAAAATTAGCCTAAAAATCTAAAATACAAATTTTTTTACAAAATATCTTGATTTAAAAATAAAAGTATATTTTTACATTAGTGTAATTATTTATTACTTTTAGTTTAAAATTTAACAACTAGGTAAATGTCTAAAAATTTTTTTAGTCGATTTACGTTTTATTTGTTAGAACTCAATTTGAAAAACCCATGAAAACAATTCAAGAAGCTGTCGAAATAACTATTCGAAAAACACCTTTTATAGAAGAAGCGCTCAATGAAAAATTGATCAATGTATCATCACTTGCAAGAGAAATTTTACCTGAAGTTTCAAAACTCTTAAAAAAAGATGTAAAAGTAGGTGCTGTGATGATGGCAATAAATAGGTTGTCTCCAGTAAATGAATTGCGAATTAGAAAGAACATTAAAAAACTAGCACTTGACTTAGGTGATGTTATTGTTCGATCTGACCTATGCGACTTTACCTTTAAAAACACACCTTCTTTATTAAAGGAAATTGCAAAAATTTTAAGTAAATCTGCTGATAGTAACGATTATTTTTTAACTGTTTCTCAGGGGATTTTCGAAACGAATATTGTAACAAGTAAAAACTTACAACCGTTTGTAGAAGACATTTTTAAAAGTGAAATTTTAATTAATAATGTAAATGATCTTGCTTCGATTACCATAAAACTTCCAAAAGAAAACTTAGAACAATCAGGAGTTTATTACTTTATATTAAAGCAGTTTGCTTGGGCAAATATTGCCGTTCAAGAAGTTATATCTACTACCCATGAAATGACAATTGTTGTAAAGGAACAAGATGTAAATGAAACATTTGCCATTTTAATGGATTTAAAACTAAACTAATACATGGAAAAAAAAGATCCCTTTGCTTCTCTTCGAATAAAAGAGTTTAATATATTTTTATTAGTAAGATTTGCATTGGTATTTGCCTGGTCTATGCAATTTATAATTGTTGAATGGCAGGTGTATTCTTTAACAAAAGATCCATGGAGTTTAGGACTCATTGGTGCCTTTGAATTTGTACCTGCATTTTCTATGGCGCTGTTTGCTGGGCATATCGTTGATCAAAAGGAAAAGAGAAACTTATTAGCGCTCTGTATTGCCTTATTTTCATTAATTAGTTTTGGTTTATACTTTTTAACCGATCCAGATTATGTGGAAGGTTGGAACTCTAAAACCGTATTATATTCAATTTATGCTCTTGTTTTTTTCGGTGGATTTTTACGTTCGTTTTTCGGACCTACCATTTTCTCTTTAGTGGCGTTAATTGTTCCAAAACGATTGTATCCAAATGCCGCTACATGGAGTAGTACCACTTGGCAAGTAGCTGGAGTATTAGGGCCTGCCTTTGCTGGATATTCTATTTCTTGGATTGGAGTAAGTAAATCATTGAGTATTGTTTTCGCTCTCGTTTTATTTTCTCTTTTCATGGTATTTTTTATAAAGAAAAAACCAATTTTAAATCCTAAGAAAGGAGAGTCTATTAAAAAGAGTCTTAAAGAAGGAATTTCCTTTGTGTTTAAAACCAAAGCAATCCTTGGAGCTATTACTTTAGATATGATTTCGGTTCTTTTTGGTGGAGCAATTGCTTTATTACCTGTATTTGCTCAGGATATACTCGAAGTAGGAGCTACTGGATTTGGAGCCTTAAGAGCTGCACCTGCAGTAGGAGCTTTCTTAACAATGTTAGTTACGGCCTTTATTCCAATAAGTAAAAATGCTGGTATGAAATTGTTAAGTGCAATTTTCGGTTTTGGAATTTGTGTAATTATTTTTGGAGCTTCTAAAATTTTCTTGGTGTCTTTAGTTGCGTTATTCTTTTACGGTGTTACTGATGGCGTTTCTATGGTTATCAGACAAACTATTTTACAACTGAAAACACCCGATCACATGCGTGGTAGAGTAGCATCAGTAAATTCTATGTTTGTGGGATCTTCAAATGAATTAGGAGCACTTGAGAGCGGTTTAACAGCAAAATTAATGGGAACGGTTACCGCAGTTATTTTTGGTGGAACTATGACCTTAATTACCGTTGTTGCTACGGGAATATTCAATCCTACTTTAAGAAAACTAGATTTATCAAAAGATTTAGAAGAACACGAGAAATCCGAATAGTTTAGCAATTAACAATCAACGGATAGTAGCTGTTTTCTAACAAATAATAAATTGATTTTTGTTTTGAATTATTATGATTCATCTTTATGAATGATAATTGGATCCTGAATTGAGTTTTTTCTCATAAGAGGATATCATTTGAAAAACTTGAATCATGACAAACAGCATTTACTTTTTTACCTCGTTTACAGAGCCAGAAAAACTATTAGAAACACTTTATAGTTTTAATCCAACGGTCTTGGAATCTGAAATTAGCATTCCTAATTTAAATGTTAAAATTAGTGATGGTGACGATTACTTTCTTGCACAACGTGAAGGCATGTTAAACTTTTATTCAGGACTTATAAATCCTGATTATATGGAGGTTCATTCCAAGTTTTTAATGCACTTAGCCTCGTGTGTAAAAGGATATCAAATTGAGTTTGATTCTGAAGAAGAAATTACAACTATTATCAATGCTTTGATAGATGAAATGTACGGACTCATTTTTTCTCCGTCAATGGCTTTCTACACAAAAAATTGGCAATTAATTATTGATTCTGGAGGTAGTTGTGAACTGAGTGAGTATGATGTTAAAATGTCTGCTCAAACTTTTGATGCAGGTATTCAATCAGATCCTGAAAGTGAGAGAAGGAAAAAAGCTACAATTGATTTATTACAACAAAGAGGAATTCCTACCTTAGAAAGTCTACCCGTAACACCTTCATCAAGTCAAATTAAATATAGAACTGAAGAAGAGGTTGCTAACCGAATTATTACTCTGGCAGCAGTAGCTGTAAAAGGAGAACTTAAAAAATCAGATATCTCTTTTCAGGTTTTAGAAAAGTATGGTGTCCATCCAGATAACGTATCTCCTTGGGAGCTTCATTTTTTGAGAAATACCGAATTGGAAGAACAAGATTATGTAAACGCTATTTGGCGTTATGAATCTCTTTATGTTTTAATGTGGGCAACAGGGTATACTGATGAATTACTTTTTCCTTCGCAAATTGTAGATGTAGCTTCACTTATTGAGCCAATCAGAGAGTTTCGTGATTTTGAAGAGTTTTTACTTAATTACAATTTAAGAGATATCAATGAAATATTAGATCAACTTGATTTAACCTATCGATTGCACTGGGCTTGTGTGAATGCACGAGTTAAAAATGAACCCACTCCCTCTAATATAAACACGAGTGTGGTGTATGAAAGACATTATGCGTTAAATTGGTTAATTGATCGCTATGGAGAAGATTGGGATAATGTGTCAACAAGCACTTAAAATATAAGAATGTATGTTTAAAAAACTTTTTGGAAAGAATAAATCGGAAAAGATAGAGGTGAATCAAGATTGGGCTTCTTTTTTCTGTAGAATTGAAGATAAACCAGCCTCGATACGATTGAACTTAGCACTTCATCAAGTAGCTCCAATTAACGGTTATTATCAACAAATATGGTTTTCAGTGAAACTATTACATCCAGACGAAAATGGTTTTACGACAAGGGAAGAATTCGAAACAATTAATGCTATCGAAGACACCATTTTTGATAATATCAGCACGAAACATGATGTTATTTTAGCTGGCGCCATAAAAACAGATGGTCGTTTAGATTTGTATATGTATGCACCTGCCACTGATGACATAGAGAAAATTGTTAAGGACACGATGCTACAACAATTTAAAGAGTATCGATATGCCATCGATTTTAAAGAAGACAAAGAATGGAATGATTATTACAATTTCCTATATCCGAATCCGTATGAGTTTCAAACAATTCAAAATGGTAAAGTAATCATGCAATTACGAGAGCATGGAGATAACCCTGAAAAGAAACGAAAAGTTGATCATTGGATATATTTTAAAAACAATAATGAAGCCGACGTGTTTATTGAGGCCGTGATTGATTTAGGTTATGAAATTCTAAACAAAGAAAAAAATGAGGAAAATGAATTTCAATACAGCGTAAATATTGCGAGAGAAGACGTTACTATACCGCACGAAGTAAATGATTATGTTTGGGAGTTAATGGAATTGGCGAATAAAAGTAACGGAATGTATGACGGTTGGGGATGCCCAATAGCAAATTAAATTATTTCAACTTGGTAAACAAATCCCATAAAACAACACCACAACTTACTGATATGTTTAAAGAGTGTTTGGTTCCTAGCTGAGGTATTTCAATACAAACATCAGAATTAGAAACAACTTCTTGTTGAACTCCTTTGACTTCATTACCAAAAACAACCGCAATTTTTTTCGAACCATCGGGAGTAAAAGTATCAAGCATAGTACTATTCTCGGCTTGTTCAATACTTGCTACGATAACATCATCATTTTTAAGTTTGTTGACCAATTCAACGGAACTTTCAACATATTCCCATTCAACAGATTCGGTTGCGCCTAAAGCGGTTTTATGAATTTCCTTATTAGGAGGAGTTGCTGTAATACCACACAAGTAAATCTTTTCAATTAAAAAAGCATCAGAAGTTCTAAATACCGAACCAATATTATTTAAACTTCGAATATTATCTAAAACCACGATTATAGGAGTTTTAGAAGTTTCCTTAAACTCTTCTACACTAATTCTTCCTAACTCACTGTTTTTAAGTTTTCTCATATCTAAATACAACTTTAATAATGTTGGTCAGTTGTCTATAAAGTAACTCTTAAAATCTAACAACTAATCACTTTTTTCTATCTTCGCAAAACTAATCGAAAAAAATCAAAAAACTTGGCAAAAGCAAAGGCAAAAAAGGTAACCCCACTAATGCAACAATATAACGGGATAAAAGGAAAATATCCAGATGCAATGTTATTATTTAGGGTGGGTGATTTTTATGAAACCTTTGGTGATGATGCTATCAAAGCATCTGAAGTACTAGGTATTATTTTAACTAAAAGAGGAGCTGGGAGTGAAAGTGAAACGGCTTTAGCTGGTTTTCCGCACCATTCCTTAAATACTTATTTGCCAAAGTTAGTGAAGGCTGGACTTCGTGTGGCTATTTGTGATCAGTTAGAAGATCCGAAAATGACTAAAAAGATTGTAAAACGTGGTGTTACTGAATTGGTAACTCCAGGTGTTGCATTAAACGACGATATTTTACAGTCTAAATCAAATAACTTCTTAGCGGCTGTTCATTTTGGAAAGAAATTAATTGGTGTTTCTTTCTTAGATGTTTCTACAGGAGAATATTTAATTGCTCAAGGAAATGAGGAGTATGTTGATAAACTCTTACAAAACTTTTCGCCAAGTGAAGTATTGGTTCAAAAGCAGTTTAAACAACGGTTTTTAGAGCTTTTTACCAATAGATTTCATACGTTTTATTTAGAAGATTGGGTGTTTCAAAAAGATTATGGATTTGAAACATTAATCAATCATTTCAAAGTAAAAAACTTAAAAGGATTTGGTGTTGATGAGTTAGAGCATGGTATTGTAGCGGGTGGAGCTGTAATGTATTACCTTTCAGAAACACAACATAATAAGTTAGAGCATATTCAATCGATTAGCAGAATTGCTGAAGACAATTATGTTTGGATGGATCGTTTTACCATAAAAAACCTTGAGTTATACGGAGGTAATTCGATGAATTCTGTTTCATTGTTAAACATTATTGACAAAACTATTTCTCCAATGGGAGGAAGATTGTTAAAGCGATGGTTAGCACTTCCTTTAAAAGATTTAGATGCTATTAAACAGCGCCATGAATTGGTAAAGTTTTTAATTGATTCGGATGCTTTCTTAGAAACCGTAACCTATCAGTTAAAACAGATTTCTGATATTGAACGTTTGATTTCGAAGGTGGCAACAGGAAAGGTTTCACCTAGAGAAACCGTGTTGTTAAAAGATTCATTAAAAGCAATTATTCCTATAAAACAAGCCGCTGAAAGTAGTAAGAACGCTTCGGTAAAATTAATAGGAAGTCAGTTAAACGATTGTAAAGAGTTAATCGAAAAAATAACCACTACGGTTTTTGATGATGCTCCTGTAAATATTAACAAAGGAAACGCCATTGCGAATGGTATTTCCGAAGAGTTAGATGAGCTTCGAAGCATAGCGGATTCTGGAAAAGAATATCTTGACAATATGTTGGCAAGAGAAACTGAAAGAACTGGAATTCCTAGCTTAAAAATAGCCTTCAACAATGTTTTCGGATATTATATTGAAGTAAGAAATACGCATAAAGATAAGGTTCCTGAAGAATGGATTCGTAAGCAAACCTTGGTAAATGCCGAGCGTTATATCACAGAAGAATTAAAAGAATACGAAGCTAAAATCTTGGGTGCTGAAGAAAAAATTCAGCAACTAGAAAGTGAAATATTCAGTGAGCTTATTAATTATATAATTGGGTTTGTTCAACCAGTGCAGCATAATGCACAATTGATAGCACAAATCGATTGTTTATTATCGTTTGCAACGTTAGCTATTGAAAACAATTATGTGCGTCCTGTGGTTGATAAAAGTACCGATATTGAAATCAAAAATGGGCGTCATCCCGTTATTGAAAAGCAATTGCCAATTGGTGAAGAGTATATTGCCAATGATGTTGTGTTGAATAGAAATCAACAACAAGTAATCATGATTACCGGACCCAACATGTCGGGTAAATCGGCCATTTTACGCCAAACAGCGCTAATCGTATTATTAGCTCAAATGGGAAGTTATGTACCTGCGCAAAACGCTCGCATAGGATTGGTAGACAAAATTTTTACCAGAGTAGGTGCTAGTGATAATATTTCGATGGGAGAATCTACGTTTATGGTAGAAATGAATGAAACAGCATCTATTCTGAATAACATATCAGAAAGAAGTTTGGTGTTACTCGATGAAATTGGAAGAGGAACCTCTACTTATGATGGTATTTCGATTGCTTGGGCTATTGCTGAATATTTACATGAACATCCTTCAAAAGCAAAAACACTGTTTGCCACACACTACCACGAATTAAATGAAATGACAACTACTTTTGAACGTATCAAGAACTTCAACGTTTCAGTAAAAGAGTTGGAAGACAGTATTATATTCTTAAGAAAATTAGTAGCAGGAGGAAGTAATCACAGTTTTGGAATTCATGTAGCGAAACTTGCAGGAATGCCTTCTATGGTAATTCGAAGAGCTAACAAAATACTAAAACAGTTAGAAGAAACGCATGCTCATAGTGAAGTAAAGGATACTTTAAAAGGTGTGAATAACGAGGAAATGCAGTTAAGTTTTTTCCAATTAGATGATCCATTATTAGAAGATTTAAGAGAAGAAATACTCACTACGAATATTGATACCCTTACGCCTATTGAAGCTTTAATGAAGCTTAATGAAATTAAGCGTATGTTGGTGAAGAAGTAAAGAGACAATCTTGAAATTATGATTCATTAGTTTTATTGAGGTTAGTTGTGACATCTTGAAGATGTAAATAAGAAAAAGAGCTTCTTATGAAGCTCTAATATTTGTTTTTAACATAACTCGCAGAAAGAATAATCGGGCTCACTTCCGCCACTTCCGCAATAAGCATCAACCAAAGCCCAATTACCACCACAGCTGCCACAAGCCCAATACACTAAAGTACACGAATCACTTTTATTTAAGCAATTAATAAAGGATTTGGCTTTTTCTTCATTAGAATTTTGAATTTCTTGAATAAATTTTCCAAAAGAAAAATAAATTCCAGCTAAGAAATCGTTTTTTACTTCCCTTGCTGTTTCGAATAACCTAAGATTTAAATCTTTTTTCGTTTTCAACAAATTATCAAAATTTATTGTAATTTCAAGTTTCTTTTTTCCTTTTTCTAAATTAATATGAGGCAATTTAGAATTTTCGCTTTTAATTCTCATTGTATATGGTTTTTAATTATTGCCAATTTAGAAGTTAGACCCTTGTATATAAATACCTACAAATAGGTATTATTAAAGAATATGGTCTAAAACAATATTTATTGTCCGACTGGCGCTCGTTTACAATGAGTGACTAAACTAAAAAAGCGTTTGTAACGCCAAAAAAGTAAATTATGTCAGAGAAATATAAAGTAATAGATAGTATTATCATTCAATATCATCTTCGGTATTCAAAGTTTTATCTTTACCTAGTGACTTTAAGATGTATTCATTCTCATTGATTTTCTTATAATAAAAAGGACTGCCCCAATGATCTTTTAAAAGATGTTTATGTAAAGGGTTATTTCTAATAACTTCTTCTAAGTTATTTGGATATGTTCCATTGAAAGTCTTTTCTCTTAAAAGAAGTTCCCTAAGTTCAATTAGATGTTGTTCATTCTTATTATGAAATATAGAAAAAACATTAAACTGAATAATTGCTATTATCATTAAAAACAAAATAAAAACAACAATATAGGTTCTCATAAAAGGAGAAATCATTCTTTTTTTGGGAAGGTTGTTTTCTCTTTCATATGCTCTTCTTTTTTTTCGTTTTTTTAAAAACAATAACTGCTGTATTTCTAAACCTATTTCTGCGAAAAACTCTATTAAAAAACCAATCATAAAAGATTATTTATTCATTAAATGCAATTTTAAAATATTTATATAAATGTCAAAAAAGAAGAAGCTATTACTTAAGACATTTGATATATAATAATTCCTTATACCCAAAAGTATTAAAACAATATTTATTGTCCTATTTTTGATCCCTATTATGAACCACGATATTAGCTTTCAACGAATTAATAAATTAGCCATTCCAGCTTTAATTGCTGGTGTTGCTGAACCCTTGTTATCTACTACCGATTTGGCTATTGTAGGAAACATTCAAAACAATGCAACTGAGAGTATTGCGGCTATTGGAATTGTAGGTGCTTTTTTATCGATGTTAATTTGGGTATTTGGTCAAACAAGAAGTGCCATTTCTTCGATAGTATCTCAATATTTAGGAGCCAATAAATTGGATGAAATTAGGGATTTGCCTGCGCAGGCAGTGGTCTTGGTAGTCTCTACAAGTTTGGTAATTTTAGCCTTAAGCTACCCGTTTGCCCGACAGATATTCGAATTTTATAATGCTAAAGGAATCATTCTGGATTTTTCAATTGAATATTACAAAATACGTGTTTTTGGTTTTCCATTTACGCTGTTTGTAATTGCCATTTTCGGGGTGTTTAGAGGTTTACAAAACACTTATTATCCAATGTTAATAGCCATTGTAGGAACTATAGTTAACATTGTGCTAGACTTTGTTTTAGTATATGGTATCGAAAACTATATTCCCGCTATGAATATTCAAGGAGCTGCTTATGCAAGTGTTATTGCTCAGTTTATAATGGCCTTATTATCGGTGTATTTATTACTTACTAAAACATCTATTCGATTAAAATTCAGCTTACCATTCAATACTGAAATATCACGTTTCATAAGTATCATAGCAAACCTTTTTGTACGAACAATTGCTTTAAACCTAGCGCTATATTTCGGAACATCGTATGCCACAGCTTACGGAAACGAATATATTGCTGCTTATACCATTGGCTTAAACCTTTGGTTAATGGGGGCTTTTATGATTGATGGTTATTCAAGTGCTGGAAACATTCTTTCAGGAAAGTTATTGGGAGCAAAAGCTTATAAAACCTTATTAAAATTAGGAAGAAAACTAATTATCTATGGATTGCTCTTTGGTGGAGTTTTAGCTTTGGTAGGCTTTATATTTTATTCGTTCATTGGAAAAATATTTACCAAAGAAACACTGGTTTTAGAACAGTTTTATAATAGTTTCTGGATTATATTATTAATGCAGCCTATTTGTTCAGTAGCCTTTATTTATGATGGTATGTTCAAAGGGATGGGCGAAGCCAAACATTTGAGAAATATATTACTCTTGGCAACAACATTTGTATTTATTCCGGTATTGATGCTTTTTGATCATTTTGATTATAAGTTATATGCTATTTGGATTGCTTTTTACTGTTGGATTATTGCTCGGGGTATTCCTTTGATTTTTATTTTTAGAAATAAGTTTTTACCTCTGGCGAAACAAGAAAAAACTGAATAGAAACCATCATTGAAGTCATTTCGACCGTAGGGAGAAATCTATCACAATTTTTGAATATTATTTAAAGTTTTTCAGATTTCTCAGTCGTAATCATTCCTTCGAAATGTGGTTGTTTTTTATGGAGTTTTTCTACTTTAAAAATTCTTATTTTTGAAGAAATCTTACAGAAAAATGACAACAACTCGACCTAACGGAAGTTTATATACTAAAATTGAAAACAAAATTGCTACTGTTGAATTTGGTCATCCAGCAAGTAATTCATTTCCTAGTGAATTATTAGAGCGTTTGGCAAATGAATTTGATTCATTATCTACCAACGATGAAGTAGCAATTATTGTATTAAAATCTGAAGGAAATAGAGCTTTTTGTGCTGGGGCTTCATTCGATGAATTGGTAGCAATTACAGACCTAGAGGATGGTAAAAAATTCTTTTCAGGTTTTGCCAATGTGATCAACGCAATGCGTAAATGTTCAAAACTAATTTTAGGAAGAGTACAAGGTAAAACTGTTGGAGGAGGAGTAGGGCTAGCAGCTGCCTGTGATTATGTTTTAGCCACAGAGCACGCCTCAATTAAACTTTCTGAATTTACGATAGGAATTGGTCCTTTTGTTATCGCTCCTGCTGTAAAACGTAAAGTCGGAATTAGTGGTTTATCAGAATTAACTTTAGATGCTACCAACTGGAAAAATGCATATTGGGCAAAAGAAAAAGGATTGTACGCCAGAGTATTTGAAACTATTGAAGAGTTAGATAAAGAAGTTGAGTTGTTTTCTGAAAAATTAGCGTCTTATAACCCTGAAGCTTTGGATGAAATGAAAAAAGCACTTTGGATAGGTACCGAAAATTGGGATAACTTATTAATTGAAAGAGCAGAAACTTCTGGAAAACTAGTGTTATCGGATTTTACTAAAAAAGCATTGGCAAAATTTAAGAAATAAAAAAACTCTTGCGGATCTTAAATCCGCAAGAGCAATTAACAAAAATAAAGGTGAAACCAATTAGTTTTTATCACTAGTATTGAAATACTTTGGTTTCCAAATAAGGTTTCCAAAAATCATTTTGAGTTTATGTTTTAAAGTTCTGCACTTTTTGACATCTCTGTAGATATTGGCGTATTCAATAAAGTTAATAGTAATTGGGTTGTTGGTTTTAATGTTTTTAGTCAAACCATAAATAACCTTTTCTTCTTCCCTTCGAAACGTTCCGAATAATTTATCCCAAAGAATCAATATTCCCCCGTAATTTTTATCTAAGTATTTATTATTCGATCCATGATGCACTCTGTGTGTTGATGGTGTGTTAAACACTTCATCTAGCCAACCTAATTTACCAATACGTTCAGTATGAATCCATGTTTGGTATTGAGCAACTAATACGAGTCCAACAATAGCTTGAAAAGGAGTAAAACCTATTATGATCATGGGAATTAAGAAAATCCATTCAAACAATCCTTCTACAATACTAAGGCGCATAGCTATAGTTAAGTTATAATCTTCTGAGGAATGATGTACGCTATGACTAGCCCACAAAATTCGATGCTCATGTTCAATTCTGTGCATCCAATAATAAGTAAAGTCTGCTACAAAAATGGCAAGCACCCATGTCCAAAAATTCATAGGAATTTCGAACAATGAAAAATGTTGTAAAGGAACTAGAGCGATAATTCCAATACTACCCACAACTGTTTTATCTAACAATTGGTTCATAAAGAATATGATGACATTTGCCCAAGAATCTTTCCACCTTCTTTTTTTATTTGAAAAAAAATCTAATAAAAATTCAATACTAATTAGTAGTAGGTTAAAGACAAAAAAGAAAGCAACATATTTCACGATGGGTGCTTGCTCAAACAAAAAAGTAAGTTGTTTAAAATCCATTATTTTTTAGTAGGTATAAAGTAAGAAAACCACAAAAACCATAGTAGGTTAAGGAAAACCCAGAAAGAGGCGTTAGCTGTAAAGAAATAACCAATTTCTGGGAGTTTATATATCCCAATAAATCCTAAAAACCCTAAATACCAATAGTCGTCGAATTTGTAGTTTTTCATCTGTTAATTTCATATATAATTAAGATGAGGTAAAAGTAGAACATGTATGAAGTGACGGTTTGTTCATTTAGGACAAAGCGAAAAAAGTTGCGTAAAATCGTCTTTAAAGATGATAAATTTGAAGCATAAAAAACACCTCTACTGAGGTGTTTTTTGTTTTTTTATCTTAGGTCGAATGATATATTAATTCACGAAAATATGATTTGTAAATAATGTGTGTGGTGCACTTACTAAGTTTATGTCGAATTTCAAAGAGGGTTCAACTCTCGAACTTGCATTATGAATTCTAAATGAAATCTGCCAGCCTTCATTTAATGATACTAAGAGTGTTGTTGTTGAATTTTCTTGATATACTATTTCAATAAGTCTTGTAGGTAGTTTTAACTTTGAAATTTTAGCTTTAGGTTTAATTTTTTCAAAAGGTAAATTAAGCGTTCCATGTAAATTATAAGCTTGAATTTCTAATTTGTTTTTACCTTTAATTACTTTATAAAAGTCTTTATTACCAACTAGATATTGTACCAAGTTTTCAGCTATAATATTTGGGTTTTCTTTATCAAGTCGAAGTAACTCCTTTCTAAATGCATTTAAAATAGGAATATAAACTAATTGATGCATATTCTCAATTGACGTCCATTTGGTTGATTTATCTTTTGTCTTTATATCAACCAGCATATCGAAAATTGGTCGTATTTCATTAAAGTAATTTTCTGAACAAGGAATTCCCATCCATTTTTCACCAAAATCGATTTTTTGAGATAGTCTGGAGTGTTTAACAGCTCTATGGTTATTCTTTGCAGAAACACCAATTTCCCATTTTTGCAATGAACGGATCATCAATAAATCTCTAACATCTCCACTTTGACCTGCTCGATCACTTACTAACTCAAGGTTTAATAAGTCTTCTTCGTTTATTCCATTTGATAGTCTCGGTTCAATATCAATTAGAAAATTAATTGTTGCGCTGGCGGTAATTCTAAATAGATCTTGTTCAGATTCGTCGAAACTATCGAAAAAGGCTTTTGCTGTTTTATAAGGTTCGTTTTCTGAAATCGTAACATTCGTGAGAGTTTTTAATCTTATATAAAATTCAAAAAGTAAAGCATATTCAAACGCTTTACCATTAATAGTTTGGTTAGCCATAAATTATAAAAGAGTATTTTCTAATGCAGTTTTCGCCTTTTTCAATTGACTTAGGTTTAAGTTTTTTTCAGCATTTTCTATTTGAGCTTTTATACCAAGTGCAATATGTTTAGCAAGATTTACTGGAACCGCATTACCTATCATTTTATAGCCAGCTGAGATATTATTGTAATGAAAAACAAAGTTATTTGGAAATGTTTGTATTCTTGCACATTCTCTAACGCTTAACCTACGATATAAATTCTCTTTTCCTGGAACAAAAACACGAACATTCTGTTCAATCAATTCCATTTTTGGTGCTTGAGGGTGAATAGGAGCATGTCTTCCACCTGCCTGAATTGTAAACGATTGCTCATCCCAACTCCTGACTCTGTTTCTGGACATAAACATAGAGGAAAAACCTCCAAGCATATATTCATGATTGGAAACTTTACAATTATTTTTATTGGTTTTATTTCCTTCTTTTGCTGGAACGACATTATCTTTTAAATCACCAATTGCTTGTTTAAGTGTTACTTTTTCTTTTAATGGTTTTGGAAATTCAAACTTAAAGTCAAGGTCTTCTCTTATACCTACAAAGAATACTCTTTTCCTATCTTGGGGCACGTTAAAATCAGAGGCATTTAAAAGTTTAAAAGACAGGTTATATCCAGCCTTCTTAAACATTAGTTTTATGTTTTTTAAGGCTTCTTTATGTCTATCCAACAACATTCCACTAACATTTTCGGCCAGAAAAAACTTAGGTTGTTTAGCTTCTAGAATCCTAATAAAATCAAAAAAGAGTTGCCCTCGTTTATCCTCAATACCACGTAAAGCACCTGCCTCACTCCAACTTTGACATGGTGGACCACCAATTATACCGTCACAATCCGGAACTTCATCAGCCGAAATATTTGTTATACTACGTCTATCAAGAACAGTGTTTTTATGGTTTTTTTCATATGTCTCCCAAATATCTTTATCATATTCGTTAGCCCAAACAATATTAAAACCTGCTTTTTCAAAACCTAAATCTAATCCGCCAGCTCCTGCGAAAAACGACACTACATTCATATATTTTATTATGTTTGAATCGATTTGTTTAATGATCTACGATATTCTGCTTTTTCTTCAGCAACTTTTAATAGCTGCTTAGAACAGTTATATTCATAGATTGATTTACCAATTTTATCAGAAATGTACTCATTCATAATTTCATCAGTTTCAATTTGAAATACTTCAGATAATAGTGGAATACGCTTTTTATCAAAATCTCTTTTATCATTCTCAATCTTACTCAAGTTAGCAGAATCTAGATTTAGTCTTGCCGCTAGTTGAGTTAGGGTCAGATTATTTTCTAACCTTAATTTTCTTATGTATTCTCCAAATGTGGTTTTCATAAGACTTGTCATTTTTTGACAAAAATATAAAAAAAACAGATATTAAAAAAGTTGGAAAAACAGCTTGTTTTTTAGTTATTGAAATAATCCCAAGTTAGTTTTGCTATTTCGGCTATAATTCTCTGATTTGTTGTATCAGGTTCTGTTGAATTACTCACTAAAACACTTAAATAAAAGTGAGATCCATCAGGTAAAAACACAATTCCAATATCATTAACGGCACCGGTTAAACCTTCCTTATTTTTTCCAGAGTGTCCCGTTTTATGTGCCACAATTGTTTCTTTTGGTAAAAAACCTCGAATACTTTTTTTACCTGTTTGAGTACCTTTTAAAACGTCCAGTAAAAAGCCATAGCTTTTCTTACTTAGAAGATTGTTAGCATTTTTATAAAACAACTTTAAAGTTTTATTAGCGGCCTTTGCAGTCGTCCAATTTTCAAATTGACGATCCCACTGAGCTTGCATGTTAATTTCATTGTGAACAATAGCAATATCTTTAATACCTATGTTGTGTAAATAGTTTTCTACAACTTTTAAGCCTCCAGCGAGTTCAAAGAGCAAATCACAGCCAAGATTATCACTCCAGGCAACTGTATATTCAATCATTTCAGCTAATGATATTTCAGCACCATTTGGATATTTTTTTCGCAAAGGGCTCCATAAATGATTGTACTTCTCAATAGTTTTTTTATCGATTGTAATAGATTCGTTCAAATCAAGCTTTCCTAAATCAACTTGATGAAGTACAGCCAACGCTAAATGATATTTAAATACACTTTGCATAGGTAAATGACTATCACCATTAATAGAAATAATATCCTTTGGATTTACTCCTTCAATTGCAACTCCAACATGTGCCTTTTTGTTTTTGAGAACTTCATGTATTTGCTGTTTCAAAAGATCAATTGATTGTGCATTGAGATAGTTTAAAGCCAGGAAACATAGCAATAAGGTAAGTAATGTTTTTCTCATTTTTGTAGCGGTAGTATTAATCATATAGCAATTTAAGTGATTATTGTTACCGATAAAATTAAACAAAAAATATTGAAGTTTTGTTAACGAAATTTATCCGAAGACGCTAATTCATAAATAAATTAGAGATATATGTTTTTGATGTGCTTTTTTTATATGAAAAACTTATATTTTTCCTATCATAGACATTGTATTGAGGATACAATGTGCAATAATTAAAGGCCATAAATTTCTTCCAAATTTCACATAGGCTATTCCCATTATCAACCCAATAATCCCTACTGTAATGGATCTTTCTGATATATCATAGGAATGTCTAAAACCAAAAATTACAGCTTGTAAAATAACGGCAAAAGTAGTGGCTAAATTGGTTTTAGAAAACAGTCGTTCAAACCAATTAATTAAAAAACCTCTATCCAATAATTCTTCTAATGTTGATTGAATTAGGATAAATGGAATGATTTTAAAAAAATGAATCCAGTTTCCTTTTAAATTTCCAAATTTTGAAACAGCATCTTCTGAGGAAGTATCTGGAGATAAAGTAAAAGGGAGTAGGTCTTGAACCTGTTCAAAAACAATAATTGATATTGGAATAGATATTAATATACCAATAGTTATCAAAAGTGTTTTTAAAAGACTTTTTGGTTTTTGCAAGCCTAAATCACTCCATGTTATGTTTCTCACTTTCATTCTCCATTTAGCTATTATTAGAGTTGAGAATGACCACATTAGTCCATTTGCAATAAAAGGAAATTGAGAAAGGTAAATTTCTCTAACAAGAAACATTATGGTTAGATATAAAAATATATCAAAAAGAAATCCCTTATAATCTGTTTGTTTAGTATCCATTTTCCGTTAGCTAATTCTTTAATTGGACGACGATACTTTAATTTGGTTACAATTATTATGCACGATACCAAATTGTTAAATTCCACAAGAACGATTAAACCTAGTATTGATTTCTAAATTTATTTTGCTCCATATCTCAAAGCAGTTTCAGAATCAAAAAATAAAGAAACATGGTCTGCCATTGAATTTACAGTTCCATCTGATCTTATTTCTAATGCGGAAATTATTACATTTAACTCATTTTCAAAGCTAATTTCAATGTCTTGAGGATAGTAAGTTTTTTTGAAATTTCCATGACTGACATAACTCCAGTATGATTCAATACTTTTAATTTTTTGATTTATTCTATTAATCCAGTAAATAGATTTTGATACAATATGTTTTTGAATCTGAGGTTCCGAGCTAAATTCATTTATTATATGGCCTCTTTTAAATTTTAAGTCAAATTGGTAATACTGAGAATCCCAAACCATATAATAAGTATCTCCATTATGATCCTCTATTTGTATTCCATAATCCAATGAATGATGATCTCCTAAGTCATAATTAGGTTCACCATAATTTATTTCAAAATATGATACTTCACAAATTGATTTATTAATTAACACACTTAATTCGTTATCATATTTAGTTTTCTCAGCATTTAAGCTCATAGTCTATCGAATTAATTTTTTGATGAAAATTAGTTATTCTGAATTTCATCTAGGCTATTAAACCACAGGAATGTATATCTCGGTAATTAAATCCTCTTCAGGAGTAATATCATCGTCGTTTATATAAAACTCTAATACGGGTTTATCCTCGAATTCTAATTGCACGTCAAACATCCAACGAGCGTAAATTTTGTTGTATGTTTCGAAACAAGTTTCATGACTTCCTTTATGAATAAATTTAGCATATTTCTGAGAAGAAAGCCCCTTTATATCAAACAATCCTTTTGGTGAGAAATCACTGTTTTCTGGTAAAATGATTCCCGCATTGTATCTACAATAGATAGACTCCGTGATTTCATCGTCATCTAAAATTTCTCCTAAAACAACGGTATCATCAATTAACAATTTATTGTTATAAGCATATTTTATCAGTTGTTTCCATGTTTTTTCAATGCCTTTAATGTCCTCATAAGATCCTTGGTACTGAAGAAAGAGTATTCTTAAAAAAGGTAATGTTTCAATTTCGAATTGTAATTCTTCTATTTCTTTTTGTGTCTCAACTTTTATGAGGTCATTAGTGATTTTTTGTTGTAAGTCGAATGAACTTCTAAATCGTGAAGGAGTACATCGAAAATGCTTTTTAAACGCTTTACTAAAAGCAGCAATGTCTCCATAGCCAATTTCGAGCGCAATATCGGATATTTCTGTATCAGAAAATTTTAAGTATTCTGCAGCTTTTTCAAGTTTCCTTCTTTTAATAAACTGACCAATAGTTTCATGTTGTAGGGCTAAAAAGATTCTGTTAATGTTTCGATAGGAATAGAAAGAAACAGCTTCTATATCTTCTGTTTCAATACTTGATTTAAATTTCTCTTCAAGAAACTTTAGTAATCTCTGATATCTTTCTAATTGAGTTGAGTTTTTCACAATAACAAATTTAATTCACAAAGTGAGGTTTCGAAACAAAATTAATACGCTTTACAGGTTCAAAGTTTGTTCGTTTCAGACAAAAAAATCAAAAACAAAATTGTCCTAAATGAACAAATGTAGAGCTAAAAACGAATATAGCTTTGCCCTTGAGAAAATATACAAACTATAAAATTATGTTTCGAACTACATTACTAACATTACTACTAATTACTTGTGGATTTACATTTGCACAAGAAAGCGTTAAAGACCAATTATTTGGAAAATGGAAAATAAATGAATACGAAATTCAAGGAGAGTTTCATCAGCCAACAAGCGAAGATAATGGAGATTATCTATTCTTAAAAAAAGATATGTCTTTTGAGTCTAAATCTGAAGGAGAGGTCGACTTTGGGACATGGAAGTTTTTGGAAAAGAAAAAAGCAATCATACTTACTGATGCCAATAAGAACTCTCTTCAAGTGGCTATTGTTAAAATGGAAAAAAATTCTTTAGCACTTTGGTATGACATAAAAGATTTGAAAGAAATAATATTTCACTACAGAAAATAAAAAATGCGCTATATATTATTTATATTTTTAGTAGGAATTCTCCCGCTGAACGCTCAAACAGAGAATATTCCAGGTTTAAATAAAAAAACAATTCATATCGTTTCAGTTCAAAAGATTTTCAGTAAGAATTATGAAGGCTATAAATTCAAATATTCTGAATTTATTGATTCTTCAGACGATTTTATAATCCCTGCTGGATTTTCCTATAGCGGTTACAGCTTAAAAGAAGGAACACTCAAAAAAAGAGGCTTTAAATCGTCAAGTAGATTTGTGCTTGGAGCTGGTGTTGACGGATATATAAAATTGCATGAAGGAATATATGCCGGTATTGGACTTAACGTTCCTTTTGGATATGAAAAAACAAGAAATCTTCAAGATAATACTCAAAGTAAATTTTTAATTGGTTTTGAATCAAATCAAGGACTGCGTTTTATACCATGGAAAGAATTAGGTCTTGTTTTTGGAGTTAGTTTTAACCAGCATTTTATTAACTCAGATGTATTATCAAAAGAATTTGGTTATGAATTAGAACTAGGAATCAATTTTTAATCACTAAAACCAATCACAATTTTAATTCCTTTAGCATTTAATTTTGAGGAAAAACACTTGTTTACTGGTTATAAAGCGTTAAAAACCCAGTAAATTAAAATCAAATTTGTACTTTCGACCCCGAAAACAAAATACGTAAAAATGGATAATTTTTTATTTGCGGGGTTAGCATTTTTAGTTGCCATAGTATATTTTTATAATAAATACAGAAGTAACAAAAAGTTTAGAAGAAAGTGAGCAATATTAGAATAACAAAGCAATTTAGCTTTGAAACGGGTCATGCACTTTATGGTTATGATGGAAAGTGTAAAAATGTTCATGGACATAGTTATAAACTTTCAGTAACGGTTATTGGACAGCCCATTAGTGATTCTTCAAACGTAAAGTTTGGAATGGTGATTGATTTTGGTGATTTGAAGAAGATTGTTAAAGAGGAGATAGTTGATGTATTTGATCATGCAACAGTGTTTAATAAAAACACACCGCATGTTGAATTAGCGAAAGAACTTAGTGATAGAGGACATCATGTTATTCTAGTAGATTATCAGCCAACAAGTGAAATGATGATTATCGATTTTGCTAAAAAGATAATGAAACATCTTCCTGATAATATCAAGTTACATTCATTAAAACTTCAGGAAACAGAAACAAGTTTCGCGGAGTGGTATGCAGAAGATAATTAATTGACTAATTCATGTAATACTATTTGAGTTTTTATTACTAATTAAATAAAAGCCACAGTATGTTAGTCAAATTTTTATGCCGATTTTATGAATGTGAAGTAAGAACCTTCAAAAGAATTTTAGGAATAAAATAGAAAAAGAGCGAGAATTTTCTCGCTCTTTATATTTTATAATGACCAATAAATATTTACTTACCATTAAACTCATTCATGGTGTTCGCTAATCCAGCGTTAATAAAGGAAGTAACGGCATTTACACTGAAAGGAATACGCTCAATCATGGCACTTTCTTCTTCATCACTCCACTTACCTAAAACAAAATCAACTTGTTTTCCTTTACTATATTGAGATCCTACTCCAAAACGAAAACGAGGGTAAGCACCAGTATTAAACTTATCTTGAATATCTTTCAATCCATTATGACCTCCAGAGCTTCCTTTTCCTTTAATACGTACTTTACCAAAATCAATGTTTAAATCGTCTGTAATAATCAACAAGTTCTCAACCTGAATGTTTTCCTTTTTCATCCAGTAGACAACCGCTTTACCGCTTAAATTCATGTAGGTGTTCGGTTTTAAAACAGTAACTGCTTTTCCTTTAACTTTAACCGTAGCAATATCACCTAATTTTTCTGTTTCAAAACTTCCTCCATGCTCTTTTACAAAAGCATCAACAATTTTAAAACCAATGTTATGACGAGTATTGTCATATTTTTCACCAATATTACCAAGACCTACAATTAAAAATTTTTTCATTTGAGTTTCTTTATCGAGTATTTCTGAACGGTTAAATAAACGTTTAAGGTATTTGAAAATAGTCATGAGTTAAAATTAAAAAAGCGCTACACAAGTGTAACGCTTTTTTCTTACGATAAGTAAGTTGTTATTTTTCAGCTTCAGCAGCTGCTTTTGCCGCGTTACGAGACATACGTACTTGTGCAACCACAGTGTTATCTGGGTGTAAAATAGTATAGTTTTCGTTCGCTAATTCAGTAACATATAATTTGTTACCAATTTCTAATTCAGTGATATCAGCTTCGATGAAATCAGGTAAGTTAGCTGGTAAAGCTTTAACTTTTAATTTACGTACGTTGTGACGTAAAGCACCCCCGATCATAACCCCTTTAGAATTTCCTACTAATTTCACAGGAATTTCCATAGCGATTGGTCTATCTTCAAATAATTGATAAAAATCAATGTGTAAAATTTTATCAGTTACTGGGTGAAACTGAATGTCTTGTAAAACAGCCGTATATGATTGTCCGTCAAGTTCAATCGTTGCAGTATAAACGTTTGGAGTATACACTAACGGTTTGAACGCTTTTTCGTCAGCTGAAAAGTGCACAGGTTTGTCTCCTCCGTATAATACGCAAGGAACCTTTCCAGCATTACGTAAGGCTTTAGTAGCTACTTTACCTACGCTTTCTCTTTGAGATCCATTGATTGTAATTGATTGCATTACTTTCTTATTTATATTAAATTACATTAAAAATTCATCGCTAATTGATGTATTATCTTGCACTTTGTGCATTACATCTGCGAATAAAGTGGCGCAAGATACTACTTTTATTTTAGATATCTGCTTTTTTAAAGGAATTGTATCTGAAACGATTAACTCCGTTAATTTCGATCTTTCAATTTTTTCATAAGCATCACCTGAAAGAATTGGATGCGTAATAATTGCACGCACACTTAAAGCTCCTCTTTCTATCATTAAGTCAGCTGCCTTTGTAAGTGTTCCTCCAGTATCAATCATGTCATCAACAAGAATAACGTTTTTACCAGCAACATCACCAATAAGCTCCATATGACCAATAACGTTTGCTTTTTTACGTTGTTTGTAACAGATTACTACGTCACTCTCTAAATACTTAGAATACGCATAAGCTCTTTTTGAACCTCCCATATCTGGAGAAGCTACTGTTAAGTTATCTAACTTTAAGCTTTCAACATATGGTAAGAAAATTGAAGAAGCGAATAAATGATCTACTGGCTTTTCAAAGAAACCTTGAATTTGATCAGCATGTAAATCCATGGTCATAATTCTAGTAGCTCCTGCTTCCTCTAATAATTTAGCAATTAATTTTGCTCCAATGGCAACTCTTGGTTTGTCTTTTCTATCTTGTCTTGCCCAACCAAAATAAGGCATAACAGCAGTAATATGTCTTGCCGATGCACGCTTAGCAGCATCTAACATTAATAACATTTCCATTAAATTGTCAGCATTTGGAAAAGTAGAACCAATAATAAAAATTCTTCTTCCTCTTACTGATTCTTCAAAAGCTGGCTGAAATTCTCCATCGCTAAAGCGCAATATGTGAACATTTCCTAGTTCGGTTCCAAATTTCTTTGCAATTTCTTCTGCTAATTCTGTACTCTGAGAACAAGCAAAAATTTTCGGACTTAATTGATTTGCAAGCATTTATCGAAAGTGTGTTTTTTGTTTGTGTTGTTATATGGGGGCAAAAATAAAACTATTTTGAGAGATTGAAAGTATTTTGATGAATTAACTAAAATATTTTAATAAATTTGCACCCACAATAAGCCAAAGTGGTGGAATTGGTAGACACGTTGGATTCAAAATCCAATGTTCGCAAGGACGTGTGGGTTCGAGTCCCACCTTTGGTACTACGGAAGACCCCGAAATCAATTGATTTCGGGGTTTTGACTTTAAATAAAGTACCGTCTTGAAATGGCGTTACAATAGCTTTAGTCACCCTCGTTTTTTAGTTGTTTGATAAAATAAGAAGGATATAAACCAGTTTTTTTATTAAATGCATTTGAAAATGATTGAGAATTGTTAAAACCTGATTCTTCAGCGATGGCTTTTATTGTATAAGATCTGAATACTTTATCTTTAGTTAACCTATTGATGGAGTGATCTATTTTTAAATTATTTAAATAGTTGGCAAAATTAGTGTTCTTTTTTAAATTGATGACTTTTGATAAATAAGAACTATTGGTTTTTAGTTCTTTGGCCAATGAGTTTAATGTGTATTTTTTTGACAAAAACTTCTCTGATTTTTCAAATTTTTTAAGGTTTTCAAGTATCTGATTTAATAAATCTTCTGAAATGTCGATAGATTGTTTTGCTAATTGGTTTTCAGTGTTATCTGAATCTTGCTTTCGATTTTCATTGTTTTTGATTGATAGAATAATCTCTTTGTATTTTCTTTTATTGGAGAGGTTTTTTCTTTTGTAAATAGTAACTAGAGATAATAGTATAATCGTAAAAGTAGAAAGAAGATAAATATAACTTTTCGATGTTTTTTCTGCTTTTTCTAATCTTAGAATAATTTGGTTTTTTGAAGATAGCAGGTCATTTATTTCATAATCTTTTATGATAGTTTTATAAAGGTATTTGTTGTTTTCAAGCAAAATACTATCGAATTTTAACAAGCGATTGGTATAATAAAGCTGCTTTTTTAAATTATTTGCTTTCTTTTCATATTTAATTAGAGAAGGATATATTTCGATAAGTTCATATGTGATATTGTTAGTTTTTTCTAAAAAGGTATCAACTTTTTTAAAATAGTAATAAGCACTATCAGTTTTATTTAATTCCGAATATGATTTACCTAGATATAAATTACAAATAGCGTTTAAAGTTTTTTCGGAAAAGAAATTACTACTTTCTAACAAACTATTTATAGCAGGTTTATATTTTTTTAGAAAATATAAATTTATTCCAGATAGATATATATAATGAGCAAACATTAAAGAATCTTGAAGTTGTTCTGCCTTTTTTATCCCTCTCTTTATAATGATAGAAGCGGAATCTTGTTTCTTGTTGTATACATAGGAATCAGCTAAGGAGTATAATCCACGTACCAAATAATGATCCTTATTCTTAATTTCATTATTATCTAAATACACAATATAATCCCTAAATATTTCTAATGCTTCCTTCCGTTCACCTATTTTATTTTTTAATAACCCTATATTTTGTTTGGCTGCTAAAGCATATATCTTGTTATTGTTTTTAATACTAACATTGTAACCTTCCAAAAAATAGCTCAATGCTTTTTTATATTTTCCTGCCTGATAATAAAGATTACCTTTTTGGATGTATCCCAAGGCGGGGTAGTATTTGTTGTTTTTGAAATTCTTAGAAGTATTGATTATGCTATCGGTATATTGAAGTGCTATGTCATATTTGGATATATTACTTAGATGATAATATGCATTTACTATTTTTAAAGAATCTTTTAATTCATTCGCCTTTTTTAGATAAGCATTAGCATATATTTTATTATTGACAGAATCATAGGGGTTTCTATCTAAATACTCTTCCAGTCTATTAAAAGTTTTTCCAGATAACGAGTCTATTTGCTTCTCTTGAGAGGTTATTGCTAGAGAGGTAAGTAAGAATAAAATTAGTGATATACTTTTTTTTATTTTCATAATTCTTTGTGCGAATTTTATAATTGTAGAATTTGAAAAAGGAGTTAAATGCTTGGATAATTACCAAATGTAAAAAAATGCTTTTAGAGTAAAATGTCTCTAAAAAATGACAAATATTCTGTTGTTTCCCCATAGTCATGGACACATTCTAAGATGTAAAGATATTATTTTTTAAATTTTATTTAAGTTTCTGTTTATTAGTTTTTTAATATGGTTTTTGATAGGTTGAAATTTATAAATACAAAGAACATAGACTTTGAAAAGAGTTTTTTTGTGACTTGCTTTGTACTGTTATAATTTCTGAAGAAAGGAAAGAAAAAAATAGAGAATTTAAAAGCATGAATTTATGGAGAACCCAGTTTTACTAGAAAATAGACTAATGTTTAAATAATTAATTTGCTAAAAAGGAAAATTTGCCGAATCTACATGGGAAGGTTGTTATGAAAAAGATTAAAAAGGAAGCATATACTTTTAAGAGTATTTGGGGTAAATAACGCTAGAAAGTACTGCATACCATGACTTTTATTTTTATTAAAAATGTTAGATGTTATTTTCTTGATATGATTAAAAAAGCCAGAAGTAGTTATAAATTCTCTATTTCTCAAAATTTACGTCCAACATAAAGACTATTTTTCTGGCTTTTTTTATTAAATTCATTTTACTAGTTGATCTAACTGTTTGTTTCAGAGTTTTTTATTGTTTTTACGTATTTTAATATAGTTTATATCTATAGTTTTAGGTTAAATTATAGTTGATTTATATATAGTTTTGAACTAAATCAATTAATAGTTTAAAAATGAATAAAATAGTATTAAGCGCATTCGTTGCTATTCTATTCTTCTCATGTAATGGTAAACAAAACCAAGGTGAGAAAGAAGAAGGAGGAGGATGCCCTTTTGGATTTGACAAAGGGCATAAAAAAGAACAAATTTCTGAAAAGAAATTAAACAAAGATTGGTGGCCTAATAAATTGAATTTGGATGTGTTAGCACAAAATTCAGCATTAAGCGACCCAATGGGAAATACGTTTAACTATGCTGATGAATTTAGTAAGTTAGATTACAAAGCTTTAAAAGCAGATTTAACAAAACTAATGACGGATTCGAAAGATTGGTGGCCAGCAGATTATGGGCATTATGGACCGTTGTTTATTAGAATGGCGTGGCACAGTGCTGGTACCTACAGAACAGGTGATGGAAGAGGAGGAACGAGAATGGGGTTACAGCGATTTGCACCACAAAACAGCTGGCCTGATAATGGAAACTTAGACAAAGCTAGAAGGTTATTATGGCCTATTAAACAGAAGTATGGTAAGAAAATTTCTTGGGCGGATTTAATGATTTTGGCTGGTAATGTGGCTATTGAATCGATGGGATTGAAAACAATTGGTTTTGCAGGAGGTAGAGAAGATGTTTGGGTTCCACAAGAAGATGTGTATTGGGGGTCTGAATCGGGATGGTTAGAAAGTAGAAGATTAAACGAAAAAGGAGAACTAGATTTAGAGATCGAAAATCCGTTGGCGGCAGTTCAAATGGGATTGATTTATGTGAATCCAGAAGGACCAAATGGAAATCCTGACCCATTAGCTTCTGCTAAGAATATTAGAATTTCTTTTGGTAGAATGGGAATGAACGATGAAGAAACAGTGGCGCTAATTGCTGGGGGGCATACATTTGGAAAAACACACGGAGCAGGACCAGCGGACAATGTTGGAGCTTCGCCTGAAGCTGCTGGTATCGAAGAACAAGGGTTAGGATGGAAGAGTACCTATAAATCAGGAAAAGGAAAGGATGCTATAACTTCTGGTTTAGAAGTTATTTGGACACCAACCCCAACTCGATGGAGTCATGCGTTTTTAAATACATTATTTACGAATGATTGGGAGTTAACAAAAAGCCCTGCTGGGGCTCATCAATGGGTGGCTAAAGATGTAGGTGAAGTTTTTCCAGATGCCTTTGATAAAAATAAAAGACATAGACCAACAATGTTAACTTCTGATTTAGCATTGAAATTTGATCCTGAGTATAAAAAGGTATGTCAAAAGTTTTTAGATGACCCATTGTCGTTTGACGCAGCTTTTGCTAAAGCATGGTTTAAATTAACGCATAGAGATATGGGACCTAAAACAACATATTTAGGACCAGAAATTCCACAGGAAGACTTTATTTGGCAAGACCCAATACCAGTTGCCTCTGAAAAAGCAATTTCTAAAGAAAATATTACTTCATTAAAAAAGGCAATTTTAAATTCAGGAATTCCGGCAAATCAATTAATAGAAACAGCTTGGGCTTCAGCTTCGTCGTATCGTGGATCGGATAGAAGAGGAGGTGCTAATGGGGCACGTATTCGATTAGAGCCACAAGTAAATTGGGAGAGTAATAACCCCGAGCAATTAAAGAAGGTAATAGCTGCATACGAGAAAATTCAATCGAATTTTAACAAAGCTAACAGTACCAAAGTTTCTATTGCTGATTTAATTGTATTGGGTGGTTCTGCAGCTGTGGAAGAGGCTGCTAAAAAAGCTGGGTATGCAGTTGAGGTTCCATTTACTCAAGGAAGAATGGATGCCTCTCAGGAGCAAACAGATACTAGTTCTTTTGCTGTATTGGAGCCAATGGCAGATGGATTTAGAAATTATCAGAAGAAAAAATACACACTAAAAACTGAAGAATTATTAGTTGATAAGGCACAGTTACTTACATTAACCGTTCCTGAAATGACTGTTTTAGTAGGAGGAATGCGTGCATTAGATGCCAATTTTAATAATTCTAAAAACGGAGTACTTACCAATAACCCTGGGGTTTTGACAAATGATTTTTTTGTGAACCTTTTGGATATGGGTACATCTTGGGAACCAATTTCTGAAGATAAACTAGAATTTGAGGGCAAAGAAAGAGGAACTGAAAATGTGAAATGGAAAGCAACAAGAGCAGATTTAATCTTTGGTTCTAATTCTGAGCTTAGAGCAATAGCCGAGGTATATGCAAGTAGCGATGCAAAAGAGAAGTTCGTAAAGGATTTTGTAAATGCTTGGGTAAAAGTAATGAACTTAGATCGATTCGATATTAAATCATAAATAATACGTCAGAGGGTATGGCTAATAAAAAAACCTCATGCAATTTTTTGCATGAGGTTTTTACTTTGAACTCAAAAAGTCTAAATGAGTTCTTCTTTATTAAGTACCCAAATTCAATGGAATTTATGGTGTTCAGGAAAGCTTAAGAGCTAAGATTTTAGAAGGCTTGGACTAATTCCAAACTTCTTTTTAAAAGCTGTTGAAAAATGTTGAGGGTTCTTATAGCCAATATTCTCAGAAATTTCTTTTATACTTAACTCTTCATTTAAAAGCATTTGTTTAGCTTCTTCCATTCTGGTATCATTGATATATCCGAATACAGTGGTACCAAAAACATTTTTGAATTCTTTTTTCAGGGTACATTCGTTGGTGTTAATTTCTCTTGCCAACTGTGCTAGACTCATAGGGTCGTTTATTCTTTTTGAAATAAGCTCTTTCGCATAATGCATTTTATCAATCAAAACTTTTGGAGTTTTAAATGAAGAAAAACGATGGTTCAGCGTTTTAATTTGATCTACTTGTAGTAATAACAACTCCAATACTTTGGACTCAAGAAATATTTGTCTGTATTTCCCCTTCCATTTGCAATTGATAATTTCATGAATAATAAAGCGCATATTAGAGGTTATAGGGTAGTTTTGATTATTTAAATAAGAGGTTTCTTTATTTTTTATGGCTTTTCTAAAGTTTTCAAAAAATGAATCTTCAGGTAAATACTTTTCAAAAAAAGAAGGGAGTAAGTTTATTTCAAACACATACATTTCGGAGCCCGACCATTCTATATTGCCTTTAATATCATTACAGTAGAAAATATTATGCGTATTGCTATTAGCAGCGTATTCCTTTTTTATGGCATTCACAGAGGTTGTAAAACTACCTTGTAATGTAAAGTGCATTTCAACAGTTTCGTCAGTAAACTCAAAAAATAAGTTTGTTTTTTCTACAAGGTTACTATTGGTTATATTAATTCTAAAATTATCTAAAATAATTTCTTTAAACCAACCATTGGCAACCTTAAAGTCATATGACATTTCAAGTTCTTGTGTACCCACACTATCAATAGAATGGGTGTATTGCCCTGATTCGAAAACTATTTCTTGAATATCATCTGAATAAAGTTTAAACCCCATAATTTATTTCTTTTGGCGTACGGAAATTTACGTTTCGCGTACTAACGGATGAGTATAATACTTCTACATTTGTCTTTCAAAAATAGTTATTTAAAATTAATCTAAATAAGATTGTTGTCATTTTAAAATGTTAAAATTTAATACAATACCTGCTTTTACTCTGGTCGTTTGAGAGGCAAAAGGAATTGATTTATAAAACATTTTAGAAGACCAACTTAATATCGATTGTCAAAATGGATTTAAAACTAAAACAAAAGGAGTTCATATTAAATGGTAACATAAAGCAAGTAATGTGGAAGCTTTCACTACCTGCTATTATAGCTATGGTTATGTTTGGTTTAAATGCATTTATGGATACTGTCTATATCGGTCAATTAATGAGTGAAGAAGCATTATCTGGTGTTGCACTAGCCTATCCACTTACATCAATTACTTTTGGATTGGGGAGTTGGGCAGGAACTGGTGCCGGCAATTTATTAAGTATCGCTATAGGAAAAAAGGATACAAACAAACAACAATTAATTTTATCTAATGCTACGTTTTTAATGCTTGTTTCCACCCTAATATTTACAATACCTACTTTTATTTATTCTGATGAATTAATAAAATTAATGGGTGGATCAGGCATTATAACGACCTACGGGAGTGACTATTTAAAAACAACCTTATTAGCGGCACCTTTTTGGGTTTATGGCCTTGGACTTAATTTTATAGTAAGAGCCGAAGGACGAATGAAAACGGCTGCCATTATGATGATTTATGGCTTGGTCATTAATTTAATTCTAACACCAATACTAATCAAATATGCCGATTTAGGTGTTGAGGGAGCCGCATGGGCAACCAATATTGGAATGGTTATTTACTGCTTAGTAGGGTACTTATATTTTAAAATGGGAAAAGCTTCATTTAAGGTAAATATTAATGCAATAGGATTTCAAAAAGAAATATTTAGCGATATTTTGAAATCAGGATTCCCTGGGTTTATTATGGCTTTAATGAGTCTAATTCAGTCAATAGTTGTACTGAATGCTATTGCTAATTATGGTACTTCGAGTGATCTTGCTTTTTTTGCTTCAGCGAACAGAATTTTAATGTTTTTAATGACGCCGCTATTCGGTTTAATGAGAGCTTTGCAACCTGTTGTAGGTATTAATTATGGAGCTAGGAATTACGAACGAATAAAGAATAGCTTTAAATTATTTACAAAAACAGGACTTTTATTTGTGCTTCCTTTTTGGATATTACTAACATTATTTCCAGAGCAAAGCCTTCGTTTAATGTTACCTGATGCAACTTTTTCATCACTCAATATTTTACATTTTAGAGTGTATGTAGTGGTACTACCGTTTTTGCCTTTAGTATTTATGGCTTTAACTTATTTTCCAGCTATTGAAAACCCTAAACCTGCAAGTATAATAGCCTTGGCAAGACAACTATTTTTTTACATTCCATTAATGATTTTACTTCCTAAATGGTGGGGCATTGGAGGAGTGTACTATGGTTCTACCTTAATAGATGTTGTAATAACCATTTGGATTTTGATACTTATAGTAAAATCATTTAAAAAACTTAACCAGACTTGATTGATTAAAATTGCTAAAAAAAGGGATTAACTTAAATTGAGGTGACTTAGAACTATGGAGAATACGCAGGCCATTTCTGATATAATTTAGCTTAGAAATATTTTGAAGGGTATGGCCAATAGGAAGCGAGATAAATTTATCTCGCTTCATTTTTTTTGTTGTCAGAAAGAATTGTATTTTTACTCTCAAGGAGCTACTTAAATAGGTTTTTAGTATATGAAGATATTAAAGGCAATTTTTTAAGTAAAATGGGGATGTAGCTCAGTTGGCTAGAGTGTTTGACTGGCAGTCAAAAGGTCGCGGGTTCGAGCCCCGCCTTCTCCACAAAAAAACCTGCAATTTTGCAGGTTTTTTTATTTTCATTCAATAAAGGTTAAAAGTGTATTTAACGAAGTTCGTACGTAGTTATTTCGTCACAGCTGCCTTGAGTAATATGGTCTATTGAAATATTGTTGTCTAAAAATTTAATTTCAACTTTCTCCGGTGTATTTATTGGAAACGCATCGTAAAAAAATATCTCATCTTTTTCTATAAAATCGGTTGACTCACCGTACGTGTAAATAAGTAAACCTAATCCTGTTTTATTATTTAATTTTAAAGGTATGGTTTTTTCGACTTCAAGTTCTTCTATGAAATGATCTGAAGGGTGAATTGATGTAGGGACTACTTGATAATTTTCGAATTTTATAGCATTTACCGAAAATCGATTGCTCAAACATTCTTCTGGTTTTGTTATATCTGCGAAGTATAAATCAGGGTTAATATTTTCTTTGAATTCAATAAAGCCATTTTTATCGGTATTCCCTTCAAAAAGATGGTTTTCCTTGTTTCGTAAATCTTTTATAGATTCATAAATGCGAACAGATGCATTCTCTAAAGGTTGTCCTTGGTGCGTAACTTTTATGGCTAATTTATAACTATCAATTATTTCTTCTTCGCTTGAGCACGATACAAACACAAAAGAAAAAATAAGGCAAATAAGTAGTAGTAGTTGTTTAGTTTTCATAATTTATAAGTTGGTTAAATAAAATTCTTAAAAGTTTTCCTTTTGAAACCAAGAAGCGTGCCATAATTGAAGAAAATACATTTAGAATTGAGTAGGTTTTAATGAGGAATTATGTAAGAGAGATTTTAATGTTTTGTTTATCATGTTTTTAAGTTGGTAGTGTAAACATTCAAAAAATATTAAAGGTAATTTTATTTTGGGTTGATGATGGGTTTCATCTATTTTCTATATTCGCAAGGAATACATCTTTTTATGATAAAAGCTACAAAAAAGGATAAAGAACTTATCGTAGATATTTTGACTTCGGCCTTTGAGCCAATTACTATTCCAAACTCAATTAATTTTGTGGTAAAGCAAGATGCAAAACGAAGAGAACGTCTTCAGGTTCTAATGGAATACTTATTCAACAACTCACTTCGTTTTGGAGAAGTTTTCTTATCTGATAATAGAAAGGCCTGCGCTTTAATTCAGTACCCACATACCAAAAAAATAACTTTACAAACAGTTCTTTGGGATTTTAAATTAGCATTGAAATGTATTGGTTTGATGAATGTGGTGAAAGTGTTGAAAAGAGAATTGGCTTTAAAGAAATATCATACCAAAGAACCTCATATTCATCCGATGATCTTAGGAACTTATTCAGATGAAAGAGGAAAGGGGCATGGATTTCGCTTAATCAAAAACCTTCAAGAGTATTATAAGGATAGTACTTTGCCTGTTATTATTGAAACAACTACTAAAGAGAATTTGGATTTATATCAATATTTCGGATTTGAGATTTTTAAAGAAACGTCAGAACTTCAATACCCATTATATTTTTTAAGGAAGAATTTAAATAAATAAAAAGCTATTGTTCAAAACAATAGCTTTTATGAGATCGGACAAGGGGAAATAGGGGAAATTTAATTCTTTGCTAACCTTTAGGGATTCCTTGTTATACAAGACAATATTAAAAGTAAATCTTTGCTTAAAGGCTCCATTTTATAAAGTAAGACGTATTTTTTATTATAAAAAGTCTGTTTTTATAAAGTAAGATAGTACACTTAGTAATTTACCTTATCTGCTGTATTAGCAATACTAGAATTTTACGTGTTCCAACTGTTCATTTTTTTTAAGGATAGATTATAAAGTAAAAAAAGCTATTGTCAATTGACAATAGCTTTTGCTGTGGGGAAACGTTAAGGAATTAATGTGTTTACATTTCGAAGATTTATATTTTTTTGAATAAAGTTAGGTGTAACTATTTCATTATAAGTGTTGTTTTATAAAATCTGACATCTTTTTTTAATTTAAATGTCTAACTTTATAAAGCTAGAAAGTAAACTCATATGGAGTTCTTAGTCATGAGACTATCTAAATGAGTTTTATTAAAGAATCAGTAAAGAGAGGGGGCTGTTATGAGTGTTTTTCCGAAAATTAGTTTTTTGTTAGGCGCATTTTTAACCTTGTTTATCTTTTTAACGAAGAATAACATAGGGAAAAATAAATGCGTTCGTTATTCTTTGGGCGCTGTTACCTTTATTTATTCATTACTTTCATTAGATACTTTTACCACTGCAAACAAACATCAACTGCCTTTATTTGTGTGGTTTTTATCGTATTTATTATTTCCTTTAATCGGTTTTTTGTTTTATAAGTTTTCATTGTGTTTATGTTTAAATCAGAAGTGCCCGAAAGAAGGAAGGTGGATTTTTGCTCTGGTGCTTTTTTCAATTATTAAAACGCTGTTCTTTTTCTATTCAGTTCCACAAATTGATAGAATCGCTGGGATAAATCATTCTAGGTTTTTAATCTATTTCGAAATAGAATTTATGTTATCCTGCTTATTTAATCTATACTTTTTTTATAAGTCATCGCTCTTATTTAGAAAAGATAATTTAGTTATTGATTTGAGTAATAAAAGCGAAATTCATTTTAATTGGATTCAAGTACTATTAAAAGCGAATATTCTTTTAATACTGGCAATATTGTTAGAGGTGGTATTGGCTTGGTTTAATTATGAATTAATTCCAAAGCTATTTAAAATTGAACCCATTTTTTATACGTTATTCTTTTTTGTACTGGTGTATTCATTAATGTATTTTCCAGTATTTGCTTTAACAGGAGATTATAGTGATTTGAATACAACAGAAAAGTATAAACATTCAAGTTTAAATAACTCATCTGAACTATTTCAAAAAATAGATGAATTGGTTGTTTCGGAAAAACTATATCTATCTCAAAAATTAAAACTAAATACCATTTCTGAAAGGTTAAATTGCCCCCTTCCATATGTTTCTCAGGCGATTAATGAGAATAAAAAAATGAGTTTTACAGACTATATTAACACCTATCGTATTGAAGAGGCTAAGAAGAAACTTTTGGTTGAGAAACCTGATACTATTTTTGCAATAGCCATTGATGTTGGGTTTAATAGTAAAGCCGCCTTTTATTATGCTTTTAAAAAATTGACTAGTTCAACGCCTACGCAATTTAGAAAAGAACATATAAGTTAAAATTAAAATACAATGATTCTCTATAAACGCCAATATTAGGGTTAAATGAAACTGCTATATGTTGGTATTTAAGATTGGTATAAGTGGAAATTGTATTAAGAAATATTTAAAGCCTGAAAACTTCTTGTTTTTAAATGCCATTTTGCTTTATGAAACTTTACTCGAAGTAAAATTTATCCCGAATGCGTAATTGGTTATATTTACTTATATTTAAAAAAGTTAAGTAAAAAACATAGAAGGTAATTTGGTCGATTTTCACTTCAATTAATAGGTAGTAATTATCGAATAATGTCCAAACATATGTTTTTGCTTCTTTATCGTTATCAAAAAATTTTATACTGAATTAGCTACTACAAAAACTATTATAAACTTTAAATAACAAAAAATGAAAAAATTAGTAGCTGAATTTATAGGAACCTTATGGTTGGTACTTGGAGGATGTGGAAGTGCTGTTTTAGCAGCAGCATATCCCGAACTTGGTATTGGATTTGTAGGTGTTGCAATAGCTTTTGGTTTAACTGTTGTTACGATGGCATATGCCATCGGGCATATTTCAGGTTGTCATCTGAACCCTGCTGTATCTATTGGACTTTGGGCTGGGGGGCGTTTTGATAAAAAAGAGCTTATTTCTTACATTGTCGCTCAAATATTAGGAGGTATCGCTGGAGCTGGTATCCTGTATATAATTGCAACTGGAAAAGCAGGATTTGAAATAGGCGGATTTGCTGCTAATGGCTATGGAGAACATTCGCCAGGTGGGTATAGCTTACTTGCTGCGTTGGTCACAGAAATAGTAATGACCTTCATGTTTTTGATAATAATTTTAGGAGCTACTCATTCAAAAGCGCCTAAAGGATTTGCGGGTTTAGCGATTGGGTTAGGACTAACACTTATTCATTTAATAAGTATTCCTGTAACGAACACTTCTGTAAACCCAGCAAGAAGTATTAGTCAGGCTTTATTTGTACAAGGCTGGGCAACCGAACAACTTTGGCTTTTTGTTGTTGCACCAATTGTTGGAGCAATCTTAGCTGGATTTGTTTACAAGATGATTTCTCCAGAAAACGACTAAATATATTTTATATGAGTAGTGGTAAATAAATAGATCATCATTTTTGCTCAAATGGAGGTGGTTTAACAGAGTTTACCACTACTTATTTTTCACTTATGTAGATAAAATCACCTACTTTTTAATAATTAAAGACTGTTTTTTGGTATTTATCTTAATTACTGATGTATTCAATTACATCTAGAACATTTTGTTCTGTTAAATTGTTGAATTGATGATTAAAGTTTACATTTTTATATTCTTTATTTACGGATAGAGCTTTTTTGTTCTTTTTTTTGTGTAGCTCTTCTTCATTTAAAACATACCTAACAAAATAGATAGTATCAAGCTTATGACCAATTAAAGCTGGTCCCACCAATTTTTTATTGATTTTATGGCAGGTAGCGCAAATACCTCTAAAAATTTTCTTCCCTTCTTTACCATTTTTTGTTAGAGTGTTGACGTTTCCGCAAAAAGGTTTAATATCAGCTCCCTGGTTGTAAGATTCAGAAGGAATAAAAGAATAAAGAACCGTTAAAATAGTTACTAAAAAAGCCATACCATAGGAAAGCAACATTTTGTTTTTTAAATTCATAAACCAGCTTTAATTTCTTTAGAAGCAGCTTTGAATTCTTCGGGTGTGTTTATGTTTCTTATAAAGTTATCCTCGATTTCAATAACCTTAACATCTGAATTGATTAACATTTTTCTTGGACAAGAGTATCCTTGAGCTAGATATTGTAAGAGCTTTCCGTATGCTTTGGGCTCGTAAATAGTTATTAAAGGCTCAGGAAATTCTTTGCCTTTTCCTTTAATAGCAGTTGCTACTTTGCTTGGATCTCTATTTTCTAATAAAAGTTGAATAATCTTCTCATCCACAAAAGGAACATCAGTTGCTAAAACCAACCAAGCTGTGTTTGGATTTTTTTGAAAAGCCGAGCAAATTCCACCAAAAGGACCTAAGTTTAAAAAGGTATCTTGAATTTCGTTATCCTTATTAAGTTCATCTTGAGCAGATTCGAAAGGTTGTACTGAGAAGAAGGTTTCCAAAGAACAATCTTCTAATAACTCTTTAATATGTTCTTTTTGAGGTTTTCCAAAATAATTTAGAGCTGCTTTATCAGTTCCCATTCTTGTACTTTTCCCACCAATAAGAACCAAACCTTTTACTGTTGCAATTCGCTCTTCAATAAGGTTTTTAATATGATTTGTAATCTTATCAACATCATCAATTCCGTAACTCGTTATATTTTCAATTTGCGGGAATTTTTCAACCAAACAATCGAAATATTTAGAGTCTTCATTTAATTTAATAACAAAAGCAATATTCGTTATTTGATCTAAACGTTTTTTGATTGAAGCTTCTTTTTCATTGTCTAAAATAAGAACCTGTTTTGCTCCTTGATAATGATTTCCATTAATGAAAACAAAATCATGATTATAAAACTGCAGTCGTTGGTCATATTTGTTAATATAAGAACGAGTGCTTAATTGCAAATTTCCCTCATGATGAAAAGTATATTCAGACAGGGTGTTAACATCTATGTCCTTGGCATGAGAGGCATCGAAATAACCAATATTATAATTAGAAAGTTTTTTAGCTACCTGATAAACTAAGTTGGTAATAATGCTACATTTCGCACCTAAAATAGCAACTTCATTTGGTGCAAAATTATCGTTATACTTTCTTGTTAAATTAGCGTGTTTTTTATGCTTTTGCATTTCTATGTTGAAGAATTTAAATTGCTCGTTTATTCGTACTATTTTTTAATATCTGATTTACCACCAGTTTTTTCTATTAACTTAACTTCTTTAATTATCATGTCTTGGCTAATAGCTTTACACATATCATAAATAGTTAAACAAGTGGCTGAAGCTCCTGTTAAGGCTTCCATTTCAACTCCAGTTTTTCCTTCAATAGTTACTTTACAAGTTACCTCAATATGAAGGTCATCAACCACAGAAATATCAATATCAACTCCATTAATCAATAGAGGATGACACATTGGAATAATATCAGAAGTTTTCTTTACTCCTTGTATTCCAGCAATAATCGCTGTTTGAAAAACAGGTCCTTTTTTGGTGATGAGTTCATCATTAGTAAACTGACTAATGATTTCGGTTCCTAAAAACATGGTAGCTTTTGCTATTGCCGTTCTTTTAGTGATTTTCTTATCAGAAACATTCACCATTTTAGGATTATTTTTTTCGTTTATGTGTGTAAAATCGCTCACTTTGTAAATTTTGAATTTTCGGTGTTGAATTTTAAAGTTTTATTGTTGTTTCTTTAACAGGTTTTCTTGGGATGTTTTGACAATTGATGTTAACAATCGTATCAATTCATTTATATCTTTTAAAAGTGAAGAAACATTTATTTTGGTTAAATCACTTTCTTTCAATAATAATAACCAATACCTAGTTTCTCTAGCTTCTTTGGAAGAAATAGACATCTTTGCAATAAAATCTCTTTTACTCTGACCTGCCATTGCTTCTTCAATATTTGCCCCTATTGAAGTTCCACTTCTTAAAAGCTGTTTTGAAATAATGAATTCTTTTTCTTTCTGTAGTTTTGAAAACAAGGAAATTATGTTTAACGAAAACTTAAAGCTTTTGCTTTGAACAATACTCTTTTTCATCTCTCTAATTTTTAGTTCTTTTTCATGCATAAAGTTAAGTATTTGTGATAAATTTTAAGTTGTAAGTTTTGAATTTTAAGTTATTATTGGAATCTTCACAAACACTCAACACTCAACACTCAACACTCAACACTCAACACTCAACACTCAACACTGCGATAGCTATATATTGGAAAAACACTTCCTTTTTTATAAGTCAACTCATCTTGCTTAGGAAGCTCAATAAATCCATCAGCTTCAACTAAACTTGCTAAATCTCCTGAACCATTTCCTTTTACAGGTGTTGCAATTAGTTGTCCTTCTTCGGAAGATAATTTTACCTGTAAAAAATACGTTAGACTTGGTTTAAAGTCAACATCTTCGCTTAGTACTGCTGTTTTTACTGGTTGATATACCTGAACACTTTTGGTATACCATGGATTGAAATAAACCATACAGTTTACATAAGTGGATATTGGATTTCCAGGGAATGCGAATACAGCTGTGTTGTTTTTATCGGGGTTATCAACAACTCCCATCCAAAAAGGTTTTCCAGGACGCTGTGAAACTCTATGAAATAACTTTTGAACACCCAATTCCGATAATACTTCAGGTAGAAAATCGAATTTACCTTTACTTACAGCTCCACTAAAAATAAGTACATCGTAGGTGTTTATGTATTCAGCAATTTTAGCAGAGAGTATTTCTTTATTATCCGTTAAATGGGCTGTTTCTGAAGGAATATTTAAGTTTTGAAGAAGTGAAACCAAAGTATACACATTGCTCTTTCTAATTTGATGAGCTAAAGGAGTTTGATCTATTTCAACCAGTTCATCACCTGTAGAGATAATCATAACTTTTGGCTGTTTAGCAACTTTTACAGTGGTTTTACCAACAGTTGCTAACACACCTATTTCTGCAGGAGAAACAATCGTGTTTTTTTTAATTAAAATTGTTGCTTTAGGCTTGTCCGAACCTTGTGTATGTATGTTTTGTCCTTCTTTAATTTGATCAACGGTAACCGTTGCCATTAAAGTATCTATCGATACATCTTCATATCTAATAACAGTGTCCGCATTGTTTGGAAGCACAGCACCTGTCATAACTTCATAACAATGAGCAGCGTTGTCCAAAGTTTCTTGCGGTGCTCCAGCGGGTTGAACACCTTCTATTTTAAAATCGCGAACTCCATATTCAAAAAACCGATAGTTGATGGCAATTCCGTCCATGGCAACCCTGTTAAATGGAGGAAAATCTCTATCGGCTACAATATCTTCTTTTAAAACTCTTCCGATAGATTCTAATAGAGGAATTTCTTCAATTCCAAAATCTTGCGTATGATTTAATATGATTTGTTTAGCTTCTTCTGCTGTGATCATGAATAAATTTTAAGTTTTTAGTTTTGAATTTTAAAGTTTTACACTTGTTTTTTTACAAGGTTTTCTTGTGATGTTTTGACAATTGATGTTAACAATCGTATTAATTTGTTTATATCTTTTAAAAGTGAAGAAACATTTATTTGAGTTAAATCACTTCCCTTCAATAGTAATAACCAATATCTAGTTTCTCTAGCTTCTTTTGAAGAAATAGACATCTTGGCAATAAAATCTCTTTTACTCTGACCTGCCATTGCTTCTTCAATATTTGCTCCTATTGAAGTTCCACTTCTTAAAAGCTGTTTTGAAATAATGAATTCTTTTTCTTTCTGTAGTTTTGAAAACAAGGAAATTATGTTTAACGAAAACTGAAAGCTTTTGCTTTGAACAATACTCTTTTTCATCTCTTTAATTTTTTTACTAACCCTAAAAATAAAGCATTTATCACTATTTTCACTAATTGAGCTAGCGAAATTCAACACTCAACACTCAACACTCAACACTCAACACTCAACACTCAACACTCAACACTCAACACTCAACACTCAACACTCAACACTCAACACTCAAC
>NZ_CAZEQU010000003.1:0-1296 GCF_964513065.1 Tenacibaculum xiamenense
CCTGTTGGGTTTGAACACGTTACTGGTTTTGTAATTGCTGCTGTTGCTGATACCGCAGTCGGTTCATTTAAGGTAACCGCTGGTAACGTAATGGTACATGCAGCAAGTGAACTAGAATCTGGACGTATTTGAATATTATAAGTAATATTATCTAATCCTGTTATGGTTTGAGTTCCATTACTCGTTGAAATCCAAGTCGTTCCTCCATCGGTACTATATTCATAAGACCCAGTGAAATTAACCGCTTCAATTGTTATAGTTCCATCTGTTGCTCCATTACATAAAACATCTGTACTTGAAACTATACTTCCTGTAAATTCTTCGTTATCTGCAACAGTGACTACAAAATCCCTGTTACATCCTCTTGGTGTTAGAACTGTTATAGTATGCGTTCCTACTGCTAAATTGTTAAATACATTTCCTGTTAGATTGATGTTAGTACCACCATCAATACTATATGAGTATGTTAATACTGGTGTCGCCGGTGGTGTTAAAGTAACATTCCCTGAACCATCACAATTATAAGTTATACTATGAGTAAAATCTGGTATTACTGGCAATGGATCAATCGTTAAACTACCCACTGATTGAATACATCCGTTATTATCTTGAACAGTTAATGTGTAAGTTCCTTCTGTTAAGTTGTCATATACTAAATCCGTATTATAAACTCCATCAACTCCATAAGTATATGGTGCGGTTCCTCCTGTGGCTCCTGTAAAGGTTATTTGCCCCAAAGTACCACAAGTATAGTCTTGAGTAACACTTGCCGTACTTGCAACAGTAGTTAATGCATTGATCGTAACATCTACTGGTGTTTGAGAACATCCATTAGCATCTGTTACTTGAATTGTATAAGTTCCAGGATTTAATGCATCATGTAATAAGGTACTTCCTGTCTGTGTAGTTGTCGTTGTGGTAGAAGTTGTATTATCGGTAAAGGCAATTGTATAAGGAGCAATACCATCTGATATTGTGATGTTAACACTTCCTGTATCTCCATTACACGCTGGTTGGTTTAAATCTGTTGTAAAACTTGGATTTGTTGTTTGACCAACATTTATAGTTGACATATAAGTACAACCAGATCCATCTTCAACATAGAAATCGTAATTACCTGAAGTTGTTATTGCAAATGTATTCGTTCCAACATATGTTGATGGTGCTGGATCTCCATTGTCTACAACTGCATATCCATATGTACCATCTCCGCCCGCTGCAGTAATAGTTAAACTTCCATCATTACAAGTAACATTAACCGTTGAAGCTGTCGCTGTTAATTGTTCATTTATAGTA
>NZ_CAZEQU010000004.1:0-6218 GCF_964513065.1 Tenacibaculum xiamenense
CGAGAACTAATTCGAAGATGGCATTACTTCTCGATACAAAATTTCACTTCATTGCATTCTGTGAAATTCCACTCGAAGTGACAATAGAACAAAACGGAACTGTCAGTCCGAGTGATTTTGCGGAGTGAAACGGAGTAAAATGGTATCGAGAACTATTTGAGAGTAAAATTAGTCTATATTTTTATCAGATTATGAAAAAGTACATGGTTTACATATTGGAGTGTTCCGACAGTACCTATTACACGGGAATTACGTCAAATTTAGAAAAGCGTATTCTAGAGCATAGTCGCGGTTTAAAAATTGGAAGCTATACTTTTACTAGAAGACCAGTAGAACTAGTTTTTTACTGTGAATTTACAGATGTTAATTTGGCAATTGAAAAAGAAAAACAAATTAAAAAATGGTCAAAAGCAAAGAAGAGAGCATTAATAGATAATAAAATAGAGTTATTGCCCAATTTGGCAAAAAAGAAATTTAATTAAAATGTCAGTTCGAGTGATTTTTCGGAGCGATAGCGAAGGAAAATAGTATCGAGAACTAATTTGAGTTAGGATTACTTCTCGATACAAAATTTCACGTCATTGCATTCTGTGAAATTCCACTCGAAGTGACATCAGAAAAAAAGGACACTGTCAGTTCGAGTGATTTTGCGGAGTGAAACGGAGAAAAATAGTATCGAGAACCAATTTTAAGTTAGGATTACTTCTCGATACAAAATTTTACATCATTGCATTCTGAAAAATTCCACTCGAAGTGACATTCATTAAAAATACTTACAGGGAATGAAATCTAATTCGATTACTGTTTACGAGCACCAACGAATATATGTTGGCAAAACATATAATGGGCAAGTTTTTAAACAAAGACATTTAGATGCTTTATTAAAACTGAATGAATACCACGATTGGAAATATTTTCAACCTATTGCAAAAGGTATTCAGTTTAACCAATATGTAGGCATTATTCAAATAAATGGCTTATCGATTGAGATTCACCCGAAAGCTGATAAGAATGATGCGAATAGTAAATGGCAAAGAGTTTTGTTAAATATGTTAAAAGCATGCGGTAAACTTAATCCAGAATCAGCAGGCGCAGCGAATGTAAAACGTTCGAATCTAAATTTGTTGGAAATATATTTTGAACATTTTTTGTCGGAAGTACAAAGTTTACAGCGTAAAGGATTTATCAAGCAATATGGAAAGGAAACAAAAAATACCAAAGCGTTAAAAGGTAAACTGGAGTTTGCTGGTCATTTGCAAAAGAATATAGTTCACAAAGAACGTTTTTACACTACCCATCAAGTATATGATACCGATCATATATTACATCAAGTTTTGTATAAGGCTTTGGAAATCGTTACTCAATTTTCGAGAGGTACTTGGCTGTTAGATACATGTAAGCGTATTGCGCTCAACTTTCCAGAGGTTTCTAAACAGCAAATTACGACTCAACAATTAAATTCGATAAAGTTACATAGGAAATCGAAAGATTATGAAAACGCTTTAAAGTTAGCTCGTTTAATTATTTTGAATTATTCACCAGATATTTCTGGAGGAAAGGAAAAAATGTTGTCGCTTTTATTTGATATGAACGTTCTTTGGGAAGAGTACGTGCTAAGAAAATTGAAAGAAGCTACCCGGAATAATAAAGAAATTGAGGTAATAGGACAAGACTCTAGGCTATTTTGGGGGAATAATTATTTGAAGCCCGACATTGTATTGAGAAAAGGAGGGAAGACCTATATTATTGATACCAAATGGAAAACTCCAAGTAATAACAAAGCATCGGTAGAAGATTTACGACAAATGTATACCTACTGCCGTTTTTGGGATGCAGAAAAAGCCTTGTTGTTATATCCAGGAAATGATAAAGAGAAACATGTTGAATTTGAACCTTTTAAAACAGATGATTTTTCGATTTATATGGAGCCCTACTTAGTAAAGCTCAACCATGAATGTAAAATGGGGTTTGTTTCGGTTTTGAACAATGAAGGCGGGCTTTCTGAAAGTCTTGGTAGCGAAGTTTTGCAGTTATTGGATACTGAAAATTTAGTTTAATCGAAATTTTATTCGGTCATTACCGATCTTTGAAAGCTTTCTGCCCACGTCAGGTCGAGGTCGGGGACAGCCGAAACCTTCCTGCCCACGTCAGGACGAGTTCGGGAACAGCCGAAAGCTTCCTGCCCACGTCAGGACGCCTTCGGGAACTGCCGAAAGCTTCCTACTCACGTCAGGACGGCTTCGGGAACAGCCGAGAGCTTCCTGCTCCCGTCAGGGTGTGTTCGGGAACTGCCGAAACCTTCCTGCCCGCGTCAGGGTGAGTTTGGGAACAGCCGAGAGCTTCCTGCTCCTGTCAGGATGAGTTCGGGAACTGCCGAGAGCTTCCTGCTCCCGTTAGGACGCGTTTGGGAACAGCCGAGGGCTTCCTGCTCTCGTCGAGACGAAAAAAACACCGCTGAAAAGCGGCGTTTTGTCTTGAAAAATGATTATTATTTATTTTGATTGCTCAACTAATGAGCCTTTTTGTTCCGATATTTTATATCGGAGGTTTTAAATTTATTTGGTGTTAATAGGTAAAGAATATTAACTAATCGTTGCTATCATCCGTTTGAGAATTTGTTGAAGATTCCTCAGGTGTTTCAGTTGAAGAACTGCTATAATTTCTTAAAACAGCCGTATTGTATTGATCTGTTAGGGTATTCCATTCATTAAGAACTGTAGTAAAAAGTGCAGCATTACTTTGGTTGTCAACATTGGCAATGGTACCCCGAGCTACAAAAATGTCCTTTAGAACTCTAAATTCTTCAATTGCTTTCATGCGTATTTCAGCCACCAAGCCCTCTTGTTCAGTAGACAAATCTTGTGCTCGTAACACATACTTTTCGTTAAAAGCATTGTTTAAACTTTTTAAATGTGACACCCATTGCGTTAATTCGAGCGAAGTTATTTCAGCAATTAAATCGGTTTCCAAATCATTAATAATAGCGTCAAGTGTTGCGGTTTGTTCTTGGTATCGCAAGGATTGAATTTTCGTGCCATAGGTCGCCAATTTATCAGATATTACGAAAGCCGCATTTTTTAAGTTTTCATTAAAATGATTACTTGCCCAAGCATCCACAGTTTGTTTTAGCCCTACGTAACTAGCGTCACGTTGCGCGTCAAGTTCAGCAATTTGAGGAGTGAGTTCACTACCCTTTATTTGCTGCCAATTCATTTTAAATGAAGTCATGATGGTCGCTAAAGCATTTCTTTGATCTGTAATTTGTAGAGTAGTAGCTCGTTCTTCGGTTACAATATCTAGCACATTGAAAAAATACTGCGCTAAATCTCCTTTACGGTACTTCTCTAAATTAGGAGTGGTTATTTTCATAGAATAAAATTTTACTTTTTCAAGACGTTTTAAAAATAGTGTTATTGCTTGAAGTTTAGTATTTTATTTTTTGTAAACTATGCAAAGTAATTTTGTGGATAAGCAATATTTACTAAGAGATTTTTATTTTTTTCAGGATAAAGTTTAGCTCAATTAAAAAGAATGGAAAACAAAACTAACTTATATTTGAGTTTTCAAAAGGCTAGGCAAACACCCCATTAAAATACATGAATTCAACATTTCTATACAAACAAATACCTTATAGTTTTCGTTTTAAAAAGCAGTTTTTTACCGCTTTAGGATTGGGGTGTTTAATAGCTTTTATTATGGTTTTTTTGGAACCTTTTGGTGTTTACCAATTCGAATCTAAATTCAAGATTGTTATTTTCATGGGGTTCGGAGGGCTGTTTTCTGCAATTTATCTTATTAATGCTAGGATTGAGAACCAATGGTATTACAGCAAAGGAGAAAAATGGACAGTGAAATATGAAATTTTAGCGTATCTGTTTTTAACCATCACAATAAGTTTTCCAATTCATTTTTATAATCAGGTATTCTTAAATAATTTGTTTAATGAATCTTTTAATGCTTCAGAATATTTAAGTCATTTTTTCTGGTTTTTTGGGAATTCAATACTCCCGATAACCTTATTAACTTTGCCTTTTTATTTATTTTTTAGAAATAAATTTGGCGAAATAGTAACGCCAGAAATAACTTCCATAATTCAATTTACAGGACTTAATAAAGGCGAACTGATTGAAGTGAATAAACAAGATGTATTGTTTGTAAAATCATCTGAGAATTATGTAAATATTTATTTTAACAAAGAAGGAAGTTTGCAAGAGGTTGTATTCAGAAATACCTTGTCTCAAATAAAAAAACAGGCCGAATTTTTAGAACAATGCCATAGGTCATATCTTGTAAATACTTCAGGGGTAAAAACAATTGAAGGAAATTCTCAGAATGCGAAAATCGAACTTCACGGATGTAGTGTAAAGATTCCTTTGTCTAAATCATATTTTAAAAAGCTAAAATCGGTCCTATAATTTTAGCCCAAAAAAATATTCTTTCGTCACTAAAATTAGTACTTCATCTAAAATAATAGGTGTTGGTCACTTTATTTTTTAAGTTTAGTTTTTTACTGGTTTTTTTGTGCAACCCAATGAAATATTCATGGGGTGTAATTTTAAAAAACAAACCAAATGATTAAAAGAATTCGATATTTAAAAGTTGCATTGATAGTTGTTTTACTAGTACAATGTAAAGTAGAAAAAAAGCGAGAACTAATCCAACGAAGTACTGATAGGATTGATGAAATTTATGATGATTTGATTGCCGTTCGGAGAGATTTGCATAGGTATCCGGAAGTGTCAGGAGAAGAAATAAGAACCGCTAAAATTGTAGCTCATTATTTACGGAGTTTAGGGTTGGAGGTTATATCCAATATAGCTGGCAACAGCGTGGTTGGAATTTTAAAAGGAAAAGAAAAAGGAAAAAGAATAGCATGGCGTGCAGATTTGGATGCCATAAAAATTGAAACCAACGATACGGTGCATTTTCATTCTAGAAATAAAGGGATAGCTCATATGTGTGGTCATGACGTACATACTACTATAGGTTTAGGAATTGCCGATGTTTTATCACAGGAAAAAGAGAATTTAAAAGGAACTGTTTATTTTATTTTTCAGGCATCGGAAGAAACGTTTACTGGAGCTAGAGAACTGGTAGAAAATGGCTTGTTCGATAGTATACAACCAGAAGAAATTTACGGACTTCATATAGGTCCAGCCGAAAAAGGAATAGTAAATACAAAAGTGGGAGAATTGTTTGCATATGAAAAAGAACTTCAAATTAAATTTAAACATGAAAAAGAAAGTATAATAAAGAATTTTTTGTCGGATATAATGGCTGGGTTTATCAGGAATAAACCGAATACGTCACCAAATGATTTAACGTATTTAATAGATGCTAAAGTGGGGATAGAAGCCAAAGAGACCATGTATACCGATTATTTTATTTTAAGAAATCTAAGTACTATAAGAAAGAATGATTTGGTTATCGGTACTATTAATTTCTATGAAACCAATAAAGAGAGAATTGATTTAATTCCTTTAGAAATACAAGAGAAAATTAATAGGTCTAAATTTAAAGAATCTTTGATATCAATTAAGTATACGGGAGGAAATCCAACGGTTTATAATAACAAGGAATTAACAAAGGAAGCTTTTGATGTATTGACTCAAGTGCATAAACCAGAACAGGTAAAGCCAATGTATGGTCAGATTCCATATTTCAATGAAGATTTTATTTACTATCAGCAGAAAATCCCAGGAGTATTTTTTCTTTTAGGTGGTTCGAACAAGGAAAAGGGGATTATTTCCATGCCGCATACTCCTAATTTCGCTGTTGATGAAGAAGTGATTAAGATTGGGGTTAACTGCTTTTCGAAGTTCATTTTACAACGAATAAATAAACAATGATTTCAACAGAAAAGCATAAAACGATGTTAGATAAAAGAAGTTATTATAAATAATTTGCCTACTAGCGTTCAATTATGTCAATTTTTTTTGGATAATTACTTGACGTTGTAAGTACTCGTTTAAGACGAGTACTGGTGATGGAATGTAATGAAGTGTAATTTAGTATCGAGAAGTATTTGATAGTTCCTTTTAAGAATAGTTCTCGATACAATTTTGGTCTTACTAAGGTTCGACCAAAATCACTTGAACTGACGGTTGTGTTATCCTAGTCATTTCTGTAAAGGTTAACTAATTCGTTGACAGTTTTGGTTAAAAATATTAGGAGCTACACCATTCAGACTTTGGTGTGGTCTTTCTTGATTGTAATAA
>NZ_CAZEQU010000005.1:0-324067 GCF_964513065.1 Tenacibaculum xiamenense
CAATCAAGAAAGACCACACCAAAGTCTGAATGGTGTAGCTCCTAATATTTTTAACCAAAACTGTCAACGAATTAGTTAACCTTTACAACTTCGAGTAAAATTATTGGAAATGAAATGAAGAATAATTTCGTGTCGAGAAGTGTTCTTTATCACTATAAACTGTTCTCGATACATTTCTTACTTCGTTCGAACTTCGTAAAAAACACTCGAACTAACATTAATTTAGGAATCTTGTCGTTTATAAGGGCAAAACAAAAAGCCCCGATACTAAAATCGAGGCTCTTTTTCTGCTAGTTTTTGTTTCTGTATGTAATATTGTTATTCCGTAGGAATTCTTTCGTCAATCATTTTTAAAGGGAAATCTCCCATAAGGTCAATCATATCTAGAATATCTCTCACTTTCTCTTCTTCTTCTGCTTGTTCTGTAACAAACCACTGTAAAAAAACTTCAGAGGTAAAATCTCCAACCTGACGCGCTTTTTTAAATACGTTATGGATAGCTTGAGTAACTTCAATTTCAGCATCTAAAGAAGCCTCGAAAATACCTTTTAAACTATCATATTCATGTGATACTTCAGTAACAGTAGGTGAAAGTGCACTTCCTCCATTATCATTGACAAACTTAAAAATTTTCATCATGTGAGAGCGCTCTTCTTCGGCTTGACTGTAAAAATACTTAGCACTATTTCTTAATTCTCTTTGATCGCACCAAGATGCCATCGCTAAATATTTAGAAGAAGCTCTCTGTTCCATCATAATTTGATGATTTAACAAATCAACAACTTCGACATGTAAAATCATGTCTCTTCTTATTGCGGTTTCCATGTTACTTGTGGTTTTAGATGATTGCACTTCAAAGATACGGATTAAAACGTCCGATATGAGGCGTAGCGCCTAATTTAAAAGTAGTCTTAGTAAAGCCGAAGCCTCTAAACTAAAGGGCTCGGAGCAAATAAGGATTGCACAAGATCACGAAGTTCCAGTAGTTGAGGAACATCCAAAAGTAATAAATGAGCATTATCTGCAACAAAAAGCAAAACAAAGTTATCCTCATTTACCAAAGTTTCCAAAGCTTGAAAAGTTGTATGCTTAAAAATTTTCTTTCTGAAAGCTAATAATTGACAAAAGGTAAGATCAATAGTTTTGTGTTCTAAATGCAACTGATAAGCGTTGCGTTTAGAATACGATAAACGATACTGACGTCTTTGTGTACATACTTCCATGGGTCAAATATATTATTTTTAATTAATCTAAACAAAATAATTAGATGACTTGAAATTCAGATACTCTTAACGCCTTGTTTTTCAAGATGAATGCATAAAAAAAAGCACTTTTTATAAGGTAGAATATACTTATAAAAAGTGCTTTTATAATGTTGTTAAATAGATCTTTAGATGTTTAAAGACTCTAATACTTCAACTAATTTAGCATCCGAAGGTCTTGGAGCTTGCGCATTCACAATATTTCCTTCTGGATCAATTAGAATAAAACGAGGAATTCCGTTGATTTTATAGCTTTTTACAAACTCTGAGTTCCAGTTATTGTCAGCAAATAATTGAGTACCTGCTAATTCTTTATCTGAAACCATGTTCTTCCAAGCATCGTGGTCTTTTGCTTGATCAATTGAAATTCCAACGAACTCAATATTTTTACCATGGAATTTCTCCTCAACTTTCTTTAAGTGAGGAATTTCATTTTTACATGGTTGGCACCAAGTTGCCCAAACATCAATAAATACATACTTACCTTTTAAATCATCTAAAGAAGTAGTTCCTCCTTTGTGGTTTTCATAGTTCACAAATTTAGGTGAAGCTAATCCTTTAGCAAGGTTCTTGTTAATGTATGCAACTTGCTCATAATATCTAGAAATGTAGTTCTTAATTCCTTCAGCACGTTGTTTTTGAGAAGCCACAAAAGTGGTGTCTAAGACTTTTTCAGCAAGTCTTTTTTGGAAAGACTCCTCGTAAGATTTTAACTTAGCGTTGAATTCTTCTTTAGGCAACTTGAAAAGATCATCACTCTTCATAAGCTCTTCTTCAATTAAAGAAGATTTAGCTAAGAAGTTACTTTCATCAGAACCTTTTCCTGTAAATACAACAGTTTCATCAAACTCTTTTGTATCAAGAGTTAAATTAATTTCATTTCCATTTTTAAGAAATGCCATGGTTTGCTCTGTTCCATCGAAAATAACATGAAGACCAGTTTCAACCTTTAGTGTATCACTAAAAGCTCCTGTTTCATCTACTTTTATAACTTTTTTCTTTCCTGTTTTAGGATTGGCAACTACAAGTGAATCTGAATTCTTGTTTGTGATTTTACCTGAAAACGTAACATAGTCTTTAGGCGCTTCTTTACAAGAAACAATAGCTAAACAAGCTACTGCAAAATAAATTAATCGTTTCATTTTGAGTATAATTAACGGTTTTGTGGTGGACTAAAATAATGAATATATATGAATCCTTTCCCTTTTTAACGAATTATCACTTTTGATATTTTACAAAATACTTTTTTAAACATTGTATCATCATATTCATTCGTTTACTCATTTCATTAAAAAAGAATGTTTTATAGCAAGGATGTATCAAGAATGACTATTCAATTAATTTGATTTTGGTATCGATTATCTTACTGTTGAATTTCGATATTCCCTTGGGGTTTTTCCTGTAAAGTTTAAAAATAGCTTATTAAAATGTGCTACACTTTGAAAACCAACATCGAAAGCTATATTGAACACTTTATCTTTTGTGTTAATTAGATTGGCACAGGCAACGCTCATGCGAACATCGTTTAAATAGTTTATAGGGCTTTTTCCGATTTTCTTTTTAAAAAACCTACTAAAAGAAGAGGTGTTCATAGCGGCAATTTCGGCTAAATCTTGTAATTGAATCGCTTGATTGTAATGCTCTTGGATATAGTTGCAAACAAGAGTGATTCTTTGTTCAGTTTTGTTATTAGGTTCCAAGATATAGGTTGAAGAAGCTAAGGTTTCTTTGGAGGTGGCATTTTGCATGGTCTCTAACAATTTTAATAAACTCGTATATTTTTGAAGACCATTTTTCGAACGAAGCTTTTCCAGAAGTTTTAAGAATTGAGGCTCTTTATTAATATCGAAGAAAATTCCTTTTTGAGCTTTTACTAAAAACGAATAAAGTTGTTTGAGCTCTTTTACATTTGATTGGAACAAATTTGTTGGAAACTGAATTACATAAACCTCAATTTTAGTATTACTTTGATTAAATGACTTATCAGTGATCCAACAATGAGGTAGGTTGCTTCCAACTAAAACCAGATCTCCACTTTGAAATCTTTGAATGGAGTCTCCTATAATTCGGTGACCTGTTCCTTGTTTAATAAAACAAATTTCAATTTCTGGATGATAATGCCAATGAACCCCAAATTCATTTTCAATAACCCAAAAATCTTCAATAGAGAATTCAGAAGGAGAGTTTTGTAAGTGCTGGTAATTAAGCCTCATGTTGTAAGAGTAATACATTAATGAAAGTAATGAATCTATGTGATATTGTCAAGTGTTTCGTTTTTAGTGTAATGAAAGGCAAAAAATGAGTTGGTTTTTGCAAAAAAAAGAGAATAAAAGGTAAAATCTATTAATTAGATTTGTTTTATGTCTTTGATTTTTAGGTTTTTAATTTTGTTTGTTTCGGGCGTTATCCTCTTAGGATGCAAACGTAAAGTCGATCGTGTGCGATTTTCCAGTTGGCAATCGAGTCCTACGGAAGAACGCATTGTGAAGGCTTCCTTAGATTCTTTTTCAAAAAAGTATCCAGAAATAGCTTATGATTATCAACCCATTCCTGGAAATTACTCTGAGAAACTACAGTTAATGTTGGGAACAGGCAATGCACCTGATTTGTTTTGGTTGAAAGGAGATACTTCTCCTGCCTACTTTTCATTTAATGTATTACAACCGCTGGACTCTTTTGTAAATCAAACTCCTGAATTTGATACGGATGATTTTTTTCCAGTGTTTAAAGATGCTTTTAAATACAATGGTAAGTACTATGGTTTTGCCAAGGATTTTAATGCCTATGTACTCTTTTATAATAAGGACATGTTTGAAGAAGCAGGAATTATCAGTCCACCGAAAGATTGGAATGAATTGAAAAGCTACGCCAAGAAGTTGACTAAAGACACTAATGGCGACGGTACAATTGATCAATTTGGATTTATAGTTGAAGCTTCGATTGATATAGTCTTACCCTTTATTTTTCAGAATGGAGGAGAGATAATTTCAAAAAAGAATCAAATAAAAATTGATACTCCTGAGTTTATTGAGGCAGTCGATTTTTTTCTCTCTTTTTATAGAGAAGGAATAGCAACGATACCTACGGATGTTGGTGCTGGATGGAATGGTGATGTCTTTGGAAGAAAACAGGTAGCAATGGTTTTTTCAGGTGCTTGGATAATTCCCTATTTGAAAGAGAGCTATCCTGATGTCAATTATGCCGTGGCGGAGTTACCTGTAGGAAAAAATCAAGCAACAGTTGCTTTTACAAACGCCTATGTGATTCCCAAAAATGCAGAATATTTGAATGATTCATGGAAACTGTTACAATATTTAGCCGGAAAAGAAGGAATGAGAATTTGGACAAATTCAAAAATAGCTCTTCCAACTCGAAAAAGTGTAGCTATTGAAAACAACTTTTATAACGATTCTATTTTTAGCGTGTTTTTGAAAAGTGCTGAGTATGCAAAATTATATCAAGTCAATTTAAAAGAACGCTGGTTTGATGATACACAGGCGGCAATGCAAGCATTGTTTTATAAAAAGCAAGAAGTAGAACCAACTTTGAAAAAACTAGCAAAACAATTAGAAAAATATAAACTGAACTAATGCCATTTAAAAAGCCAAAATACAAACAACGCTTTTGGGCGTATACATTTTTAGCATTTCCAATGCTACTTATATCGGTATTTGTTTTTTTTCCCAATACTGTTTGCTTTCGTAGTCAGTTTTTACGATTGGAACTTATTAATTCCTGATAAGCCATTTGTGGGACTGGGAAATTATTTCGAATTGTTTAAAGATGAGGTGTTTGTGAAAGCAGTTAAAAATACCATTTTGTATACGTTGGGAGTTGTCCCAGTTCAAACGTTTTTATCGCTTTTTCTGGCGTTTATTATGAATCAAAAATTAAGAGGACGTGCTTTCTTCAGAACAGCCTTTTATATTCCAGCAATAACATCATCGGTAGTTACTTCAATTATTTTCGTTTGGATTTACTCTAAGCCAGGGTTGTTGAATTATTTGTTAAACGCTATTGGAATTCAATCGAATATTGATTGGTTAACGAATCCATCTACGGTATTACCTGCGATTATGATGTTAAATGTTTGGACGACTTCTGGATATTTTATGGTGTCATTTTTGGCGGGACTGCAGAACATTCCAGCGAGCTTATATGAAGCAGCAAAAATTGATGGCGCAAGTCAGTGGAAACAGTTTTGGAAAATTACAGTTCCTATGGTTCGCCCAGTTACCTATTTTGTGGTTGTAATGAGTTTGATTGGTTGTTTTCAAGTATTCGATCAAATTTTCGTAATGAGTAGTGGTGGTCCTGATAATGCTTCTACAACCATGAGTTATTTCGTATATCAAAACTCTTTTAAATATTTCAGATTTGGATTTGGTGCTGCTTCAGCAGTGGTACTAGCATTATTGATATTTACAGTAACTGCGATTCAGAAAAAGTATTTTCCACCAGAATCGTATTGATGGAAGGCGAAAGACAAAGGTCGGAAGTCTAATAACTCATAATTCGTAATTAATAATTAAAAATAGACTTATTTAAGTGAAAGAACTGAAACTACAAAAAATCATATTTCTAGCTGTATTGGCTATCATGACGCTGATTTATATTGGACCGTTTTTATTCTCCTTAAGTATTTCGTTCAATGGAGATAAAAATGTATTCGATTGGCCGATTCAATTTTTACCTTCAGCACCAACATTAGAAAACTATAAAAATGTTTGGAACGAACTACCTTTTGGAAAATGGTTGTTTAACAGTGTATTGGTAACAACCATCCAAACGTTTTCGAATGTGTTTTTTGCGGCATTGGCAGGCTTCACCTTTGCAAGATTGGAGTTTCCTGGAAGAAAAATCATTTTTACACTATTGCTAAGTAGTTTAATGATTCCTGGAATTATTCTTTTAGTACCAAAATTTATCGTTCTCAATGAACTTTCAATGATTAACAGTTATGGAGGATTAATTCTTCCTGGATTGGTTGGAGTAACCAATATTTTTTTAATGAAGCAGTTTTTTGAAACCATTCCGAAAGATTTGGAACAGGCGGCGTTAATTGATGGTTGTAGTTATTTCAGACTTTTCTGGCAAATATTTATTCCTATTTCCAAACCAGCATTGGCGGCTGTAGCGATATATACTTTTCAAGGTTCATGGAACGAATTTCTTTGGCCTGTAATTGTTTCGTATACAGAAGATATGTACACATTGCCGCTAGGAATGGCAAGTTTACGACATGAATTACTAACCGATTGGCCATTATTAATGGCTGGAACAATATTAATATCACTTCCTACTTTGGCAATTTTTATCATTTTTCAGCGCTACTTTGTGCAGGGTGTTGCCAGCTCAGGACTTAAAGGATAAAACGTATGGCAACAATAGAAATTTCTCATTTAAAAAAGATATATCCCAATGCAAAAGAAGCTACAATAAAGGATGCCAATCTTGCTATTAACGACAAGGAGTTTATTGTTTTGGTAGGTCCTTCAGGTTGTGGGAAATCTACGTTACTTAGGATGATTGCTGGTCTAGAAGATATTACGGATGGCGAATTGAAGATAGATGAACAGCGAATGAATGAGTTTTCTCCTAAGGATAGAGATATTGCAATGGTATTTCAGAATTATGCCTTGTATCCTCATATGACTGTTTTTGAGAATATGGCTTTTGGGTTAAAGCTGAGAAAAGTTCCGAAGAAAGAAATTAAAGAAAAAGTTGAAAAGGTTGCCGAAATTTTAGGGATAACGCATTTATTAGACAGACGCCCAAAAGATATGTCGGGAGGGCAACGCCAGCGTGTTGCTATTGGAAGAGCCATTGTAAGAAATCCGAAAGTTTTCCTATTTGACGAACCTTTATCGAACTTGGATGCTGCCTTAAGAGTGCAAATGCGTTCAGAAATAAAAAAACTGCACAAGCAATTAGAAGCGACAATTGTTTATGTAACGCATGATCAAATTGAAGCTATGACCATGGGTGATAGAATTGTAGTGTTGAAAGATGGAAACGTCATGCAATTTGATACGCCCATGAATCTCTTTAATAATCCAACAAATAAGTTTGTTGCTGGTTTTATTGGAAGTCCTTCTATGAACTTTTTAGAAGGAAAAATTCTTGTTGAAGAAGAAGCTAAATTTATATCGAAAGATTTGGAGTTTAGTATTCCAAAAGATATGCAACCAAGCATGAAGTCTTATGAAGGGAAGTCTGTTTATTTTGGCTTTCGACCTGAATATATTTATGACAAAGCAATTGAAAATCAAAAACGACTTTCTCAAACGATGATGGCACTTGTTGAAAATGTGGAGCCTATAGGTAGTGAGAGTTTTGTGTACTTCCGATTTAAGGGAAATCCGAAGGAGCTTTTTTGTTTTAGAAGTAATTCGGAACACCAATATAAAGTCGATGAAGAAATTGAAATTGGAGTAGATATTGACCGACTGCGCTTTTTTGACAAAGAAACTGAAGAACGGGTATTTTGAGTTTTGAGTATCGGTATCAGTCATTTCGACCTAGGGAAACATCTAAACCAATATCCAACAAAAACAGTAAAAAGATTTCTCAGTCATTACCTTCTTCGAAATGACACAACTGGAATTTTGACTTTCAGCTTTTGACTTTAACCTTAAAAACGAAACAATGAACAGAACTAAATTTTTAATTTTTCTCCTAATATTAAACATATCATATTATATGGATGCACAGAATGACGGTTGGCATATTTCAACGAGCGAAGCCAATAATTATACTGGAATTGTAGTGGCTAACGGACGTATTGGTATTTTACCTTCACATCATATTTTAGAAACTGAACAGATTATTCTTAATAATGTTTACGATAAAGAATCACCTCTTGGTGTAAGCAGAATCCTCAAGGGAATTAATTTTCAGGATTTAGAAATTAAAATCGACGGAGAACTTATTTCTGATCAAAACATCTCAAATTGGAGTCAAACTTTGAATATGAAAGAGGCCTCTTTTACTACTAGATTCAATTTTAAAAACAAAGCCAGTGTTGAATATACGATGTATGCTTTAAGAAATGTGCAATATTCGGGATACTTGGATGTAACCATAATGCCAAAAATGGATGTTTTAATAGAAGTCGCTGCAAGTATAAAAACACCTGAAGAATATAGAAATCCTACGAGTACATTCAGAGTTTTAAAGGATTTAGAAACGACCATGCCTATCTTACAAACTGTAGCAACGAGTAGACAGGGAAGGCATAAAGTGGCTGCATCTGGAACTTTTATTTGGGGTGAAATTAATAGTACTAGTGAGCACCAGCGACCAGAATTAAAACACAAGAAGGTTTCTGAGTACAATCATAGTTTGTCCTTTAGTAAGAACATAAAAGCAACTAATGAATTTAACTTTTCATGGACCGCAGCGCAATGTACAACACAAGATTTCCATGATCCTCAAACGGAATCTGAGCGCTTTGTTATTTTCAATTTATTAACGCCAAAAGAAGCATTATTAAAACAACATAAAGATTTGTGGATAGATCTTTGGGAAGGAGATATTATTGTGGAAGGAGATTTACAATCGCAACAAGACATTCGATTGGCATTGTATCATTTATATGCTTTTGGAAGAGGTGATTCCGATTTAAGTATCGCTCCAATGGGGTTGTCATCTCAAAACTATAATGGTCATATTTTTTGGGATACCGAACTATGGATGTATCCTCCGTTGTTAGTGTTAAACCAAGACATTGCTAGATCATTGGTCAATTATCGTTCTGATCGCTTAGACAAGGCAAAACAAAAGGCAATTAATTTTGGATACAAAGGTGCTATGTTTCCATGGGAGAGCGATGATACAGGAGAAGAGGCAACACCAGCTTGGGCACTTACAGGTACTTTTGAACATCATATTACAGCTGATATTGCAATTGCTTTTTGGAACTATTATTTAGTAACAAAAGATAAGAAATGGTTAAAAGAAAGGGGTTATCCAATGCTCAAGGAAATAGCTGATTATTGGGTGAGTCGCTCTGAGAAGAATTCAGATGGGTCGTATAGCATTTTAAATGTAGTAGGAGCCAATGAATTTGCTCACAATGTTGATGATAACGCTTTTACCAACGGTTCAGCAATTACCTCTTTACGTTATGCAATAGATGCTGCTAAAGTTTTAAAGTTAGAAGGTGATTCAACATGGAAAACAGTTGCGGACGGAATTATTATTCATAAATTTCCAGATGGAACTACCATGGAGCACAGAAAATACAATGGAGAAATTATAAAGCAAGCCGATGTGAATCTGTTGTCCTATCCATTAAACATTGTGAATGATAAAGAAACTATTTTAAAAGACTTAAGTTATTACGAACCTAAGTTAGCCAAAGAAGGACCCGCTATGGGAAAATCGGTTTTTGCAGTTATCTATGCTCGATTAGGAGATGCTGAAAATGCTTTTCGATTGTTTAAGGAAAGTTATGAGCCGAATAAGAGACCTCCTTTCGGAGCACTTTCAGAAACAGCTACAGCAACGCATCCTTATTTTGCAACAGGAGCTGGAGGAATGTTACAAACTGTTCTTTTTGGCTTCGGAGGATTGCAGTTAACAGAAGAAGGTATTATTCAAAAAAATCCAATACTTCCAAAAGAATGGAAATCATTAAAAATAACAGGTGTCGGACCTGATAAGAAAACGTATATAGTAAAATAAGGAGCTACAATTTTATAGAAAGAATACCTATATGTAAGTATGAAATTAAGGATGAATCTGAAGTAATTTGGCTTCAGATTTTTCTGTATAGTTTTTAAAGTCAATTATTTAGTTTAAATTTACTGTAAGAACTAACACGCTATTAGATAATATTTTATCGGGGACTATTCTGAAATTTTCAGAAGCTATTGTATTTAATTATTGTTATTTAATCAAACTTACTACCATGAAGAAAATTGCTTTATTAGTACTTCTTCTGTTTACTTTTCATACAACTTGTTCACAGGTTCAGGTTGTAAAAAGAGGAGTCGAAGGACTCATTAAATTATTTCGAGCTGCGAAACCTAAACCAAGATTCGCTCCAATTTTTAAGGCTCCCAAAATGCCAACGAGCTTACCAGGGAATAGGTATAAATTACATACGGATGATTTCTATAAACCATGGACGGAAAAAAGGAAATACCTTTATAATAGAAATCAAGAATTGTATAAAAGGTACCAATTCAATGTTGAAGACTATATAAAACAAAGAGAGTTAAAGGAAGCTTTTGGAACCAAAAATATTTCACTTAAAGAGGAATCGTTATTTAATGAAAATAAAAAGGCATTATTATTAGTTGAAGAGGAGTTCGGCGAGAATATGGGATTAGTAAAATATGTAAAAGGTTCGGTATACGATGCTATTTGCACATTTCAAAAAAGGAATAATATAAAACCTCATGATTTTGCCATTGGTTTTGGGAATAAATACAAAGTAACCCAGGAGGGGGTTGAGCGATTCATTGCGGAATATGAGGAGTTAACAACAAGGTTTTTTGTGAGTGTCAAATTGGCTAGAAAATTAGGTCTAGTAACGGAATTACCACTTTTAAGTGAACAATTTTTTCATAGATGGTCAGACTTGAAAAGAAGTAGATATTTACCCAAAGAACTTGATTTTTCAGCGAAGTTAAAACCTTTTAAAAAAGAAATAAATGACCTAGATTTTGAAAAAATCCATTCTCTAATTGATGATAATTTAGATATTATAATTAAAGAAACGAATGAACTTGAAACTAAATTAAATACTCTTGGATATATTAAATCGTCAAATGCGGAAGTAACTATTAAAAGTCAAGAGGACTTTTTTAAAGAGTTTGACTTTTTACATAAGAGATTAGAAAAAGTGAAAGCGCAGTTTAAGAAAGACCACTCTTTGAATTCAAAGATGACGCATAAAGAATTCAAAAGTAAGGTTCAAGAGGAATTAGATAGGAAAAAAGAGGAATTAAAAAAAGTTCTTGATACGAATGAAACTGATTTAGAATCGTTGTTGTTAGACTACTTTAAGGTTCACAAAAAATTGGGCAATGGCGAACCTGTTTTGAGTTCTGGTATTCGAAAAAAGTTAAAGGAAGATTTAACGAATCAAAACTACTACGTTAAAACTAATAAGGAATACCAAAAGTTTCATCGAAATAAAATTAAAATTAGAGGAGCATCGGTTAAAGTCGAAGAAAAGGATGCAATTCAATTGTTTGATGATGCCAATGTTTATATGGAGAGGACTGCAAATTTGGGCGAGGATATATCTAAGCTAAAAAAGGATTTGTCAACCGCTATAGATAAACGCAATACAAAAACAATATTCTTTTCAAAGCATGAGTCAAATTCGAAGTTGAAAAAAAACAAGGTTATTGATAGTTTGCGAAAGATGTTTCCAAAAGGAGCTATAAATTTTATAAAAAATAAGAATACCAATTATGTAAAAAGAATTTTAAAACGTGAGTTTAAAGATAATAAAGGAGGAAAACTTTTTTTAGTAGGACATGTTGAAAATGGTGCTTTTAAAGGCATTGGAAATAGTAATTATAAGATCGATTTTGATTACATCAAAGAACTTGGAAAAGAATATAATGTTGATGTTTTTACAGGTGGATGCTCATCATCATATTATAATGTAGCAGCTGGAACCACAGATTTAATTAATGATTTAAACTTTGGATTGGCTATTGCAAATTCGTTTAAGAAGGCGAATACTTATAAAGATTTAATCACATCAATCTCAAATCAAAAAATTAATGGAGGTATTGGTAAAGTAAAACTAATACTAAAGCCTGATTCTTTTAGCAATGTAGGAGATACTAAGGTTGAGGTTTTCTATAAAAAGAATGGAATTTGGCAAAAATTAGTTGACTTTATATTTAATTATTTTAAAATTTAAAAAATATGGGAAATAATAAGAAACAGGATATGGCAAACTCAAAAACAGTTGGTTTGTTACATAAACTAAGTGTGAGTAAGTATCAAGGCTTGAAAGATACTACTGATGCTAATTATGAGTATTTATTCAATATTGGAGATAAACTAGGGAATGCCGCAGTAGCTGGTGAAGGAGAGGAAGATGATATAAACCGTGAGGAAGTTTTTATCAAGGCAAAAACAGCGAAAGAAACATTGGAAACGGTATCTGATCAAGCACATGTGTTTTTTAAAAAAATTAAAAAGAAAATAGACAACTATAAAAAGTTGGAGTTAATTTCTCAAATTATCGCAGCAATAGGAAGTAGTGCTATTTTAATTACTTTGATGAATGAATTTGATGAAGACAAGGATATGAAATTTAAATTACAGCTTGTTTCAGGTGTTATTGCTACTGTTGGAAGTATTCTTTCAATTTTTCTCAATAGAGGCCTAGGGTCTTGGAGTTTTAATCGACGAAACAGGGTTGAAGATTATGATAATTTAGTAGAGTCTAAACTTAGATCTGAGAGACTTCTAAGGGATTTAGTTCCTAAAATTCAAATTTTTGACTCACTTGATAATTTAGAAGATGTTAGTAGAATTATTAATGAAACTGAGGATTTAAGCGAGAAAGTTGGAATTTTAATCGCGGATTACTCGTAACATTAATATCTGAGTGGACAATTCTAAAAAATCTCACTATCATTTTTAAAAGACTTAAATTCAATTGGGTTGTTGCTATAATCTAAAACAAACATTGTTTGTTGTTCACCTTTCATGTTTTCGTAACGAACTTGTGGTTTAACTATGAAGTTGATGTTGTGTTTTTCTAACTGTTGTTTTACAAAATCAAATTTTTCTTTTTGTAAAATACATCCGAAGTGAGGAATAGGAACTTTGACTCCATCTACAAGACCACAGTAGTCAAGCTCAGGTAAGTTTTTAGATACATGAGCCGAGAGTTGATGGCCGAAAAAATTAAAATCTACCCATGTTTCTGTTTGTCTTCCAAGCGAACAGTTCAAAATGTTGCTATAAAATTCAATGGTACTGGCGATATCTTTTACTTTAAATGCGTAGTGAAAACTATTCATAATTAATAACCTTTTTTAAGTGAAACCACGTTTAATAATTCTTGATTGTTTTTAAATCTATTGTAATTTTGAATAACAATATCTATTGCCGAATTTACGTTTGTTAGGGAAGCCACATGAGGAGTAATTGTAATACTAGGGTGTTTCCAAAAGGGATGTGTTTTTGGAAGAGGTTCTTTTCTAAATACATCCAACAATGCTCCTGATAAATGATTAGAATCTAATAATTCGATGAGATCTTCCTCAACTAGATGTTCTCCTCGTCCGACATTGATGATATACGCACCTTTTTTAAGTGAGCTCATAAGTCGTTTTGAGAGTATGTTTTCAGTTTTTAAGGTCAATGGAAGCAAATTAATAAGATAGTTTGCATCAGCTACAGAATGATAAAGCTCCTCTTCTCCTTGAAAGCTTTTTACACCAGAAATGTTCTTAATTGAGTTGGACCATCCTTTTACATTGAAACCTATTTTTAAAAGTTCTTTAGCAACGAAACTTCCTATTTCACCCAAACCTAAAATACTAATAGTAGTTTCTTTAATAGTTTTGTAGTTAGTAGGAAACCAGTTTTGATGTTGTTTTTGATTTGAGTGATAATCAAAGTTCTTCATCTTAAACAAAATCGAAGAAAGTAAAAATTCGAACATGTCTAGTGATAAGTTCTCATCTACAATTCTTGTAACTACAGTTTCATGATTTAGTTTTTGAGTATTGGTTATATGCTCCACGGAAGCACCAACGGATTGTATTACTTTGGTGTTTGGAAACTGAGAAAGTACTCCTTTATCTGGTTTCCAGCATAGAATAAATTCTATTTCTTCTGGAGATTCAACAGTTGGATAAATTTCAACTGTGACACCTTTTAATTTTTGCTCCAGAGCTTCTTTCCAAATTTCAGGGTCCTTATTATTAAAAATGATTGCAATACTCATGATTGAACTAATTTCTTGTAAAACTATTACTTTCAAGAGAATTTTTGAAGTTGATTCAATTGTAAAATAGTATTTTTATAGGTGATTCATTGTATTTAGAAAGATATGGCAAGTGATTTTAATTTAGAAGATATTGATGAAAGTATTCTTCAATGTTTACAAGAAAACTCAAGAGAAACTTTTGCAGAGATTGGAAGGAAAGTGAGTTTATCGCCATCGGCAACAAGAGAACGAATTCTTAAGTTAGAAGAGCAAGGAGTTATTAAAAAGTACAATTTAAAACTCGACTACAAATTACTTGGTTTTGATATAGAAGCTTTTGTTTTAGTGAAAGTATTTCATGGGAATTTAAAGCTATTATTTAATTTCATTAGTTCAAAAACCGAAATTAAAGAAGCCTATAGAATCACTGGAAACCAGAATGTCCATTTAAAAGTTGTGCTAAAAAATCAACTGCATTTACAAAATTTAATTGATGAATTGATGCAATTTGGAGATACTAGTACCTTTTTGATTTTATCGGAGATATAAGAATCTTTTACTTTTTTAGCTTAACCACTTTGTTATACCAAATAATAAATCCAGTTATTGGTAATGAGCAACCTATTAAGCTCATCAAAAAGTATATAATTATCGATGTTATTCCAAAGATTTCTCCAGTATGAAGAGGTTTTACAATAAGCATATATTGTTTATAGAGGTCAAGCTCACTAAATAAATTGATTTTGTTCACTTCACCAAACTGGTTGATTTTGACATGATCATAAACAGCTAAAGAACAAAGCCCTTTCCTATAGAATTTAAAAGAATAATACCCAGAGTTTGCGAATGGATAAATGATTTGGACATGACTATATTCTGGTAATCCATCTTTTGCTATTTCCAGGAGTTCATTAATGGTTTTTATTGGTTGGTCTTTTTCGGTTTCAACCAAATCATCAAAAGCAGCATTAAAAGCATCTGCTATGTCTTTACTCAGACCATTGTTTCCAATATTTGATTGATTGATGGCTATTGATGGTCCACCAAGTGCCTGAATATTTAACTGTTTAAACCAATGAAAAGAAACATACAAACCAGTAATAGCTATTAAAAGCAATGGTAAAAGAGCGTAAAAACCGAGCACTCGATGTAAATCGTAATTAATACGTTTAATTTTTAGTTTGAAGTTAATCGTGAGAACGCTTTTTAGTGCTTTTAATCTTTTGGGAAGCCACATGATGAATCCACTAATGAGCAAATAGGCAAAGAATAAAACACTGATACCTACGATGAGTTTTCCTGGTTCTTCAACCAATAAGTAGCGATGAATTTCAAGTATGATTTCGAAGAAATACGTCAATTTAGAGTTTTGGATACGAACTATTTCTCCTGTATTAGCATTGAAATAAGCGTGTGAACCAAGATTATTTTTAGCATAAGAAGAAATTTCAATACTATTTTCTTTGACCCAAATTGAAGTTGGAGGTTCAAATTCTTTGCTAAAGAGTGTTATCGACTTTTGTAATGGCGTAGTTTTAGCAGAGTTAGTTTCTAATGTGAAATCGTCTGAAAAGGAATCTAATAGTTGGTTTTTGAAAGCATAAATGCTTCCTGTTAAGCAAACAATAAAAATAATGATGCTTGATAATAGACCTAACCATAAATGAAAAAGAGCTATTAAATACTTTAAATAACTCTCATTCTTTCTTTTTTTTCGAATAAATAGTTTCTTCATGAACTAGTGCTCACTTTGACCAATTTTGTATTCACTCTTCAACTTATTATAAGTTTCAAGTTGCTCCTTGTTTAAAATTTTTTCGAATAAATTTTGACGGTTTACATCAATTTCTTTATAGTATTGAAGATAAACATCGGGCTTTCCATGATAATAATCGTGGTTTTCAACTAAGGTAGTGTAAAACGCTTTGTTGGCAGCTTCAAACTTTTTTGTTTGTAAACTATCTAAGCCTAACTGACCTTTTATTAGATCCATATTATGCCTATCTCTACCTTTACGCTCAATGTCAATTTCTGTTTTATAAATACTGTACTTCTCTTTAGAAAGTAATAACTTAATCAAACTATCTTGTTGCGATGACAACTCTTTGGCATGAGCCATTTTTTCTGACTTTGTTTTTCCTGAAGTTTGGAAATTAGTGACTAGCTTTTTAGTGTATTCACCGATAATTTCATCAAATTGTTCAGTTTCTGAAACAGTAAGGTCTAGTTTACTTTTAATAAGTTCGTAGTTAAACGGACCTTTATGCTTTTTAGAAGAACACGAAAACATCAAGAAACAAGCAGCTAATAGATATGTTAGTTTTTTTAAGCTCATAATACCAATTTAAAAGGCCCTCCCTTGATGATCAAGGAAAGACCAAGGTTAAAACAAATTAATAGATTCCTTCAATTAAAAGATTTCCACCATCAAGCGCTAATCCTTTTTTTACTGAAGTGTTTTCAGTATTAAATTCATAGATAAAAGCATCTTGATTTTGAGGAGAAATAGCCATAAAGAACTTATTTCCTTCAATTACACCGTTTTGGTAAGAGAACAATCTCGAAAATGGAACATCTAATAGTTCGGCTGTTTTGTTGTACACGTTAATCCTAGCAACTTTCCAAGAATCTTCTCTAACAATATTCCCTTCGTTTTCAAAATGAATAGGCATAAAACCAACACCATTTCCAACATAGAACCATCCAACGGTTCCAACGTTCGAGTCTAATCCTAAAGCTTCTGAAATATTAAATTCATAAGTTTCGTCATAAGACCCATTCGTTAATTTTTTAATTACAGTTTTATCACCAGCCGATAAGTCGAATTTACTTCCTGTAGTAAACCAGTTTGATTGATATACATCACCTCTTTCATCAACGTGCATCGAAGGAGCTCTATAACCACCTGTATGCCCTGCAGCTGTGTTAGATTCAACTATTTGCCCATTTGTAAATGATGGGTAATCAAATACTAAGGTTTCTAATCCAGTTTGTTTTGGAGTTCTGAAAGGAGGAATTGGTGATGATTGAATATCTAAGTGCATCAACCCGAAATAGATTTTATTCCCTGAAATTACAGGACTATCTACACGCATTGGGTGAAAACCAATTGAACTACCGCCTAATTTTGCATTTTCTGATTGAGGAATAACAAACTCAGTTAAGTTACTAATTGTTAAATCAGGAAGGTTAACTGCAGCAAAACGAAGTGTACAAATATAATCTACGATTTCGTCAGCGTTATTTTTTACTTCCTCGGTAGTTACATTATATAGCATTAAGGTTGTTTCGTTTGCAATTTTGTAACGTGGAGTAGTTGATCCTACAGCTAAACCGGCATCAAGTTCTTTAACAGTTGCATAGGTACCATCTTCTTGTGTTCTTAATTGGGTAAGAATACCAGTTCCATAGCTTAGAGAATATAAAAAGTCTCCTTGCTTTAAAACTTTTGCAGAGATATCTGAATCCAACTGAGTACCGTTGTTTAAAAAACTTAAATTTCCTTGTGTTAAATCATCTGTTTGAGCTAAATAGTAGGTTCTGTCAATATTTGCTAAAACCGAATAATTAGCTGGTTCAACTGGAGTATCGTCTCCAGGATTATCATTGTCACTTGAACATGACATCATAAAAACTGCAGGTAGTATTAAACCTAGCAATTGTGTAAACTTAAATCGAGTTTTCATAATAATTATAGTTGTTATATAGACCAATTAATTTTAGTAAAGAATGCTCTTCCTGGTTTTTGAATGGCAAAGTTGTCAAACAACTGTGCGTCAAAGATGTTGTTACAATCCAACCCAATCGATATTTTTTTATTAGGAAAGGAATAGTTTATACCAATATTGTGGGAGAATTGTTGCGGTATTTCATCTTTATTATCTGCACCAAAAACATTGTCACGTACAAAAAATGAATCCACAAAATTCGAAGCCCACTTCACCGTAAAGGCATCATTTGTTTTAAAAGTATTTTCGAAATTTATTTGAGCATTTAAAGTGCTCTTAAATAATAAGGTGTTCGGTAATTCTGAATTGAATAATAGGTTCTCATTACCAAAACTATCATATCTCGATTTTATGACTGGAAACAGCCTTGAGATCGCGTAGTTAATTTGGAATCTATTTTTCCATTGGTATTTCAATTCGGCATCAAATCCATGAATATCAACATCATCAAAATTGATATAAACAAAAGCGGAGTCGTTTTTTTGCCATAACTTAATGAAATTATCCACGTCTCTTCGAAAAAAAAAGATGTCATAGGTCAACGTAGAGTTTTCATTCAATAATAGTTGATGCTGTACACCAATATTATAGTTAAAACTTTGCTCGGCTTCAAGTTGATCTGTGCTTAATATATTTACACCATCCCCTAAAATCTCTTCTTCTTCAGGAAGCCTGTTAGCTCTTTCAAAAGAGGCTTTTAGAGTAAGGAGCTGATTGATTTTATACGATGATGAAAACCCGAACCCAAAGAAGTTTGCATCTGTATCCGTATTTCTGAACAATTGCCCATCTTCGGTAGTTTTAATTTTAGCATTAAACGAATGATTTTTAACGAAGAATGAAGTTCTTAATTTTCTATTGAGCCATTTTGAGTCAAGAGATAACCCAAAGGTGTTTTTGTTGAAATGTTGAGGAGTCCAATAAGCTTCACTTTTATTTGAAATTGTTGGGTCATTATCGGTTCTGTTGACAAAAGCAATTTGCGATGTAAAGTAGGCTTTATGTTGATTGTTCAATTTATAATCGGCACTCAGTTTTTGTACAAAAGTTTTCTTCTTTAATGTATTTTGTGTTAAAGAGCCATATTGCTCTCCTCCAAGAACTCTTTGACCTATAATTTTGCCATTCCAACTGTAAATATTTTTAGTGGTATCAATATGAACTCTTGTTCGATCGGAATATCCAGCAAATAATTGAAGTCCTAGTTTTTTGTTTAGTAAGTTTTTCTTTGAATAGCGAAGAAATGCAGTTCCATTTTTTTGAGAATAAGTAGCCTCTCCAAAAGGAATTTCCATAGTTGGTCCATGTTGAATCTCTTTATCGAAATCAGTTAGAATAAGCCCTGTTTCAAAATGATCGGTCCAACTTCTGTCTTTGACTCCAAAAGAGGCTTTAATTCCACGAGATTGAAAGGCATCATGAAATCGTTCAACGCGATTATTTCTGGTAACGTTAAATGTTTCTGGATCCGTTACCAATACATTTTTACCCCAAATTTCGTAGTTATTATCTGAATAATTATAAAATCCAAAAGCATTAATATAAGTTCCTTTTTTATCGAGATTTATGTTTGTATAGACAGATGAGGTATGCGTATTGAATGAACCGAAAGAATAAGAGATTTCGGTTACGTTTTGAGAGCTTTTTTTCGTAATTAAATTAATAGCTCCTCCAAGATTATCATTACTCAAGTATATTGGTGTAACACCTTTATAAATTTCAATTTTATCAATAACTGATACAGGTATGGTGTTGATTGAGAATGAACTTCCGTAAAACTCCATAGGAATGCCATCAATGAAAAATCGAATAGATTTTTCCGATAATCCATTAATAGAATAATTAACTCTAGATCCCAAACCACCACTTTGTCGAACATTAATACTTGATTGCTGTTCTAATATTTGATTAAGTGTTTTAGTGTTTTTGAAGTCGTCGGTAACATTCAATATATCTAATTCATAACCAAGCGACTTGAATTCGTTTTTCTTTTTACCCAAAACAACTACTTCTTTTAGTTGTTCGCTTTTTTTTAGAATGAGATGAACGTAATAGTTTTCATTTTTTAACTGAACCTTTTTTGTTAAAGTTTCATAGCCCTTTTTTTCAATAATCAGTGTATAGAAGCCTGAGGGAACATTTTTAAATTCAAAAGTACCAACAGGATTTGTTTGTGTTGTTAGGTTAAGTTCAACTAAATATATGTCGATAGTTTTGAGAATAACTTCATTTTCATCTGAAAGTTTCCCTTTTAATGATAAAAGATTATTTTGAGAATTGGCATTCCAAGCTAATAATGAAAGCGTTAAAAGTAAGTAGGATATGCGTTTGAAATTAGTAAACATTTAACGTTATTCTTATTTAGACTGATTTTTCGGTGCGAAAATAAATCCATATTTTTGCATCAAAACAACGCAAAGGGAAGTTAAAATAACTCATTCGGAAATATGAAATTCCCACCTTATAAATCTACGTATTCACTTACTGGTGCTATTAATAAGAAACAAGTAATTAGATATCCAATAGGATTTTCGGAAAATACTTCATTTGAAAAAACTCAAAACAAAGTTTCTACAGAATATGTCGATGCAACCTTCGATGAATATCGTTTACAAGGGGCTAAAATTGAGATGGGAAGAGTGAACTTGAAAAAAGATCTGAGCATTGATGTAAAGCATAGCTTTCCGTTTTTTAAAATGCACTTTGAGATTGAGGGGTCTTCTACATATTCACCGAAAAATGAGAAAAGCTTGCCTGTTATTATACCACATGGATACCACCAATTATTTTTTTTCCCAAAGGTAGAAGGGGTTTTAAGTTTTCCAGCTAATATTACTAGAAACACGTTAGAAATTACTCTTTCGTTGAGTTTTGTCTATAAAATTTTTAAGGATAATTGGGAGGAATTAGAGCGTTTGGGTGATGCTATTAGAAACAATCGACCTTTTGTTTTTGGAAGAAATAGCCATAAGATTAGCTCGGAAATGCTTTTAGTTATTAAGCAAATAGTAAATTGCAAAATAGCCGATCACTATAGAAAGCATTATTTGGAGTGTAAAATAATAGAATTGCTTATTTTACAATTACAGGATTTTAAAGAGAAAAATAACGAAATAAATATTTCTAGAAATCAAAGTAAAATTTTGGAAGCGGGCTCGTTTATAGAGAATAATTTAAAGGAGGAGCTTACAATTCCATTAATTGCAAAACATGTTGGAATGAACATGCAAGATTTGAAAAAAGAGTTTAAAGTTAATTTTGGACAAACAATTTTCAAGTTTATTTCCGCGAAAAGGATGGAATTAGCAAAAGACTTGTTGAGGTCTTCAGAGATGTCTGTTTATGAAATTGCGGATAAAGTAGGATATCGATATTCACAGCACTTCACTAAGGCTTTTAGAAAACATTATGATGTAACTCCAAGTATTTTTAGAAAATCCCAATAATACGTTACAAGTTTTCAACAAAGTTTTTCTTGAAAGCTCTTCCAATAGGAAGTACATGCTCTCCGAATAAATGTACCTTATTAGCAGATATTTTTTCTAAGTGATTATTGTTAATAATGTATGACTTATGTATTTGACTAAATGTTTCATTCAAAGTGGTTATCCAATATTTTAAAGAATCATTACTCAAATAAACTTTGTTTCTAGTAGTGATTTCCGTATAATCTCCATCGGACTTAATGTAGATAATGTTTTCAGCGTTTATTTTAATTAAATCATAGCCAGATTTTATAAATAAAAAGGTGTTATTATCATTAGATGAATGCACTTTTATTACTTTCTCAACAGATTTAAGAAATCTTTCAAAAGAAAAAGGTTTTAATAAATAGTCCATAACGTTGTGTTCATAGCTTTCAATGGCAAAGTCGGCAAAGGCTGTAGTTAACACGATAAAAGGTTGATTACTTAAAGATCTTAAAAAATCAATACCGGATAATTTAGGTAGGTTGATATCCAAAAAAATCAGATCGACATGGTTTTTTTTTAGGTATTCTTCAGCTCTAATGGCATCGGCAAATGTGTTTTTTAAAACTAAAGATTCAGTATCTCCAATGTACTTTTTAAGTATGCGTTGCGCTGGAGGTTGATCTTCTATAATGATACAATTAAGCATTATGTAGTGATTTAAGTTGTATTGATAAATTTACTTCGTAGGTATTTTCTTTTTCATCTAAGGTCAAGTCATATCGATTTTGATATAATAGTTCTAAGCGCTTTTTTACATTTTCCAATCCAATTCCACTTTGTAGATCACTTTTTTTAGGGAAAGGAACATGATTGTTTTTACATGAAAAATTTAAGAACCCGCTACTAGAAACGTTAACGTCAATACTGATGGTAATATTACCAGATTGGTTAGACATACTATGCTTGAACGCATTTTCTATAAAAACAACAAGAATTAAAGGAGCAATTTCAAATTTTGAGGATTCAATGTTTTCATTATAGCTTATAATTCCCCTTTCCTCTATTTGTAATTTATTTAGCTCTGTAAAGTTTTTTAAATGATCAAGTTCTTTGATGAGAGGAACAAAATTTTCTTTACAATCATACAGAATATACCTTAGAACAGATGATAACTCTAAAATAATAGTTGATGTTTTTGGTGAGTTTTCTAAAGAATATGAATACAGGTTATTTAAATTGTTAAAGAGAAAATGTGGATTTATTTGCAGCTTTAAAAACTGTAATTCACTTTCTTTCACATGTAATTCTAATCTTTTTACTTCATTCTGTTTTTTACGAAAGTCCCAAAATACTTTAAAACTTGACATTAGAATAATTATCGGAGATGTTTCTAATAAACTAAATAATACTCCAGGGAAATAGGTACCACGAGTGTCTGGAAAGTATATTTTTTCAAGGAAGTATTCATCTATTAAAATAATAAAACCGATGATTAAAATGAAAGTAATAATAAACCAAATGTATTTGTTGGTGTTAAGAAACTTTGGAACTAATAAATAGTTTATGACCATTGCACCAAACAAATAGTTTAAGAAAAAAGCTAACTCATGGGATAGTAAATAAGATTGTGACGATTCAATTTCATAGGCTTCTTGACTATAAGCAAAAAAAAGGAAAGCAAAAACGGTAACCAGTGTTTGGTACCCAATTTCAGAAATATGATTTTTAAAAAAGCTAGCTATTTTGTTCATTCGAACTTTTCGTAATATTAAATTATAGTGAAAACACAATGACATTAATGAATTGGCAAATTTAGGGCTTTCAACAGTATTTTTTTAACGATAATTTGCTGTTTAAAGAATAAAAATGTCGTTCATAGATTATTGCTTTTTGGGTTCTAAGGAATAGCTAGTTTTGCTATTTAAAGTAAATCTAAATAAAAGTTTTGAAGAATTTTTTAGTTATTCTCTTGTTTTTTCAAGTATCAATTAACGTTTTAGGACAAGATAATAAGGTGATAAGAGGTGTTGTTGTTGACGAAAATAATCAGCCAATACCAGATGTTAGTATTGTTCTTAAACCTTCAATAAAAGGAGCATTCACAGATATAGACGGAAAGTTTAAAGTAGAAAAACTTAAAGGTATTCCATATGTATTAACCTTTTCTTCGATTTCATTTAAAACACGATCAATTAAAGTTGATTTAACAAATCAAAATGAAGTATATAAGAAAGTAGTGCTCTTTGATGAAGTTGAAAAAATTGACGAAGTAATTGTAAAAGGGAAGAAAAAGGCAACTAAAATCAAAGAAAAAGGGTTTAGTGTTACAGCTATAGAAACCCAAGCAATTAAAGCGCAAAATTTAGAAATTAACTCTGTTTTGGATAAAACTGCTGGAGTTAGAGTGAGAAGAACTGGTGGTTTAGGGTCTGATTTTGAATATGCATTGGATGGTATGTCTGGAAATGCAATACGTTTTTTTGTTGATGGTATTCCTATGGATTTTTATGGAGCTTCTTTTTCTATTAACAATTTACCGATTTCATTAGTAGAACGTATTGATATTTACAAAGGAGTTGTGCCAACTGAACTGGGTTCTGATGCGCTAGGAGGAGCTATTAATTTGGCTACAAAAAAGCAAAAGACAAATTTTGCTGAAGTTTCTTACTCTTATGGGTCGTTCAATACTCATCAAACAGCTGTGCATGGTCAATGGGTGCAGGATAACGGATTAACTACAAGATTATCGGCGTTTTATAATTATTCAGATAATAATTACGAAGTATGGGGTAAAGGTGTACACTACGCTGATGAGTCAACGGGATTTAAAGCAGTAGAATTTACAGAAGATAATCCAGCGGAGCGATTTAATGACGATTTTCAAACAACAACTGCGAAATTTGATATAGGACTTACAGATAAAAAATGGGCGGATCAGGTTTTTGTTTCTCTGCTTGCTTCAGATCTTAAAAAAGGTGTGCAGACTGCCCAAACCATGGCAAGAGTATTTGGTAGAGTTAGAAATAACGAACAAACCATAGCTCCTACACTTACCTATAAAAAGAAAGATCTTTTTACAGAAGGCTTGGATGTAAATGCATTTGCAGGATATTCATATACCGAAGGGGTTTTAATTGATACTACCGTTGTACAATATGATTGGCGAGGAAAAATTATAGGAGAACGATTATCAGGAGGAGAAATGGGTTATGATGGAAAGTCTCAGTTTACTCAAAAAAATCACTACCAATTATACAGAGCAAATGCAACTTATGAACTACCTAATGATTTTAAAATTGGTGTAAACTATCTTCAAACAAATTCAAGACGAAGAGGTGAAGATCCTTTTTCTCCTGTTTATAGAATACCTTACATAGAACCTCAAAGTTTGGGAACTCAGTTTGCTGGTCTATCAGTAGAAACGGAAAAATTTGATGATAAGCTGTTAGCAAATGCTTTCTTAAAGTATTATGGCTATAATGCAACGGTTAATGACTTAGTATATACAGATCAGTATGAAGTAATAGAATACACTAATAGTATATCAAATTTTGGTGGAGGGTTTGCGGTTTCATACAAACTTACTCCAAATGTATTATTAAAGTCATCGCTTGAACAAGCAACTAGATTTCCAACTCCAACGGAGGCTTTGGGTGATGGAGTAACCATCGATAACAACCCTTTTATTAAACCAGAACAGAGTTTTAATTTCAATTTTGGTGCTGTCTTAGGGAACTTCGAAATAGGAAACCATAAAATAAAGACAGAGGTAAATACTTTTTACAGAAATGTTTCTGATCGATTGCTATTCACAGTAATTGATGGTCAGGGTAATGGGCAATTTAGAAACATAAATAAAGTTTCTGGTTTGGGAGCCGAACTTGATATTATGTATGAGTTTGATGAAAAACTTAGACTGTCATTGAATGGAAGCTATTACGATTACAGAAACAATCTCGAGTTTGAGGAAAACGGGAATAGGAATATTGTATATAGAGACAGATTGAGGAATTTACCATATTTATTGGCAAATGCAGGTTTACAGTACAATACTGATGATTTAATTCAAGAAGATTCAAAGTCCTTTTTCTATTTGCAGTCAAGTTATGTGCATGAGTTTTTCCTGAACTGGCCTAGTTTAGCAAGCACAGAAAACAAAAGCGTTATACCTTCTCAGTTAATCTTTGATGCTGGGTTAAGCTATACTTTTCCTTCAAAAAAAGTAATTGTGGCATTTGATATGTCAAACATATTAAATGAGCAGGTATATGATAATTATCTGCTTCAAAAACCTGGAAGAGCCTTTTCAATAAAATTAAACTACCAACTATCACAATAAAAACAAATTAATATTTCGGATAAACACTAAATTATGAAAACAAATAAACTCTTAAAATTAACTATATTTTGCTTTGTTCTAGCAATTGGTGCTACATTCACTTCATGTGGAGATGAAGACTGTAATGGTGCTGTTTGGTATGCAGATACCGATAACGATGGTTTAGGTGACCCAAATGTGTCAAAAACCTCATGCGATCAACCAGATGGTTATGTTGCAAATAATGACGATGATAGCGATTTTCTAGGACCAATAAACTCTAAGTTCTTAATTGGAGCAGAGGTTGGAGAAGAAGGGTATTTTTTAACAACAGATAATCTTACTTCTGGAGCTATTTCTATCGTTGGAAACGGAAATGAAGGTTATGCAAATTTATCGGCTAGTGTTGATGGATTTTTCTATTACTTAAATAGTAATGAAGGAACTCTTGATAAAATGGAATTTACAACGGAAGGGCTTGTGAAAAGAGATGCTATATCTACAACGGCATTACTTCCTGGAAGTTTTTATAGATATATTCAAGATACGGGAAATGGCGATTTATTCTTGTCTAACTTCCCTAATGAAAATGGTGATGCTCCTTTTGCAATTATTGACCTTGCTACATTTACGGTAGAAAAGCATGGTTTCTTCAATATGCCAGATGTTGATGGAAAAAAAGCATTGTGGGCTAACGGATTGGTAAAAGACGATAAAATATACTTTGGTTCTTACTACGGGAACCTTGATAGAACTGGATTAGCTCAATCTTTAATAACTATAAAGTTTGATTACCCATCAATAACCAATCCAGTTGTTTTAAAGAATGATGCATCTGCTGGAAATAACGCTGGGTATAGAACAAATGGTGCATTTAAAACAGAAAACGGTGATATTTATCAATATAACTTAAATAGTGTTCATTGGTATGGACATGATGAGTTAGCAGCAAAACCAACGGTATTCGTAAGAATTAAAGATGGTGATTATGATGATTATGTATTTGATATTTCATCAAAATTCACTGACCCCATTGCTATTTGGAACGCATGGTATGTAGGAAACAATATTGTATATGCAAATGTTGTAAGAGAAGCAGACATTACGCAATGGAGAGATCTTTCAGGAAACAATGGTACTCTAGTTGAAATTAACTTAGAAACTAAAACCGTTGTAGAGTTAAATATTCCAAAAGCTACTTATGTTAATATTTTCTCTTTAAACTGTGTGGAAAATGGTAGCTTTTATATTCCAGTAAATGTAACTGGAGGAGATGCTAATATTTATAAAATTACTATAGGAGGTGGAGCAAATGCATTTGAAAAAGGAGCTGCATTAGATGGTAATAATGTATTTGTAAACTCATTGCATAGAAATTTCTAAACTATCATTATAAATTTAATCGAATACGCTAATAGCTACTACTACATTTTTTCAGATTATAATCTGATTGGATAGAATGCGTGCCTTTTTATGGCACGCATTTTTTTTGATATGAAAATTACTTATTCTACAGTTTTTTTGCTTGAAATAGAGTGAGCTATTGTAAATTTGTTTAGAACTCGAACTTTAAGTTTTGCAGAAATTCATAGCCATATTTCTACTCCTAACATTGCATGGTCACCCCATTGCAAACGGTGTGGTTATTATTGATTTTTTGCTGAATCAAGAGTATATCAAAGAGTTTTTATGCATTAATAAAGAAAAGCCAGAACTTACTTGTAATGGTAAATGTTATTTAACAAAGCAATTAGAGGAAACTCAAAATAAAAGAGAGCAAGAATTCCCGGAGCTAGTTCATGTTAAATATGAATTTGTTTTGACATTTCATTTGAATAAAGATATTCAAGGAATTGCTTTTTACGAAAAAAGACGTTGCATTCTTGGTTACGATAATAATTATACTTTTCAATTAATAAACGATATTTTTCACCCACCTTCTTATTTAAATAGATAATAGACTAAAAATTAAGAGATGAAGCAATCATTCTTTTAGTCTATTGACTTTATTTAAAAAATAAATCATAATAATCATATTCACCAATAAGAAACATATTCTCATGTAATGAATTTTTACATGGTGTTTTCTGTAGTGCTTATATATTAAGTACTTGTTGGTTGTTTATGTAACTCATCAAACTTAAAATAAACAAATGAAAAATAGCTTTATAATAATAGCCTTATTCTTAATTTTTACGGGCTGCTCAGAACAAAAAACAAGAAAATCTAAAGACAACAAAGAAATAGAGGAAAAGCAATTGTCTCATGATGAATTAATGGCAAGCGTAATGCCTAAAACTCATAATATTAAAACAATTGGTGTTTTGGTGTATAATGGTGTCAATAGTCTAGATGTTTTCGGGCCTAGATATATTCTAAGTCAGATCATGGGAACTAAAACAAAACTAATTGCTTTAGAACCTGGTAATGTTACCTCAGTTACAGGAATTGAATTTGTACCTGATACAACTATTGATCAGGTGAATGAATTGGATGTTTTGGTAATTCCTGGGGGTTTTAAAGGAACCATTGAAGCTGCATACGATACTAAAGTACAGGGGTGGATTCGAAAAATTGATAAAACAACAACTTACACGACAAGTGTTTGTACAGGAGCGTGGATTTTAGGTAGTACGGGATTATTGAAAGGTAAAAAAGCAACAACTAATTGGTTCAGAGCAAAAGAAATGTTAGCAAAGTATGGGGCTAAGTTTACAGGTAAACGTTTTACCAAGGATGGAAAGTATTGGACATCTGCCGGAGTAACTGCAGGTATGGATATGTCTTTAGCATTACTAGAGGAAATTGTTGGTAGAAATTATGCAGAAGGTGTGATGTTAGATATGGAGTATGATCCATTCCCTCCATTTGAAGGAGGAAGCCCTGAGAAAACAAATCCTGAAGTGTTACAATTCATGACTGCGATGTATGCCGCTGGTGTTGATCCAATTATTATGAAACTGGAAAAGCAGAAACCTGAAGTAAATTCGAAATAAATAACTAATGCAAAAAAGAAGCTAATAAAAAGCCCATAAGAATTTTCTTTTGGGCTTTTATTGATATTGGATTTTGGGGATTATTGAGAATTAGCTTCCAAAATAATCGCAGAAATAAACAAATTTAAAAATTGCCTATCTTGTGATAGTATAAATTCTTCAAAAGAAAACTATGAATTACATTGCTCGTAAATGCACTCTTTTCTTAATATGCCTTTTTCTTTTTGGAGTAAGTTCAAGTGCCCAAAATAAGAAGATAGATAGTTTAAAGAACGAGCTTTCAAAGCATGTCCGTCTAGATACTACAAGAGTAAATTTATTAAACCAATTGGCTTTTTCGCATTTTGTTAAGGACTTAGTTAAAACTCGTGAGTATTTAAATGAATCAGATTCGATAGCCGAATTAATACATTATAAAAAAGGTAAAGCTCGCAGTATTTACATAAGAGGAATAACAGAGGCAATACAATCTAATTTCGACCAAGCACTTGTTTATTATAATGAAGCTTTAGATATCTATAAAAATATTGATTTTAAAAAAGGGGTGGCAAATTGTTACAATGCAATGGGGATAACTTATAGAAATAGAGGTGAGCTAAGAAAATCAATATCTTACTATAAAAAAGCAATTAACATAGAAGAAAAAATATTAAGCAAAAATTTATCTGCTAGTTTAATAAATTTAGGCACTTCATATGAAGAAATAGGGGAGTTTTCTGAGTCTATTTCATATTTAAAACAAGCACTTTTTATTGCTAAGAAAGATCAAAATATGCAGCGAGTTGCATATAGCTTAAATAATTTGGGAATAGTTTATGAACAACAAGGGAATTATCCACTTGCTCTTAAACACTATAAAGAGTCATTAAATTTCAATCAGAAGTTAGGAGATAGTATAAGTATTGCTCATAACCTTTCAAACATAGGTTCTATATACAAAATTCAGAAAAAGAATGAAAAGGCAATGATAACTTATAAAGAATCTTTGAAGTTTTATAGAAATATGAACAATAAACAAAAGGTTTCTTCGGTGTTAAATGGAATAGGAACAATACATGAGGATAATGGAGATTGGAAGAGTGCTCTTAGTTATTATATGGATGCTCTTAGAATTAGTCGAGAAGTTGACTCAAAACTTGAGGTTCCTTATATACTTAATAATATTGGTGAGATTTATTTAAGATTAAAAGACTATAAAGTTGCCTATAAATATTTCAAAGGCGGTGAAGAAATAAGTTTAGAAATGGAAAAGAAAGAGACCTTATGCAGGTCTTATGTTGGGTTATCGAAAGTTTATTTTGATCAAAAAAAATATAAAGAGGCATTAAATAGCGCTTTAAAAGCAAAAGATATTTCTGAAAAATCGGGATTGTTAAGTGATCAAAAAGATGCTCTTGAAATACTTTCTGCTATTTATAAAAACCGAGGTGATTATAAAAAAGCTTTAGAAAGCCATAAAGAGTTCAAAATATTAAACGATAGCCTATTTAATAAAGAAAATACGGAAAAAATAGCCCGTTTGGAAGCAGAACATAAGTTTAAACAAGCCATAGATTCTGCAAGCATAAGGGAATTACAACTAACAAGAACGGTATCAATAACATCGGAGAATCTGAAAAAATCACAGCGCAACCTATTTCTTGGAGTTATTGGGTTTTTACTAATTTCTTTGGTATTAGGAAGTGTTATTTTCTTTTTAAAATTACGTAATGAAAAATCGAAAACACAGAATGCTATGATAGAGCAGAAATTATTACGTTCTCAGATGACACCACATTTTATTTTTAACTCTCTATCAGTCTTACAAGGAATGATATTAAATAAAGAAGAAAAAAAATCAGTTTCTTATGTTTCAAAATTCTCAAGACTACTTCGTATTATTTTAGAAAATTCGCGCGATAAAATGGTATTGTTGTCTCAGGAGTTAAATGCTATTGAAAATTATTTGGCACTCCAAAACTTAGAAAATGAAAATTATAATTATTCAGTTACAGCAATGGATACCATAGATGCTTCAGAATTTAAAATACCACCTATGTTAATTCAACCCTTTGTTGAAAACGCTATTGAACATGCTTTTGTCAATCAAAAAGAAAACAGAGTGATTAATGTACGTATATCCTATGAAGAAAATGATTTAATATGCACAGTAATTGATAATGGTATTGGGGTTGATAGTACGACAAAAAATAAAAAAGAACATAAAAAATCGCTTTCTACAATCATTACCTCAGAACGGTTACAGATGCTGTCAAAAGATTTTAAAATGAAAAGCTCCGTAACTATAGAAGACAGAAAAGTATTCAATGAAGAAGGAACCATAGTAACGTTAACACTCCCATACAAAAAAGTATCATAAAACAATGAAAGCATTATTAGTTGAAGATAAAGAATACATTAGAAAAGGATTGTTGAATTTACTTAAGTTAATAGACTCTGAAGTTGAGGTTATTGGTGAATGCGAGTCGGTAAAGGAGGCTGTGGTAGTTGCAGGTGCATGCAAACCAGAACTTGTATTTTTAGATATAAATCTTACTGACGGAACGGGATTTGAGTTCCTAGAACAAACAAAGAACTTGTCTTTCAAAGTTATTTTTATTACTGCTTATGAAGAACATGCTTTGCAAGCTTTAAAAATTGGTGCGGTAGATTATCTTTTGAAACCGGTTGATTTGGAGGAGTTGGAAATAGCCATTCAAAAGGTAGCAAACTTGACACTGGCAGAACAGAAACAGCAAATAGAAGTAACAAAAGATATATGGAATAATGAAAACTCGAAACTAATTCTATCTCTTCATAATAGTTTTCAGGTCATTGATTTGAACGAATTGTTATTTTGTGAATCGGATAAAGGATATACTACCTTTTATTGTGACGACAATAAAAAATATATGATTTCTAAAACCATAAAAGAATTTGAAGAACGACTTCTTAAGCAAAATTTCACAAGACCTCACCAATCATACATGGTAAATTTAAAGTTTATTGATAAGTATGATAAATCTGGAGTTATTCATTTAAAAAATGGTAAAAAAATACCAGTATCTTCTCGTAAAAAAGAACAGTTTTTAGACGCTTTTTTAAAGTACAATAATTAGTTAAGTTACTTATCTCACGGATTTTCCCTGAAACATCACGCTTTTTTATTCAAAGATGCCGGAAATAGATTCTCTATTCCTTGACCTGCTTTTAGTAAATACCTTTATGGAATTAACTAAAAATAAATTAATATGAAAGTGTCAAAATATGTATTCATGTTGATGCTGTTTGCTCTCACATTTTCTTGTGGAAAGTCTATGAGTAAACAATCGGCTGATAAAGAAGGTTTCACTGCTATAGAGAAAGAGCTTAAGGCTAAGTTTGGAAATAATGCTCATTATACTGATTTAAATATTTCTTATGATAAGTCTGTAGGAAATATGATTGGTCTTACAGTTACAGATGCTCCAGAAACTTTAAAAATGGGTTCCTATGTTTTTAGTGAGCATACTTCTTGGAAGCAGAATTCTGAAGTTACTATAGAGATTCCAAAAGGAACTAAAGCAAAGGATTACATGTTTCAGTTGGATGATAAGATAAATCTAACCAAGTTAGGTGAGTTAGTAGAAAAATCAAAAGAACAACTTACAACAGATAAGGATTTAAAGAATCCTTCTTTTAAGATGGGGTTTATAAAGTATCCTAAAAATGGAGACATTTCAAAAGCAGAGTATATTATTAAACTAGAACCTCAAAATGGAGGAACTTCCTTTAGTTTTTATTACAAACTAAACGGAGATCTAATCAAAATGGATTATTAAAAATTGAATTTTATGAAAAAAATAATACAAATATTAGGATTGACTTTGTTAGTCAATCAAATGATTTTAGCGCAAGATTGTTTATTCAATCCAACAGATAATGTAAATGGTTATGTGGTGTCGGGAAACTTCTCTCAAAAAAATTCGAATGATAAAATTATTAACGATGTTGTAATGCTAAAATCCAATAATATAAATGGAACCTTTAGTTTGAACACCTTTTCTAGCGATTTAAATGGTAATAAAACTTTGAATGTTAGTAACCCAATAATTAACTATAACTTGGCAAATGTTAAAGGAAGAATGGTTCGAGGAGATTTTGATAACGATGGTCATATAGATGATTTTATCTTAATTTACAAGACTGGGGTTTCTAGTATGCGTTTTGATCTCTTTATGAGTAACGGAGCGTCTCAGCCTACATTTATTCAAAGTAGCGTATATTCTCTAAGCGGATACGATCCTGATAAAATTACAGGAAGAGTGGTTTCTGGTGATTTTGACAACGATGGTTATTGGGATGATATTGCTGCTTTTTATGATTATGGAAACGGAGAAACTAGAATTCATACGTTTCGCTCAACGGGTAGTACGTTTGTTTATTCAAGTAGCGTTGGATGGTGGAAGAGTAATGGATATACAGCAACGCGAGTTACGGGTCGTGTAGTTTCTGGCGATTTTGATCATGATGGTCATGTCGACGATATTGCTGCTTTTTATGATTATGGAAACGGAGAAACACGAGTTCATGTATGGTTGTCGGGAGGAACAAATTTTAACTATCAAAGTTCTATGGGATGGTGTGTGATATCTGATTTTGATGCTTCAACAATAACAAATCGTGTGGTATCATTAAATATAGATCGTGATGGGAATAATTACGATGATATAGTTGTCTTTACGAATAAAATTGAAGGGATGTCAATTATGAAAGCTTTTGAATCAAATGGCTCATCATTTGATTATAATCCAACAAGTAGATGGGCAGGTTCTGAAATACAATTATCTACTATACCATCACCAGTTCCGGATAATGCAAATTTCATGAATGGAAAAATTGTAGAATATGATTCTAGAAAAAAACCTTTTCAAGGAAAGCCTTCCGATATAATAGGGTTTCACAAGTTTGTTACTCCCAGATATCGATTCTGGAAATCAAGAAATATTTTAGGTGGAAATTTTATTTACTATTCAGAACCGTATTACTGTGAATCTAAAAACATAAATGATGATACTGTTGTTGGGGAAGCCCCCATCAGTGCGTATCCTAATCCAACAAAATCAGTTATAACGATAAATATAGATGAATCTTTGGTTGAGGATGTTGTAGAAATACAAGTGGAAAATTTGCTGGGAGAATCGGTTTTTTCAACTCGAAAAATATCACAAAAAACCAATTTAGATTTATCTCGTGAAAAACTGGGTGTTTATTTGGTTAAAATAATCTCGACAAGAGATACTCGTGTTTTAAAAATTATTAAAGAATAATAAATTATTAAGGTTTTAGGTTAATGGAGAAAATAATTGTTCTTAAAAACGAATATAGCTCATTGGATGGTTTACTTGAATTTATAAAGGAGAGATCAACTTTTGAATGTTACAAAGAATATGATAGATGGGAAAATAGAACGGATGCTAACGGGCAAATGTCAAAATGCATTGTGTTGAAAAAAAATGCGATGCATGCTGTAAAAATTCATTTTATAAATGAAAAGAATATAAAACTCGCATATATCATTCCAAACCCTGTGATGAATGCCTTTTTTGGTAAAAGCCAAAAAGCAAGAAAGGATATTATTGAAGTGGTTACAGGAAAAATAAAGGAGTTATTACTGGCTCCTGCTCAGAAAAAAGCATTTCAAGAGTTGGAGAACTCTTTAGATAAGGTGATGATATAAATTTAAATAATTTTAAAATGATTGAATTTTTTAAGGAGTACTCAATTGTAAAATGGGTTTTGGTAGGATTTGGAGTGCTGTACTTTTTAGATAAATATGGAATATTTAGCCCTATTGATAATCTGATTAATAGAATAGGGAAATATAAGTTTAAAATGTACAGCCATTTAAATAATCCTAAATTAAAAGAGCTTATTAATTACTTTAACAAAATGCAGTTTAGTAATGTAGAGCAAAGCTTAAAAGGAATGAATTCAAGTTATCGTGCATTTGCTTTTAAAAGTTTAGGACAATATGGAAAAATGGAAATAAGTGATCAGTGGCTTCATAAAGATCCTTCTAATAATTTACCTAAAATTGTAAAAGCGTATCAACTAATTAATAAAGCGTGGGAAATTAGAGGTAGAGGAACAATTGATACAGTTTCGAATCAAAATCAAGTAGCTTTTAAAAATAACTTAAAAAAGGCAGAGACTTTATTACTAGAGGTAGAAAGCTCAAGCCCATTTGATTCTAATTGTGTGGCTTCATTATTAAAAATATACAAGGCAACAGATATGAACAGAGAATATGTCCATAAATTGTTTAATGATGCCATAAAAAAATATCCTGATGATGAAGAATTACACTTTAATTATTTCGCATTCATATCACCAAAATGGGGAGCTTCGGAAGAAGAACTACAAGCCTATTTAAAAAACTTAACGGCTCAATCGCCATTTATTCAATATTTAATATTGGCACAGTATTACTTCGATATTGTTCATTTATACGATTATAAAGATGATAACAAAGAAATTAAGCGTTTTATTGAAGGAATGAAAACGAAAATTTTTGAAGAAGATCAATTGTATAAATATGAACTTTATTTATTACTTTATTGGCTTTCTAACAATTTGGAATTAAAAGGTTTGGAAAAGCATTATAAAAAAATATTAACGCCTTATTGGGAAGATTAGCAATGATGATTCATGAAAGCCTTAAAACGAATTGAACCGTACTTTTTTTGGATAGCCATGTCATTACTATTAGGTATTGGGTATATGCGAATTGTTTTAGGGCCTAATGAAGTTTCAGATAAAGGTTTAGGGTATATATATCATGTTTTTTATGATTTAGGGCTGTTGTATGTAGGATCAATAATTGGAGCCGTTATAGCAATATTGTTTATAATAGTAGACGTATTTTATTTAAAGAAGAAGGCAAATACAAAATTGAAGATAAAAAGGTTCGTAGCAATTTTTCTTATAGCCATGTTCGTGGCAATAATTCATTATATTTTGGAAAAGAAAATTGATGTTATTTAAGGGCGTTTATTTAAGATTAAACTATGTTTTTTTAATAGTATTGTTTGTTTCTTGCAAATCATCAAAAGTAGGAGATAAAGCTATGACTTCTGTTGATAGAGAATCTCTTGTGCGTATGGTTTATAACGAATTGGAATTAGATGAATCGGAAGTGCAGTTATATGATATAAAAAGATCTCTTAACAATTCTAATGAAGTAATAATTGTTTTAGCAGAGAGTGAAAATGAAGAAGAGGAAGAAGAACGGTATACAAGCCATATTGTAATAGTGGATGGAATATCGGGTAAAATCAGAAGTCATTTTACCGAAGATTCAAATTTAAATGGTTGGATTTCAAACGCTGTGTTTATTGATAATATTCATGTTGATTCCACAAATTATCTATTAACTAAAACAAAAGAAGGATTTGGAGTTCGAATTAAATTTAGAAATATGTCACAACCCAATCCATATAGCGAAGAACGCATTTCCTTATTTGTTAAGGACAATAACCAGTTAAAGAAAGTATTGGATGCTTATACCATCCATGAAAGTATAGGAGAGGTTAATGTAAATACCAATGTTTGCTTTGGGGTATTCAAAATATTTGAAAACAAAATAGCTTTTCAGAATTCTAGTACCAATGGATATTATGATATTTTGGTGAACAAAATAGAAACTCAAAGAAACTTTCAAAAAGATGAAAGCAACGAGTGTAATCCTTTAGATAAAGTTGTTAGTAAGAAGAAAATCATATTAAAGTTTGATGGTAAGGCATATCATTAAATCAATGAACAAACTAATCAAATGCTTTATCAAGTAAAAAGAATGAAATGAGAAATATTTATTGTTTGTTGTGGTTAATCTTTCTTTTTTCCTGTAATCAGAAGAAAAAGGGAAAAGAGATTGAAGAACAAAATGTTATTGAAATTGTAACTGAAGACGAAAAAAAGTCTTCAGATAGTATAATACCAAAAGAGGAAGCAATCGTAAAAGATGAAGATTTAAAACCTGCATTTAAAGAAATAGTAACTTCAATAAAAACCAAAACTCTTCCGCAGATAGAAAATACCAGCTTTGACTCATTTATAGAGGAAGAAGATTATGAGGATGTCAATACAGTACTGTTTCAACTAGAAAATATATATCCAAATTTTAATAAAGACGGGTATAACTATAGAGGTATTGCTAAATACAAGTTAGCGCTGTCAGATAGGTTTCATTCTATTGTCATAACAGTAAAAAAGGGAGATAATGAAATGGAATCAGTGTTGATTAATTATACCGATGAAGGTGAAATAATTGATCATGAGGTGGTTTCTTATGATGAAATAGCAGAAGGAATGTCTCAGATTAGATCAAGAATAAGTGAAAATATGTTAACTGTAAATCATGTTTTCTGGAGTGATCTTATTAGCATTGAGCAAATAACCCATAGTATTGATCAAAATGGAGAAATAAAAAAAGTAAAAGCTAAAAAGTTGAACCAATCTATTAAAGATTTTTCTCTAGTAAATAGTGTTTTAATGGATCTTAAATTAGATTGGGTACAAACAAAAACCAGTTTAATCAGAAGTCAAGAAAACCCTTTAAACCGAGAAGAGAGTATCGTGGTAATACCACGAATTGTAGATGAAGGCGAACACTATTTTGAGTTGAGTAGTTATATTGTTTTATTAAATTCTAAAACAGGTGAAATCACTCATAAATACCATGAAGTTAAAGCAGAAGGTTGGGGGTCAGATGCTGTAATTTTAGATGATGCAAAAATTGATATCGAAGCCTATTCAATTTCCGAAACCCGTAATGCTCTGGGTATTAGATTGCATTATACTGGTTCATCTCAAGTTAATCCTTATGAAAATGAAAATTTATCCCTTTTTATAAAATCAGGGAGTACCTTGAAAAAGGTGTTACACAATTTTGATGTGGTTAATTTTGGTGGTGAATGGGTAAACGAATGTGCAGGTGAAACCGTTAGAGAAGAGAAAACCATCATAATTAATGAAGAAAAAAGCAATGATTATTTTGATTTAGTGATAAAAAATAAGATTTCGATAGAGACATCAAGTTTTAAAATTAAAAATGGAGAAGAGAATGGTGATTGTGATACCATAGTAACAAACTCTGTTGAAACATCTAAGTTAAAATTTAATGGAACTTTATATAAACAGGAAGATACCGATGTCGGTGTTTCTGTGTTACAATTAATGCTTCTTACAAAAGATCAAGCGATCAAACATTATGGTAATCCAAAATTAAGAGAGCGATTTAAGTTGAATGATGCTCATGGAGAGTTTAGAAATGGTGTGTCATCTAAGTTTTCTCAAGAGGAACGACAGAATGAATCTATTCTTATTGATGAACTCACATGGGAAAAGGATCCTAATACATGGGTTACTACTTGGTATCTTACGAACAAAGGGGATGAAAGACCTTTAGAAGTTTTAGAATGGGAAAAGGGAACAGAATTTTAGAGTGTCACTTGAAATATCACTTTTTACCTCGTTAATTCATCTAAAAAATCTTTTATCATGAGTTAAAGAGGTTCCACTAGATTTAGTATGTTGAATTCCACAAGCAATCACTACCTAAAGATAAAAAAATAGGAAAAAACCCTAAAGTGTAATTAATAGGACACAAATAATAATATTCTATAAAAAATAACAATGAAGTCTTAGTTTAATCTATTTCATAGTTAGTATTTGACTTTATTAAATTGGTTATTCATTGATAGCACGGAATTAATTCAAAAAAATATACTTCAATTCATTTTGGTATAATGGTTTTTCCTTTTTAAGGTTTTTAAAATATTCAATTTCTATTATCTTTTCTATCACTTTTTCACGATATGAACGTAATTTAGGAATCTCTTGAGGATAAATAAATCTTCCATTTTCTATGTTCTTAACATGTAATATTGGAATATCTAAGCTGTTTAAAACTCCATTTATATCTTTATAAATTAACCTTAAAATCAAATTTGATTTATTAAGCCATAACTGGTATTGAGGGTTGTAAATTACGTCTTCAATTTTTATTTCATTATTGGTGTTATCTAAACCCTTTCTTGCTTCATTTATTTTTTTTTGGAAATCTTGCCATCTAGAAATACTATTGAAAGTGGTATTATTATTTTTATCCGTGTAAGAGATTATTTTTCCTATATTTAATTCTCTGTATAAAATGAAGGTAGCATAATTTTGTGAGATGATTTGATTTTGTTTTAAGAGATCTAATGCTAGCTCCTTTTCGTCATTGGATTTACCCGATGTATATATTGATGATTGTATATTTTCTAAGAAAGATGTTCCCGAAATTAAGTTTTGTTGGACAATTGAGTTGTTTAAAACGGTTACTAATGTTTTTAATGATTTTTCAATGCCCTCTAAATTATCAGGGGCTCCTCCTTCTTTGATAAATTCTTCTTTATTGAAGAGATTGAAATTTGCATCGACTAGCTCATAATATGGCATTAATTTAAGGTAATATTCTGCAATTTGTATAAGCGCAAATTTGTTTAAATATTTTGGATCTAATTTCACCAGTGTACCGTTTAACTTCAGTTTCTTTTGAAATAGAGAATCTTCAAGGCGAAGAACTGATTGGTAATTTTTTCCATAGTCATTAACGAAATTTGTCTCTTGAATTAGAGAAATCAATGATTTATCGATATAATCATTAGGAGTCTGTTGAAGAAAATATGTTAAAGAAGGTTTATAAATTTTGTCAATTTGATTTTTTTTATCCCTATCAGAATAATGTAGATACAGTGATTCACTATAATCGTTTTTGTTAAAAAAATCTCTTAAGAGTGTGCTACTCAACCCCTCAATACATTTTTTATATGGCACTGGATAGCCCTTATATTTATTTGGAAAAGTCAGAAATCTAACATTTGACAAATCAATATTTGAGCAATAGTCTAAATCTTTATTTAATATATCTAATGCAATCCTTATGTTATCATACCCTTGTCGTTCTAATAGGTCAAGTTTTTTATGAACTGAACTGAATTCTCGCATCATATCGTTATGAAGATTAGTCACCATTTCTCCAAGCTTGTCGATTTTTTCTTCAATTTGATTAAGTTGAGATTGAATTTCTTCTAATTTGCCAAGCACTTGTTTGAGCAATTGTTCTTCGGCACTTGGTCCATTAGAGTCGAATAGACCTAATGCCTGCATCGCAGCACCATAATAATTTCCACTAGCAATGCTACCCGAAATATTAGCGGCTGTGGTTATTGCCGCAATTCCTTTTTGTAGATCTTCTGCTCCTTCACCTTTTGCAAATAAGCTAACTAATTTGTTTGCAACTTCACCACCTTGAGAAATGTGATTACATACATTAATGAAATCCTGAGTTCTCTTAACTGATTTTAGTTTATCTAGGAGTTCACTTTTTTTCTTAACAGATAAGAATTTATCTAACTTACCTTCTTCAAGAGAATTTATTTGGTTTTCAATGGAGGCCCTGTCAAAACTACTAAATGCCTCAATAGACGCAATTTTAAATTGGTTAAGTGCAATCAAACTGTCCTGCTTGAAATTTTTTTGTATTTGATTTTGAATAGCCCGATTATTGAGTTTTATTTGTTGTCCATAAGAATTGACAACTGCTATGGTTTTTTCATGACCATCTATTATTTCTTTTTTAAACTTTAAAATGTCTTTTTTTAAGCCCTTATGAAATTCTTTTATAAAACTTTCTCTTTCTCTTTTGTAACTTTCAAAATCATCTAAGTTAACAGTAGATTGATCTAAGTTCTTTATTTTTTTTAAAACTTCTTCAATAACTACTTGGTTTGCTTTTGGAAAATCCTTGCGGGTTAACCCTAATTTCGTATATATTTTTCTAAGATTGTCATAGTCTTGAATTGTATTTGGAGCTATATTTAGTTCGTTCGCTTTTTGGGCAACATATTTGATTTCTTTTTCAATTAAATTGTCTAAACGTGTTCGGTTTTTTTCTTTATTCACTTCAATGGTAAAATCAATAATTGAATTAGTGGCTCTTGCAGCCCCTTTAATAATTATTTTTGATAAAGGACTTACGGAGTAATTGGTTGAGAAATCACTTACCATATCTACACCAAATTTAGTTAACTCGCCTGTGGTTTTTCTTATTGTATTATCTAATGTAACTTCTGCCCTTAATTTCATCAGTCGCTTTTTAGAATATTGATATATCATTGCACTTTCTTTCTGAGAATAAATTTTCGAGTTTGCTTCGAACTCTTTTAAGAACTGTTGCTTTTTTTTTGATTTAAAATGATTTAAACACATTCTATTTATAACGAAGGACTTATTTTCTAAGTCAAATTCATTAATGTTTAATTCTGATTGAGCTCTTAAGTATGTATGAAAAAAACATAGATAGAAAAGAAAATAAATTGAATTTTTCATAGTATTTAATTGACTTTGATATATGTGAATAATGAAATGTTATTTGGTCTTGTTTCTGTACCTTTTTTTTGAATTTGTATCCCGTCTTTTCTGCCTCCGTTTTGGCCTTTTCCAGTAGAAATATGGCCGCTCCATTCTCCATTATTTGGAATAGTAATAGTTCCATGTTTCGCGCTCTGCCATGTGTAGCGAAAATTATTGATGTTATTTGATTGACCTTTTTGAGGCTCACCAACACTTCTGGAACTTTCAGGGTCAGAGTAAATGTCATCTCTGCCCAAATTCATTGAGCGTATAAACATGCCCCTGGCGTCAGGTAATTTATTGATTCCGAACTTGGTGGCTAGAGTTGTTTTATTGAGATTAATACCTTTAAGAGAGGCATATACGCCACCATCAAGTGGGAGCCAGTTTTCACCTTCTGGAAGGCTCCTAAATTGGTCGGGAGATAAAATTGAATGTTGAACATCACCTACTCGAAAAGTTTCTGTAGTTGAGCTTGAATCGGTAAAACCGAAAGCCATTAAGGCGAAGAGAATTGCAATAAGAATAGAAAATGTTTTCATGTTAAAATTTTGAGTTAGTGTTAGTAAAAATTATGAATAAAAAAGATAACTAATTTACTTGTTTTATTGTTTATAATCAATGGTTTATTTTTTGGGGATGAGGTTAGAACTTGGTTTGTTAATTGAACTACTTTTTCAGAAACCTCATGATATTCATAGAGTTTTGGTAGCTCCTACTGACTCGATTCTAAAATGGTAAAAGAGGAAGTTTTACTAAATTTACTAATTTTTTATACTTATTTACCCCAACCATCCATCTCTATCTAAACTTCTATATTGAATGGCTTCTGAAATATGATTGGGTAAAATATTAGGTTCATTTGCTAAATCAGCAATAGTTCTTGATACCTTTAAAATTCTATCATAAGCCCTGGCAGATAGATTTAATTTTTCCATAGCAGTTTTTAACAAGCTTTTACTTGGAGGAGATAATTTGCAAAAGGCTCGAATATGTTTTACATTCATTTGAGCATTGTAATGGAGGTTTTCAAAAGATTCAAACCGTTCAGACTGTAGTTCTCTAGCCTTGATAACTCTTATTCTAATGTCAGTACTACTTTCTCCTTTTCTTTCATCAGAAAGTTTATCAAAAGGAACGGGTGTTACTTCAATATGAATATCAATTCTATCCAAAAGAGGGCCAGATATTTTACTCATGTAACGTTGTATTTCCGCAGGTGAGGAAGTAGCAGGCGAACTAGCATCATGGAAAAATCCAGAAGGACTAGGGTTCATACTTGCAACTAGCATGAAACTACTTGGGTAGTTTACCGTAAATTTTGCTCTCGAAATTGTTACTTCACGGTCTTCAAGAGGTTGTCGCATTACTTCTAAAACGCTTCTTTTAAACTCAGGTAGTTCATCTAAAAAAAGAACTCCATTATGTGCTAAAGAGATCTCACCAGGTTGAGGATATTGTCCTCCACCAACTAGCGCCACATCCGATATTGTATGGTGTGGTGAACGGAAAGGTCTTTCGAACATAAGTCCTGAATTCTTTACTTTTCCAACAACAGAATGTATCTTCGTTGTTTCAAGGGCTTCATGTAAAGTCATGGGTGGCAAAATAGAAGGTAGTCGTTTGGCTAACATTGTTTTTCCTGCACCAGGTGGACCAATTAAAATAATATTATGACCTCCAGCGGCGGCTATTTCCATACATCTTTTAATGCTTTCTTGCCCTTTTACATCAGCAAAATCAAATTCAGGGAATTCTAAATTTTTATAGAACTCGGTTCTAGTATCAATTTTTGTAGGTTCAATTAATTGTGTTCCATTGAAATGATGAATAACATCTGTAATATTCTCAATTCCTAAAACATCTAAATCATCTACAATTGCCGCCTCTTTGGCATTTTCTTTTGGAAGAATAAAATGTTTGAAGCCTTCTTCGCGAGCTTTGATTGCAATTGGCAAAGCTCCTTTAATGGGTTGCACACTTCCGTCCAAAGATAATTCTCCCATGATAATGTATTGCTCAATATTTTCTGAGGTAATTTGATTCGATGCAGCAAGAATTCCAATGGCTAAAGTAACATCATAAGAGGCGCCTTCTTTACGAATGTCAGCGGGAGCCATATTGATGGTGATTTTCTTGCCTGGGAGTTTATAACCGATATTATTAAGAGCTGCCGAAATGCGATAAGAACTTTCTCTAACAGCGTTGTCAGGTAATCCCACTAGATGGTATCCAATTCCTTTTCCAATATTAACTTCAACCGTAATGGTAGTGGCTTCAATGCCGAATACGGCACTTCCATATATTTTCTTTAGCATAACTTTTTTTATAAAAGTAAGGAATATTGCATAAAAATAAAACCAGACTTAGACTTTTGTTTAAAACAAAGCTAAATCTGGTTGTTTTCACTAATTCAGAGAATTAGATTTTAATTTATGGGAATCTCAATTAGAAATACAAGACTAAGCTTCTTGTTCCGTTAGCCAAAGGTTATTGGTGTTTACTTCTTTTAAAGAAGCAAGAAAATCTTTATTATCATCCATATACAAATTGGCATCTAAATAGTGTAATCGTTTATCTTGAATACACTTGTGTAGATATTCTTCTGTGATAATAGTTTTGTCTTTTACATTCGCGTCAAATGCTTTTAATTTTGGTAATCCGTTATTTAAATGATCTACCCAAGAGTGGTGAAAACCAGCAAAGAAATCTAAACATGGTAACACATCATACATAGCTTCTGCAATACCTTTCTTTCTTAGGAAATCTGAAGTAAATGGCATTGATTTAAAATAACGACCTGTCATTACAAAAAGACGGTAGCTACAGTTTGGAGCTCCATGATTTGATTCAAGGAATAAATTAAGATAGAATGAGGTATAATGTAACTTAACAGTAAGAGCTTGATGCTTTTTAGTTTCTTCAATAATTCTATCGGCAAATCGACTATCAATAATCTCGTCTAAATCCGATAAAATAATAATATCGTCGTCACTAATAGTTTCTTTTAAGATAGTACACATATTCCGTTGAACAGACTCATTAAAGAATGCATAGTTATTGCTTAAAAGATTCCAATACCAGTGATCAAAATTTTTAGCTTGACAAGTTTCAGGATTGTAGTAATCTTTATTTTCTTCAATCTCTCGAAACTTTCCAGTTACATCAAATTTTTCGTAATGTACCTTGCTGGTAAGTAGCGAGGTGTCAAAATTGAATGGTTTATCTTTACCTGTAAATGTTTTGTTGGCTTCCAAAATACATAAGGAATCAACCCAGTGAGCATCTTCTTTTATTTTAATTTCTGCGACTTTGTTTTCATTAAAAAATGGACAAAATTCAAATACTTTCATAATTTAAATAGTTAATAAGTTTATTGGTTATTTATTATAGTTCCAATTCAATAAATGGTACATTTTCTTTTTAAATCCATTCATTAAATCTGTAATTGTAGTTTCTCTAAAATGTAGAGTCGAATAATAACATCGAATACTTAGTTGTTGAGCACTATGTTTTATGGTTAGGTTTAATAAGTAATTAGACTCATTGTCTTTTGAGTTGGTAAAACCAAAAGGAATATCTAGCTGCTCGTACGTAGCCGTTTCAGGGAAAATATGTTCAGTTTTTAAATAATGAAACAAGCAGGCAGGACGTCGTTCTGGTAATATAAGTTCTTCCTTGCTGTTTTCCGGCTTTGAATATTTAAGGATAAAGTAATCCAATCCGTTTTTAGGAACCTCCAAAACAGTTTGATTTATTTGTTGTATTAAGCTTTCGTTACTAAGGTTTTCATCCAAAGAGAGTCTAACGGGATAAGCGCCTGCAAAAAAGCCAGTTGTGTTTTGGATATTTACTTCTTGGAAGAAAGATTCTCGTTGCTGACTCATAATGTCAATTAATAAATCAGTAGTTCCAAAATACTCATTACTCGCTTTATAAAACACAGAAAGTAACAGGTTAGAAGGCATTAGCTTCATCTTATTAACCGTAGTTGAGAACTTATTCATAAGTTGATCGTCTTCAATAAGAACAAACTCTAAAGCTTTCATTTCTCTGTGCGTAGCTCTTTTTTGAGGATTGAAATCCGTAGGAACATTCCCCCCAGATTTTAATACATCGTTCCAATATGCATATTCAGCTGCAAAGCTTTTATTTGCTATATAGTTTTGGATGGTTAATACCCAATCTTTATAAGAACAAGAATTTATTAAATTATTATCTATATGTTGTTCATCGTTACTTTTAGATGTCAATAATTTGAAAAACTGATTAATGAAAATCTGCAAAGACACTCCGTCAAAAACTATATGATGGAAAAGAAAGAACACTACTTTTGAATCTTGATTCATGTAGTTGTCAAAAACTAGAATTCTAAACAGTTTTCCCTCCAATAAATCAAATTGAGACTGTACTTCTTCACACTTTTTACTTATGTATAAATCTTGATTTTTGGGTTTAATTAAAGCAATATCAAAATAGTTACAAAGATTATCTTTTGAATAATTATCGTAGTATTGTTTGAAATTACCATCTTCTTTGACAAATCGTAGTTGCAAAGATTTATGTTTTTCAACGAGCGTTTTAACAACTTCATTAATAGCATTGATACTAGTTTTAAACTTGATTTTAGCTAAGAAAGGAACATTAAAACGGTTACGATCAATGAGTTTTCTTTTGATAAAACGTTGTTGAAGAGGTGAAAGAGGGAATAAGTTTTCGTAATTTTTAATTGTATTTGAAATACTTTTTGTCTCTGTATTTACTTGATTGCACTTGAATGATAACAAGTTTTCAATGGTTCTGTATTGATAAATGTCATTTACAGAAATTAACTCTCCTTTTTGTTTTAATTCATTAGATATTTCTAAGGCATTTAGTGAATGACCTCCGAGATAGAAAAAGTCATCACTTAAGGTAATTCCTTCTTGATCCAATACCTTTTCCCAAAGAGCTAAATAAACTAAACTTCGCTGTTCGTCTTTTGCAGTTCGATTGGAATTATTTTCTTGTGCTTGGATTGACTGTTTAGAGATATTGTTACTCAGATTGTCTAACTCTGAAGTTTCTATATCTAAAATTACCGATGTTGTTTCAATTTGATTCGTTAGCGCTGTGGAATTATCAATAGTAAACACCAATATTTCCTTTAATGTCTTTAACATTTTGTGAATCATGTTTTCCTCAAAACAATCGGTATCATATATTACTTTAACTTGTAAGCAATCGTTTTCTTCTGAGCCTAAAACGGTTATTGGATAATTGGTTTTTTCAATTTCTTCCACATTTTCAATAAGGATGTTTCCTGAACTATTTTGATAGGTTCCTACTTTTTTGTGGTTTTCGAAAACCAAGATATGATTGAACAGGTGAGGCGTTTTCAGCTTAGTCATTTTTACCAACTCATTTAAGTCAATATGACTGTATTCATTTATTTGTTGAAATGTTTTATGAATTAACTGAACTTGTTCCTTAATTGTACGTTGGTTCGACCATTGTGTGACAACAGGTAAGGTGTTAATTAATGGTCCAACTATTTGATTGATACCATGAAAATCATGATTTCTACCACTAACAGTAACACCAAACGTGATAACATCATTTTTGGTAAGTAGTTGAAGCATCTTAGCCCAAGAAAACTGAAATAGAGAGTTCAGTGTAACTTGATACTGTTTTGCTAGGTTTTTAATGCTACTTGTTATATCTCGAGAAAAACTTAGGTGAAGTTCTTTTTGATTTTCAATTGGTTTATCCGGGCTAGGTTGGTCTTTGGTTTTTGTAAAAGGAAAAGGAGTACTATTTTGAACAGGAGCTAATTGCTCTTTCCAAAAAGCCAAAGCATTATCTTGATTTTGAGTATTCAACCAGCGATTTAAATGATGGAATTGAAGTGATTTTTCTTGATGAAAACCTTTGATAGTTTTGTCATTTTCAAAAGATGCGACTAGGTCGTTGATAATATGGTAAATACTCCAACCATCGATAAGGATATGATGAAGCGTCCACACTAATGTGTGTAATCCATCGTTTTGTTTTATCAGTAAAAATCGAACAGGTGGTGTTTCATTTAAACAAAACTCTTTTTTTCTATCAATATCAAGAATGTGATCAATTTCTTGGTCTATTTCTTCTGGATCCTTTTCTGTCAATGAAATCTCATTCCAAGCAATAGCGTCTAACTCTTCATGATATTCATAAGCACATTGTAACGGTTCTTTTAGGTTTTCCCAAATAAAAATAGATCTAAATATTTCATTCTCTTTAACTAATTCTTGTAGCTTATTTTTTAAGTAAATATTATCCAAAGCTCCAGAAATAGTAATTTTTACCTGAACATAATATTGATCTGATTCCTTATTTTGTAGATAATGGAATAGCATTCCTCGTTGTAAACCTGTAATTGGCATTAAGGTTTTTATGTTACCTCGTTTATTTAGTTTTTGATAAAGTGTATCGAAGGTATTTTGGGTTAAATGCCCTAATTCAAAGTCAGAAGGTGTATAACGAATTTCTGTTTTTGATTTACAATGTTCAATGACTTCGATTAGATTGGTCTTAAAATCTTTTGCAAATTTGTATGCTGTTTCCTTTCTGAATAGATTTTCATCAAAAGTGATTTTAAAGAGAAATTGCTTTTCTACGATTGAGCAGTTCAATTCAAACGGACTCCAATGCTTATTTTTTGGACCAACTACATCATGACCACTTCCTTCGTCAAATAAACTCCATCCTTCTGGCAATTCATGTTGATTTTCATCAAACTGTCCCAAATAATTAAACCAAGCTTCAGGACAAGCGTCATTGATGCTGTTTTTAACATCAGAATTACTATGTAAATATTTTAAAGCTCCATATGAAAGCCCGTTATCTGGAATGCTTTTCAACTGTTCTTTAATAGCAATGATATAGTTTGAGATATCATTGTTATCCGGTAAATTAATAACAACTGGATATGCGGAAGTAAACCAACCAATAGTTCTGGAAACATCTACTTCTTCAACGCATTTTTCTCTTCCATGACTTTCCAACATAAACACAACTTTATTTTGCCCAATCCATTTGGCCAAACTTTTTATGTATGCTGTAATTAATAAGGTTTCAATATTTGTGTTATATACTTTAAAACACTCTTTGGATAGTAGGTTTGTTCTTTCTAAAGAAAGATTGTCTGTTACCGCACCGTATGTGTTATTGGGGTAAAGAATAAATTGATCTTTTATTAAATTAAATTCTTGTATTTCCTCGGTAGTTGATTTCCAAAAAGGAAGAGCTTCTAAGGTTTTTTTATTTTGTGAATAATCGATCAATTGTTGATACCATTGCGCTTTGGTATCAGTTTTTAAAACTGTTTTTTCTTGATAAAGCTGGACTAAATCTTCTAATAAGATTCTCCAAGAAACACCATCAACAATTAAATGATGAAGAATAATAAGTACATAAGAATTAGTTGTCCCTTCGATTACAGCAACCTTATACAATTCGTTGTTCGTTAGACTTATTTGTTTTTCTAAATCTATTTCTATTTTGTGAACAGCACTTTGTTCGTCCTTTTCGTTTTTGATGTTATGAATACTAAAAAAGGAATTATCGACAATATTATTAAAGTTTTGGACGTAGCAATTACTCTTTTTATAAAATTGAACTTTAAAAGCAGGATGATGATTTACCAATTGAAGAAAAGCATTTTTCAACTTGGCAATATCTACTGATTTTATAGTAATGGTTTGTGACTGCAAAAAATAACTTGGGTCAGAAAAACCTAAATTAAAATACCATTGTTGAATAGGAGTTAGACCTATTTCTTTCACAGGTTCTTTTGATTTTCTAGCTAAGGTTTCTTTAGTAATTAAAGCAAGCTCGTTTATCGTAGGGTAATTGTAAATGTCTGAAGCAGAAAAATAGAGGTTGAGTTTTTTAGCTTCCGTTATAAAATGCAATGCCGAAATAGAATCTAAACCTAAAGAAAAGAAGTTATCATCAAAATGAATATTTTGCTTCCCTAAAACTTCTTTTAGTGCGTACAGAAGTTTTTCTTCTTTACTTCCGTTTGGATTGGGTTTAGGAAATGCAGAGTTTTCAAGTTCCTTAGGATCTGGGAGTTTGTTCTTGTCTAATTTTCCATTAGAGGTTAAAGGAATATCATCAATAAAAACAATATGCCTTGGCAACATATAATCAGATACTTTACTTGATAAATATCTTTTGAGTTCTTCTTTGTCAATTTTCTCAGTGGCAAGTACCCATGTTGCTATAGAACCCAAACCTCGATGGTCTTTTTTGATTTTTGCAACAGCAAAGTTAATTTTCGGATGTTGCATGATGTGATATTCTATTTCACCTAACTCAATTCGATATCCTCTTAATTTTACCTGATTATCATTTCTTCCGATAAATTCAAAAAGACCATCGCTGTTTACTCTTCCTAAATCTCCTGTCTTATAGAGAGTCTCATTATTTCCAAGAATTCCTTTTTTAAAAGCCTTTTCTGTTAGTTCAGGTCTTTTGTAATAACCTTTCGCTACACTCAAGCTTTGAACCCAAAGTTCTCCAGACTCTCCTGGTTTTACAGGTTTTAGTTCTTTGTCTAAAATGTGAACAGAATTATCGCCTACAGGTATTCCAATGGGAATACTCTTTTGTTCAGGAGAAATCTCGTTGATAGAATAACAGGTTGTGAATATGGTACATTCGGTAGGTCCATATCCGTTTATTAATCGATTCGGACCTAGAACAGCTAGTGCTTTTTTTACATGAGAGTAGGAGGCTGCTTCTCCTCCAAAAAGAACCTTATTTATCGATTTCAATAAATTTATATGCTGATCGACTATTGCATTAAAAAAGGATGTTGTAAAAAAAGCTATAGTTACTCCACATTTTTCAATATAACTTGTCAAGGCTTCAAAATCAAACAGCAGTTTTCTATTTACTAAAATTAAGCTAGCGCCATTAAGTAAGGCTCCGAAAATTTCAAAAGTAGAGGCATCAAAAGCGTAATTGGCCAATTGTAAAAAACAATCGTCAGCTGTAATGGTAACAAAACTCGGGTTGATTAATCGGTTGCTCAGGTTTTGATGAGTAAGCATTACACCTTTAGGAGAGCCTGTTGAACCTGATGTATAGATTAGTTGAGCTAATGCATCTTGCTCAATTTCTACATCAGGAGAATAGGTAGCAAATGCTTGAAGGTTTTCATCTTCTATTGGCAAAGTAAAACAAGGATACTTTTTAGTATTAGTTGGATCCGTGAGTAAAAGGAATGCTGCTTCACTATCTTTGAGTAAATATTGAATTTTCTCTTCGGGATCGTCAGGACTAATTGCAATGTAAGCGGCTCCTGTTTTTAAGATTCCTAATATACTAGCAATGGTATTGATTTCTTTCTTTCCTAAAACAGCAATAACGGTGCCCTTAGGTACTTTTTGTTTATATTCTCTTAAGAAATTGTACTGAATAAAATGAGCAATTTGATTTGCTTTATTATTAAGTTCAGCATAGGAAATTTTATGATCGTTTAAACGGATAGCTACTTTCGTAGGGTTTTTATACACCTGTTCTTCAAATAACTCCGATAAAATTTTATGTTTAATTTCTTTCGCTGTAACCAGTTTGTCAGCAATAGTTTCCATAGTAAGTGGGTAGTTGGTTTGGTTAAATTATTAAGTGTATAATTTTATCAAAACTGATTATGTAGTTCAGTGGCGGTTGAAAATTCTTCTACATTTTTTGATAAATACTCTCCAATAAATTGTGCTTGGAAAGGGAGTATGTGTCTGTGATGAGAATGCGTTGGAATTATTGTTATTTTTTCAACATCAATCACACGTTCAAGATTGTTATACTTTAAATCTTCAATAAGAATCAATTCGTCATTATTGTTTGATCCTGCCTCGTGATTATCCTGATACAACGCTTGAAAAAGAGTTATGTTTGTTTTAAATAATTTACCACTGATTGGAGTTTTTCCTAAAACATGTTCTTGTTCGGCGGCATCAACCAGTCTTTCAACATAATCGTCATACTCTTTAGGGAACATGCTTGAAATAAACTCGTGAGTTTCTTCTTTTTTGAAACGAGCACGTCTTGAGAACATTTTTGGAACATGAACATAAGTATCTAATAAAATCACATTAATGTTCGAGTATCCTTTGCGTTCTAAGATTAAAGCCATTTCTAGGGCAATACAGCCTCCTAAAGACCATCCTAATAATGTGATAGGGTCTTTAAGCGAATATTTTTCAGTGTATTCCTTTAAATAGAAATTCGCTAGTTTATTTAAATTATTAATCTTAGGAGTTCCATAAATATTATGATTGTCAATTCCAATACAATTATACTTTCCATTTAGTAACTCGGCTAAACAGTGATAAGCATCTGATCCACCTAAAGCAGAATGTATGAAAATCATATCAGGTAAATTGTCGTCATATTTTTCTTGGAAAGGCATAACGAGTGAAACATGATTTTCATAGGCTTGGAGTTTTGAATAAATGGCGGCCAATATTCCAATAGATTTATATCGAAGAATATCGGTAATTTGAATTTTCAAACCTAAAACTTTACTCATTTCACTCGATACTTTAATTGCTTGAATAGAGTTACCTCCTATACTAAAGAAATCATCTTTTATTCCTACTTTTTCAATACCTAAAATATCTTGCCATACTTTACATAAATCTTCTTCCAATTGAGTAGTGGGAGCCACGTAATTTTCATTTAAACCAAACGCTGGTTTAGGTAAGTTCTTTTTATCTAATTTACCATTAGAGGTTAATGGAATTTCATCTAGTTGTACCCATATTCTTGGAATCATGTAATCGGGTAGACTTTCCGTAAGTTCTGACTGAATAGCTTCTTTGTCAAAAGTTTCTGAGACTACATAGGCAATCAGGCGTTTACCTCTATTTCCACCATCTTCTGCTATGATACAATTGTTTTGAATTCCTTTTATTCTTGACAAAACATTTTCTATTTCGGTCAGTTCGATTCGATAGCCACTAATTTTTACCTGGTCATCCTTTCTTCCAATAAATTCAATACTTCCATTTGGCAGCCATCTTACTAGGTCTCCTGTTTTATAAATTCGATCACCTTCTTTGAACGGATTGCTGATAAAGCGTTTATTTGTTAGCTCTTCTCTATTTAAATAACCTTTAGAAACTCCTTTTCCAGAAATGCATAATTCACCAATAACTCCAATGGGAGCAAGTTCCTCGTATTCATTTAAAACATAGAAATTGGTGTTGCTTAAAGGTTTTCCTATAGGAATAGTTAAAGCTTCCGCTGAAACTTCTGAAACTACTTCGCAAGAAGCATATGTGGTTGTTTCTGTTGGTCCATAAACATGTAGTATTTTATTTTTACCCAGTGCAGACAACATTCTTTCTACAGGCGCTACGGATACCTTTTCTCCTCCGAATAGTAATAATCGTAAGCTAGATAATAAGGATAAATCAAATTCTGATAAAGCATTAAACAAAGCAGTGGTTATAAAGGCAATGGTTAATTTTTCTTTATTAATTACTTCCAATAATGCCATTGGGTTAGAAGCTGCTGGTGTAGGTATTAAATAAAGAGTAGCTCCATTTAAAAGACTCCCAAAAATTTCATAAGTACAACCGTCAAAAGCATAATTTGACCACTGTAATACACGATCCGATCTTGTTATTGCTATTTTATCTGAAGGGTTATTGACAAGTGCAATAATATTTTCATCACTAATGCTAATGCCTTTTGGAGTTCCTGTTGTTCCAGAAGTGTACATTACATACGCTTCTTCATCCTTTCTTCTTTCAAAATCTTCTTTAGAAACCTTATGGTTAAGAGATCTTTCAATATTCAATACTTGTATATCCTTTGAAGTTGTTATTTTATCCAGCAGCAAATCTTCTTCATAAATAATATATTCTATATCGGCATCCTCTAGTATATAAGACAATCGATTATTTGGCAAAGAAGGGTCTAAAGGAATGTAAGCACATCCTAATTTCAGAACTCCTAACATGCTAATTACCATGTCAAAACTTCTGTCAAACAGAATCCCCACACGAGTATGTTTTTCTACTTTTTTGGAAATTAGATAATGAGCTAATTGACTAGAACGATTATCTAGTTCTTTATAAGTTAAATACTCTCCATTAAAAGATAAAGCCCGAGCATTAGGTGTTTTGGAAACCTGTTCTTTAAATAGAGAAATTATTGAATCACTTTCTGGATAATCAAATGCTGTATTATTGAAGTCATTTAATAACTCTTTTTCCTCTTTATCGGTTAACATTGACAATTTGTGTAAAGGCAATGTTCCATCTGATTTCAAACTTGCCACAACCTTGTGTAATGTTTCTGTAAAATAGTTCAGTACTCTTTCAGGGTTAACACCTCCTGCAATTTGAGCTGTTACCCCAAAATCAAGACCATAATCATCTACACTAAAAGTAAAAGGGTAGTTGGTGCGTTCTTTACTACTAACGATGTCAACTCCAAAATCAACAGTATTTTCTTCTTCCTTTTCTTCAGTCGAATCGAAAGAATGTCGGTAATTTAATAAAGCACTAAACAGAGGTATTTCATTAGAAACACCGCTCCAATTTTGAATATTTGATAATGAGGTTTGTTCAAAAGGTAGTAGTTCTTCCAATCTTTCTTTAACTTGAAGAACATACTCTAATACATTTCCATTTAATTCAGTAAAAAACGGTAAGGTATTAATAAATAATCCTAATGAATCGGCAGCTCCTAAAGATCCTTGTAATCGACCAGAGAATAAGGATCCAAAAATAGCATAATCTTTATTACTACATTTTCCTACTAAAATTCCATAAACAGCATAGAATATAATGGCGGGACTTGTTCCTAATTCTGTGCTAAGTTTACGAATTTCTTTACTCGTTTCTTCTGGTAGTAAAGCATTGGATTCTTCAATAGTACTTGCATTATCCATTGTGTTTGAAAACTCAAATGGATAAGCAGGCTCATCAATATTACCTAACAATTCTTTAAAGTATGATTCACTATTATTAGTAGATTGTTGATATAAAGTATGACCTATGAAATTCCTATACAAGTAAGGAGTTGGCAAATTTGAGGCTTGTCCGTCTAGGTATAGTGTAATTTCAGAAACCAATGTTTCCATGCCCACATGGTCCATTATCAAATGATGTTCTAATAAAATGATATAGTATTCACCGTTTGACGGATCATCTATTGTTTTTAATTTTAGCAATGGTGCTTCGGAAACATCTACTTTTTGTTCTCCTGGAATTGTTAACAACTCTAACTCCGACAAGATATCTTTAGAGTTGATTTTTAAATGCTCTACAGATAGTTGGGCTTCTCTAAGTACTACTTGCACCGCTTTAGGTAATCCATCACTGAAAAAGCAAGTGCGTAAAACATCATGTCTATTTACTACAAATTGTAAGGCTTCGATAAATTTAGAACGATCTTCCTTTTCTGAGAAAGACAATAGATGAGGTAGCACATAAGGATCTCCTTGCTGTTCAGTACTCATTAAGTAATGATAGTACATTCCTTCTTGCAAAGGTGATAAGGGGTAAATATCTTGAATTTTGGAAACTCCTCCTGTAATATTTTTAACAACCTTATCAATATCTTCTTGTTCAAAGTCTAATAAAGGAACCATTGAAGGAGTAATTTGTTCCGTATTAGTTGTTATTCCATTTGGAGGTACTTGGTAAATTGATGATAAAGATGATAGCTTTTTACTGATAGCGGCGATACTGGGGTTTACAAATATATCTCTTACAGTAATGTGAAAGTCAATCTTTTGTAATTGACTTATTAGTTTTACTACCAGTAAACTATGACCTCCTAATTCAAAAAAGTTATCGTATACACCTATTTTTTCTACCCCTAATAATTCTTGCCAAATAAGGACAAGTTGTTTTTCTGTTTCGTTTCTTGGAGGGACGTATTCTCTTGTTGATAATTGTGAGAAATTTGGATCTGGTAAAGATTTTCGATCTAACTTACCATTTGCCGTTAAAGGCATTTCATCTAATTGAACCCATAAGTTTGGAATCATATAGTCAGGTAAACTCATTTGTAACTCTTCATGTAAAAGTTCCTTATTTAGCTCACCTTCTGTTACTACATATCCTACCAAACATTTATTGCCATTGATGTCATCTTTTGATAAAACACAGCAATTTGTAACAGACTTATGTTTAAAAAGCGCGTTTTCAATTTCTCCTAACTCAATTCGATAACCACGAATTTTAATTTGGTTATCAGCTCTGCCTATAAACTCTATGTTTCCGTCTGGGAGTCTTCTTGCTAGGTCGCCAGTTTTATATAAACGACTCCCTTCTTGGAATGGATTTGGAACAAATTTCTTTTGGGTTAATGACGGATTGTTCAGGTATTCTTTTGCTAACCCTGAACCTCCAATATAAAGCTCTCCCACAGTGCCTTGAGGAACTAGGTTTTTGGAGTTGTCTAGGATATAAAATTGTGTGTTGTACAGAGGTTTCCCTATAGGGATGTTAGATAAAGATAATAATTCAGAGCTATCTTTAACTTCATAATAAGAACTATCAATTGTAGCTTCTGTAAGACCGTAACTGTTGGTTATTCTAATATCTTCCCCAAACCTTTCATATAGTCGTTTAAAGTCATGCAAGTTAAAAACATCTGAGCCTAAAATGACTTGTTTTAGCGATGAATAGTTTAACTTGTTTTCGTAGATAAAGTCCATTAATGGAACCCCTAAAGCTGGTGTGGTTTCAAAAAGAGTAATTTGATGATGTTCTATAAGTTTGTATAGTCCTGCTAAATCAAAACGTACATCATCAGGGCAAATAATCATCTTTCCTCCAAACAATAACGTTTTACACAGATCTCCTATAAAAACATCAAAAGCAGCGCTAGCTAATTGAAGTAAGTTGGTTTGTTGGTTAACTTCGAATAAGTTTTTCCAATTTAAAGCAATGTTTGTAATACCTGAGTGATTTACTACAACTCCTTTTGGTTTTCCTGTGGTACCTGAAGTATAAATTATGTAAGCCTCATCATCTGATCTTGTAATTCTATTAAGTTTAAAAGTAGTTTGTTCTGTGATTGCTTTATCGTTATCTAATAGAATTCGTTGAAAGTTGGCATTTGATAATAGTAAGTCATTAGCAATACTATTTGTAATAATAAGGCTTAAACCTGAGTCTTTTATGATATGATCAATGCGATCAATAGGATGTTTAACATCTAAAGGAATATAAACTTTTCCTGATTTCATGATCCCTAATAGGCTAACAATTAAATCGATATTTCGTTCTAGAAATACACCAACGAAGTTGTTCTCATTAGTATGATTGTTAGTTATATAATGAGCTAATTGATTGGATCTTTTGTCCAGTTCTTCATATGTTATGGACTCATCATTACAAACGACTGCTATTGTTTCGGGTGTTTGTGAAACCTGTTGTTCAAATAAATCGATAATTGTTTTATCAACAGGGAACACCATACGGTTGTTATGGGCAGTATTTAATAACCGTTCTTCCTCTTTTTTAGGTAAAATAGATATACTGTTGACAGGCGCTTTTTCGCCTAGCTTTAATCTTTCTAGTAGTTGAACAAGAGCTTCTTGCATAAGAGCAATTACTCTATCCGAATCAATACTTCCGTCCACTTGAATTTTTAATCCGAAATCAACCCCATAATCATCTACATCAATAGAAAATGGATAATTAGAACGTTCATGACCGCCTACAAAACTAATTCCTAAGTCTTCGTTGTCAGTATCCTCAATCTCTTTCTCTTCTTCTTCTTCCAATGGAGCAGGAGAATGGCGAAAGTTAAGAATAGCACTAAAAAATGGTATGTCATTAGAAATATCACTCCAGCCTTGAACTGATGATAATGATGTTTGTTCATAGGACAATAGTTCTCCTAATTTCTTCCTAACTTCATTAACATATTCAGTTGCATTTCCTTTTAATTCAACAAAAAATGGTAATGTATTAATGAATAATCCTAATGAATCAGTAGCTCCTAAAGATCCTTGTAATCGTCCAGAAAACAATGAGCCAAACAACGCGTAATCACTATTACTACATTTACCAACAAGTAGCCCAAAAGCTGCGTGGAATAAAACTGCAGGGCTCATTCCTAACTCAATACAGACCCTTCGGATTTCTTTATTTATACTACTAGGTAAAACAATCTCAGATTCTTTCAAAGAACCACCATTACCACGAATATCTGACAAACCAAATGGATATGTAGGTTCTTCAATACCTGTCAGTAACTCTTTGAAGTAGAGTTCGCTATTGTTTGTTTTTTGTAAATGTAAAGTGTGCCCTATAAAATCCCTATATAAAACAGGCTCAGATAGAGATGCCGCATTTCCAGATAAATACTCTTCAACTTCTATAGTAATCTTCTCCATACCAACATGATCTAATATCAAATGATGTTGGTTAATTATTAAGTAGTAATTGTTACTTTTAGTGTCATCTGCTAGTTTCAACTTTAATAAGGGAGCTTTCGATATATCCATCCATTGATTTCCTGGACTTGTTAATACTTCCAGTTCAGATAAAATATCTCCAGATTGATCTAAGATTAACTGTTCCTCTGACAATGTAACCTCTCTTGACACTACCTGAACAGCGTGTGGTAAACCTTCGCTTATAATAGATGTACGTAAAACATCATGACGGTTAACCACAAACTGTAACGCACTTATAAATGATGAGCGTTTTTCTTTGCTTGGAAATGATAATAAATGAGGTAAAATATAAGGGTCTCCTTCTTCTTCACTACTTAATAAATAATGAAAATAAATTCCTTCTTGTAAAGGAGCTAAGGGGTATATGTCTTGAATATTAGTAACTCCTCCTTCAACAGTATTTACAACTCTATCGATATCTTCCTGTTTAAAATCCAGCAGTGGGACCATTGAAGGAATAATACGTTCTGTAGTTGTGGTAATTCCATTTGCAGGTACTTTATATACCAACTCAGATGATAATAACTTTTCATTAACTCCTGCAATTGTTGGATTTAAAAAAATATCCCGGACTTCTATATGGTATCCTATTTTTTGCAAACGAGATATTAATTGAATAACCAATAAACTATGACCTCCTAACTCAAAGAAATTATCATGAATCCCAACTTTATTTACTCCTAACAAGTCTTGCCAAATAACAGCTAACTCTTCTTCTGTTTCGTTTCGAGGAGCAACATATTCCTTTGCAGATAATGTAGATAGCTCTATTTCAGGGAGGGATTTTTTATCTAATTTACCATTTGCTGTTAATGGCATCTCTTCCAACTCAACCCATAATAAAGGAATCATATATTGTGGTAAGCTTTCCTTTAATTGAGCTTCTATAGCTTCTTTATTTAACTCTCCTTCAATAACTACATAACCAACTAAACGCTTATTTCCTTGTACATCCTCTTTTGCCAAAACACAAGATTGATGTATTGATTCTATATTAGATAATGCTTTTTCTATCTCACCTAGCTCTATACGATAACCTCTTATTTTTACTTGATTATCTGCTCTTCCGACAAATTCAATGTTTCCATCAGGTAGCCATCTCGCCAAATCTCCTGTTTTATATATTGTATTACCTTCTTTAAACGGATTAGCTATAAACTTCTCTTTGGTTAGTTTTTCCCTATTTAAATATCCTCTAGCAACTCCTTTTCCGCTTACACATAATTCACCCACAACTCCAACAGGAACTAAGTTCATTCCTAAGTCGGTTATGTATATTTGCATGTTATCAATTGGCTTACCAATAGGAATTTTGGCTAAAGTGGTATCAACTACTTTGTAATTGGATGCTACTACAGTTGCTTCAGTAGGTCCGTAGTTATTATAGATTGTAAGGTCCGTAGCTTTATTTACAACCAAAGCATCACCTCCTGTTAAAATAGTTACATCAGGCAAACTAATACCTTCTTCTATAAAACTTTTACATAGTAGAGTAGGAATGTAGGCATGCGTAATTGCGTGTTCTTTTAAAAATCTTGTTAAGAAATTCAAATCGTATCTATCTTTTCTAGATATAGGGTATAAACTAGCTCCAGAAATTAAGTATGGGTATATTTCCCATATACTGGCGTCAAAACCAATACCAGCAAATAAAGTTCCTCTACTTGATTCGCTTACCGAATATTCTGATTGATGCCAAAAGCATAGGTTAACCAGGTTTTTATGTTCAACCATAACCCCTTTGGGTTTACCTGTACTTCCTGATGTATAAATAATATACGCGAGCTCTTTATTTGATAGAATGTTGTTTAGTTTCTTGGAACTAAAACTAGCAATAGTGTCCCAGTCTCTATCTAATAAGATTTTGGTAATATCTTCATTCCCCGTTAGTGTTTCTTTATTAACGGCTGTACTAGTTAATACTAGATTGATATTGGCATCATCTAGCATATAGTTGATACGATCTTGTGGATATTCGGGGTCAATGGGAACATAAGCCGCTCCTGATTTTAACACCCCAAGAATTCCTACGATCATTTCGGTACTCCGCTCTAGACAAACACCTACTAAAGTGCCTGATTTAACATCAAGGCTTTGTAAATAACTTCCTAATTGATTTGAGCGTTTATCCAGCTCGTTATATGTTAATACTTCATTTTCATAAACTACGGCAATAGCTTCAGGTGTTTTTATTACTTGTTCTGAAAATAAGTCTATCAATGTTTTGCCTGTTGAATAAGAGACTTCAGTTTTATTAAAATCTTCTAATAATTCAACTTCTTCCTTTTTAGTTAACATTGATAATTCACCAATAGGCTGAGTTATATCATCAACTATGCTATCTAATAATTGCTTATAATGCTCCATCATACGATGCATCGTTTCTTCTTTGAATAATGAAGCACGATAGGCTATGCTTAAATAGAATCTTGATTCTCTTTCAATAACACTTAAAGTTAAATCGAACTGTACCGATGCTTCAGAAGTTTCATATTCCGAAATTGAAAGTCCTTCCTCTTCTTCTGGAATTACCTCATGTGTGTACATCTCACTCCTTTTTGAATCACTACCATTATTTTGATAGTCAAACATTACTTGGAATAAAGGTGTTATACTCATATCTCTATCAGTAACTACACTATCAACAACTTTCTCAAAGGGAACCAATTGATTATCGTAACTCTTTAAAGTTGTTTGTTTGACTTGATTTAAGAATTCTTTAAAACTAGGGTTACCACTCAAATCACTTCGTAAGGCTAAGGTGTTGACAAAGAATCCCATCATCTCTTCTAATTCAGCCTGCGTTCGATTTGCTATAGGTGTTCCTACACAAATATCTTCTTGGCCACTATATCGGTATAATAACACCTTAAAAACAGACAACAAGAACATAAACGATGTTACTTTCTCTTGGTTGAAAAGAAGGCTAAGAGATTTATTCAAATTTTCATCTAATTCTAAATGAACTTCCTTTCCTCTATTATTCTGTACTGTTGTACGTGCATAATCTATGGGTAGCGTTAAGTTACTAACACCTTTTAGTTTCTCTTTCCAATATGATAATTGTCCCTCAAGAATGTTTTTTTCAAAATAACTACGTTGCCATATAGCATAATCAGAATATTGTAAATTCAGTTCTGGAAGACGAAAATCTTCTTCTGATGCCAAAATATCATATATTTCAACAAATTCATTTGTTAAAATTCCTGAAGACCAACCGTCACTTGCAATATGATGGAAAACAAAAGCCAATACATATTCATCTTCCCCTAAATCATATAAACAAGAACGAAACATATAATCTTTAGATAAATCGAAAGGAATACTAATGAAAGCATCTATTTCTGACTCTAAATCTGTTTCTCTGGAAATAAGTGCTTTACTTAATGACCAATTATCTTCGGAAAGAATTTTTTGATAACCAATACCGTTTTCTTCATAAATAACTGTCCGCAATACTTCATGACGACCAACGATTGTTTTTAGAGTTTGTTCTAATATTGGTATGTCTAAATCTGCTTTTAAACGGATAATACTAGGGATATGATATTCTTCACTACTTCCTTGTAGTTGGTCGATAAACCACAATCGTTCTTGACCAAAGGATAACGGGATATGCTCTAGTTTTTCTTTATTGTATGGCGTAATTTTTTCTAATAACTGCTCTGAAACACTATCATTTTCAAATGATCTTAAATAATCAATTATCAAATCTTTATTAGATCTTATTTCTGCAAGTATTTCTGGATCAATTTCAGAATTCGCCTTAATATTTAATGAACCATCTTTTAAAACTAATTTTATCCCTTCTTTATAAAGTTTTCGAAAGAAAGTTGTAATGTTTATAGTTTCCATAGCTGGTTAAATTTCAATATTTATACTATATTCTTTCTCTTCATTTTCAAGACTATGCTCTTTGTGCTCTAAATAACCGGCTATTTCATCAATGGAAGTAAACTTAAAAATGTTTTGAATAGCAATTTCAACTTCTAGTTCTCTTCTGATCATTGAAACCAAGCGCGTGGCTAACAAACTATGCCCTCCTAATTCGAAGAAATTATCATGAATACCTATCTTTTCTATTCCTAATAGTTCTTGCCAAATAGCAACTAGCTTTTCTTCCATTTCATTTCTTGGAGCTACATATTCAATTGTAGATAGCATGGTTCCATCTGGAGCTGGTAAAGATTTTTTAGCGATCTTCCCATTATTAGTTAAAGGCATTTCTTCTAGCTCAACCCATAAAATAGGAATCATATAATCTGGTAAAAGTTCACTTAATTCCTCTTGAATTATTTCTTTATCGAACTCTCCATTAGGAACTACATATCCAACTAAATGTTTGTTCCCGTGCGAGCCTTCTTTTGCCAACACACAACTGCTTTGGACACAAGATATTCCCGATAAAACATTCTCGATCTCTCCTAATTCAATTCGATACCCTCGAATTTTTACCTGATCATCTTTTCTTCCTAAAAATTCAATATTTCCATCAGGTAACCATCTTGCTAAATCTCCTGTTTTATATATTCTGTCCCCTACTTTAAATGGGTTGGTTATAAACTTTTCTTTGGTTAGCTCTTCTCGATTTAAATATCCTCTTGCAACTCCAATTCCTCCTATACATAACTCTCCTGTTACTCCAATAGGTAGTAATTCGTTAGTTTCATTTAAAATATAAATATGTGTATTGTCAATTGGCTTTCCAATAGGTACTAAGTCTTTTACTTCTCCATGAAATGTGGTTGCACAAATACTGGCTTCGGTTGGGCCATATGCATTTATATAATTGTACTGCTTTGAAAATGTTTTTGCCACACTTAAAGGAATTGCTTCTCCTCCTGTAACTAGTGTAGTTAAGCCTTCTAAATCTTCAACTTCTAATAATTGTAAAAATGCCGGTGGTAATGTTGTAAATGTGATCTTGTTTTCTTGAATAAATTCTTTGAAAAGCGAAGTATCTGATTTTCTTTCTTCTTCTATAATACACAAACTAGCACCACTTAAAAGTGAGATTCCCATTTCCCAGATAGAAGCATCAAATGAGGGATTAGCGAATTGTAAGCAGTTTGAATCAGGAGTGATTGCAAAAGAAGCTATTTGAGATAGTATGGTATTCACAACACTAACATGTTCTATCATCACTCCTTTAGGTTTTCCAGTGCTTCCAGAAGTATAGATAATATAAGCTAAATTGTTAGGTTTTATATCAATGTTGGGTGCCTTGGTTGGATAATCCTTACTATTTTCTTCAAACAGATTTAAAACCAAGTCATCGATTATAAAAATACTTTCACTATCTGTACGTATGTATTCTTTTCGTTCTTCAGGGTAGAATATATCTATAGGAACATAAGTTCCACCTACTTTTAATATTGCTAAGAAAGAAACCACTAACCAGTCACTTCGTTCTAAAGATACTCCAATCGGATTTTCGCTACTTATGGTATAATTAGTTAATAAGTAGTTTGCCAGTTGATTCGATAAATCATCTAACTCTTGGTAGGTTAATTTCTTGTTATCGTAAACCAATGCTATATTTTCTGGTGCATTTACAACTTGTTCATTAAAAATATCAACAAGTGTTTTGTCTTTAGGATGAGCAATGGCATTGTTATTAAAAACTTCTAATAATTGAACTTCCTCTTCTTTTGATAGCATTGATATATCTTCAAGAGTTTTTCCATTATTTAGACCCTCAATAAGTTGATTTAAAATCAAATGCATGTACGTAAGAATTCGGTCTGGTTCAATACTTGGATCCATTTGAGCCGATACCCCAAAATTATCACCAAAATCATCAACATTTAAGTTGAATGGATAGTTAGTACGTTCATGACCTCCAATAAAAGTGCCTCCCATGCTAGAATTACCAATATTTTCTTCCTCGGATGAATCGTGAGAATGACGGAAGTTTAATAAGGCACTGAAGAATGGAACTTCGTTAGAAATACCGCTCCAGTTTTGTATTGCAGATAAAGGAGTTTGTTCAAAGGGTAATAGACCGTTTAGCTGCTTCTTAACTTCTTGAATATATTCTAATATTGTTCCTTTGAGCTCTATGAAAAATGGTAGTGTATTTATAAACAGTCCTAATGAATTTTCCGCGCCTAAAGAGCCTTGTAAACGTCCAGAAAATAACGACCCAAATAACGCATAATTACTATTGCTACATTTGGCTACTACCAATCCGTAAGCAGCATGGAATAAAACCGCCGGACTCATTCCTAGTTCAATACTAATACTGCGAATTTCTCTACTTAACTCTGATGATAAAACTATTTCAGAATCTTTAATGTCGCTACCATTTCCTCGAATATCAGACAAACCAAAAGGATAAGAAGGTTCTTCAATGTTAGCAAGTAATTCTTTGAAATACGATTCGCTATCATTAGTTTCTTGTAGGTGTAATGTATGACCTATGAACTCTCGATATAAAACAGGCTTGGTAAGACTATCTTTATTTCCTGATAAATATTCTTCTATCTCAAACATAATCTTCTCCAAACCAACATGGTCCATTACCAAGTGGTGTTGGCTAATGATTAAATAGTAGTTGTCTGTTGCCGGATCATCGGCAGACTTTAATTCCATTAATGGTGATCTAGTTACATCTAACCATTGACTTCCAGGAGCCATTAATAACTCTAATTCTGATAAAACATCTTTTGATTCGTTTATATCTAAATGGTCAACCGTTAACGTAACTTCCCTTAGTACTACTTGAACAGCACTAGGAAGTCCTGCACTAATAACACAAGTACGCAATACATCATGGCGATTTGTTACAAATTGTAATGCGTCAATAAAAGTATCGCGTTGTTCTTTATCAGAGAAGGATAATAAATGTGGTAAAACATATGGGTCCCCATGTTCTTTATCACTCATTAAATAATGGAAATAAATACCTTCTTGTAACGGAGATAAAGGATACATGTCTTCAATATTTGACACACCACCTTCTATTTGAGAAACTGCTAAATCCAAATCTTCTTGATCAAAATCTAACAATGGAACCATTGAAGGAATAATACGCTCTGTAGAAGTTGTAATTCCATTTTCTGGAACTTTATACAATGAGTCAAGTGAAACTACTCTTTCTCCAATTCCAGCCACAGTAGCATCGGTGAATACGTCTTTTATTTCAATATGTAAACCTGTTTTTTGTATGCGTGAAATAAGCTGAACAACTAATAAGCTATGCCCTCCTAATTCAAAAAAGTTATCATAAACTCCCACTTTATCCAAGCCTAATAACTCTTCCCAAATTGTTACTATTTCCTTTTCAGTCTCATTTCTTGGAGCCACATATTCTCTTCTTAATAAGAGTGATTCATCTATTTCAGGTAATGATTTTTTGTCAATTTTTCCATTAACTGTTAATGGCATTTCTTCCAATTCAATCCAAAGCATAGGAATCATATATTCTGGTAGAATTTCCTTTAATTCGGCTTGTAGTGCTTCTTTATCAAATTCTCCTTCTGAAACTACATAAGCAACTAAACTATTACCTCTAGCATCTTCCTTAACTAATACACAACATTGATTTACTGCATCTAAAGAAGATAAAGATTTTTCTATTTCTCCTAATTCAATACGATAACCGCGCACTTTTACTTGATTATCTTTTCGTCCTTTATATTCAATAGTTCCGTTGGGCAGCCAACGCGCTAAATCTCCTGTTTTATAAAGCACTTCTCCTTTCTTAAAAGGGTTGGTTATAAACTTTTCAGAAGTTAATGTTTCTCTATTTATATAACCATTGGTAACCCCGTTACCTCCTATATATAATTCTCCAAAGACACCTAATGGAACCAAATTATCATAAGAATCAACAATATAAGCTTCAACATTAGGCATTGGAGAACCAATGTTATTGCTGGTAAACTCTTTGATATCAGTTGCTACAATAGCATCAATAGTTATCTCTGTAGGTCCATAATGGTTGTTGATTTGAACATTTGGAAGGAGGTCCTGTATTTCAGAAACAAGTGAAGCTGTTAAAGATTCTCCTCCAATACATAATAGGTCTAGGCTTAAAGATTCAGATATTGTTGAGGTTAGTCCCGTTAGGAATATACTAAAGAAGCTAGGAGTTCCTTGTAAAACAGTAACCTTTTCAGATACTAAAAGTTGCAATAAAGAAGGAATGTCTTTACCTGTGTTTGTATTAGGTATTACAATGCGCTCACCTGTTATTAATGGAAGGAATAACTCTAATAAAGAAACGTCAAAAACATAATTGGTTAATAAACATGATCTTAAAACTTGATCTGGACCTAAAAGTTTTAATTCCCCTTGTAATGTAGAAAATAAATTGCCATGAGTTACTGCAACACCTTTAGGTTTTCCAGTACTACCCGAGGTATAAATAACATAGGCTAAATGATCTGTTGATGAGCTTACATTTGGTTTTTGTGTTGATTGTTCCGAAATAACTTCCCAATCATTATTTAACGAAATAATGTTGGTTTTATCTTGGTTTTCAAAAATTTCAATAGTACTTCCACTACTCACTACTAATTCAATACCCGTGTCCTCAAGTATATAATCTATACGGGCTTTAGGATAGTTTGGGGCAATTGGAACATAGGCACCTCCTGATTTTAGAATTCCTAAAATACCAACAATCATATCTGTTCCTTGTTCTAAACAAATCCCAACTAAACTATCCGGTTGCACACCTTGTGCTTTTAAGTAATGTGCTAATTGATTTGCCCGTTCGTTTAGTTCTTGGTATGTTAATGAACTAGATTCAAATACTGTGGCAATGGAATCTGGTGTGTTTTGAACTTGCGCTTCAAACAAATCAACTACGGTTTGTTTTGCTGGATATGAAACCTTTGTAGCGTTAAAAGCCTTTAATAACTGAATCTCTTCTTTTTCAGTTAACATAGGTAGATCATTAATCGGTAGTTCAACATTGCTTACTATGCTTTGTAGTAATTCCTGATAATGAACCATAAAACGACTCATCGTTTCTTTCTTAAATAATGCTTTGCAGTATGTTAAATTCAGTCCAATTAAATCTCCTTCAGAAGCATCCAAGGTAAGGTCAAATTCAGATTTATCATCTTCAAATTCATACCCTGAAACATCTACGTCTTCAATAGTTACTTTTGAACTTGGAGGGGTGTTTTCCAATGTAAACATTACTTGAAATAATGCACTAGTACTTGTATCTCGAGTTTTAACAACTCTGTCTACTACTTTTTCAAAAGGCGCCAACTGATGATCATAACTTTGTAGAGTAGTTTGCTTCACTTGACTTAAGAAATCAGTAAAACGGGGATTGTCACTTAAATCGCTTCTTAATACCAAGGTGTTTACAAAGAAACCGATCATTTCTTCTAAATCTGATTGGGTACGATTGGCAATAGGTGTTCCTATACAAATGTCTTGCTGTCCGCTATAACGAGATAATAAAACCTTAAAACCAGCTAATAATAGCATAAATAAGGTTACTTCTTCTTTTTTAGCTAATGCATAGAGTGAGCTTGATAATTCTTTATTTAACTCAATAAACATAGTAGCGCCAGCATTGCTTTGAATTGAAGGTCTAGGATAATCGAAAGGTAATGTCAAAGGACTAGAGTCTTTCAATTTTTCCTCCCAATAGGTTAATTGGTTCTCTAAAATCTCTTTTTCGAAATAATTACGTTGCCATAATGCATAATCCGAATATTGTAAATTCAATTCAGGGAAATGAAACTTTTGACCTGATTTTAAAGCGCTATAAATTGTTATAAATTCATTTGTTAAAATACCTGAAGACCAGCCATCACTGGCAATATGATGAAAAACACATGCCAGTACATATTTCTTTTCTCCCAAGTCGTATAAGCTACAACGAAGCATATAATCTTTAGATAAATCAAAAGAGATGTTCATAAAATCGTGAATCTCTTTTTCCAGATTTGTTTCTTCGGAAGTAATAACCTTTTGTAAGAACCAATCATTTACAGGCATTATTTTTTGATAACCAATACCTTCTTCCTTATAGATTACCGTCCGTAAAATTTCATGACGACTAACTATTGTTTTTAGCGTTTCTTCTAAGATTTCAATATCTAAGTCTCCTTCTAAACGGATTACTGTATTTATATGATATTCTTCACTACTACCATTCATTTGATGCAAGAACCATAGTCGTTCTTGACCAAAGGATAGTGGAATATGATCCAGTTCTTCTTTATTATAAGGTGTTATTTTTTCAAGTAAACTCTCCGAGGAAGTGTCATCTTCGTAGGCTTTTAGGTGGTTTATTATTAGTTCTTTATTGTTTCTAATTTCTGAAATTATTTCTGGATCAATTTCAGCATCTGCTTTAATATGTAATGATCCATCTTTTAAGACTAATTTTATTCTTTCTTTATAAAGTTTGCGAAAGAAAATTGTAATATCCATGTTCGGTTAGATTTATATTTCGATATTTATACTATATTCTTTTTTCTTGTATTTAAGGTTGTATTCCTTATGTTCTAGATAGCAAGCTATTTCATTTATGGTAGTGAATATGAAGACGTTTTGAATAGCAATTTCAACTTCTAATTCTTTACGAAGCATAGAAACAAAACGAGTAGCTAATAAACTATGACCTCCTAATTCAAAGAATTGATCATAAATGCCTATCTTTTCTATTCCTAATAACTCCTGCCAAATAGTTACTAACTTTTCTTCTATTTCATTTCTTGGAGGAACATATTCTTTAGTTGATAGTTCCGAAAAATTAGGGGAAGGCAATGATCTTTTATCTAATTTCCCATTAGCTGTTAAAGGCATCTCTTTTAATTCAACCCATAAGCTTGGAATCATATAATCGGGCAAACTCATTTTTAAATCTTCCCGTAATCTGTCTTTATTTAATTCTCCATTTGGAACAACATATCCTACTAAACATTTGTTTCCGTTTATATCATTTTTTGTTATAACACAGCAATTGGAAATATATGTATGTTTAAAAAGCACATTTTCAATTTCTCCTAATTCAATTCGATAACCACGAATTTTTACTTGATTGTCTCCTCTGCCTATGAACTCTATATTGCCATCTGGTAACCATCGAGCTAGGTCTCCTGTTTTATATAATCGCTCTTCTTTTTTAAAAGGATTCGATACAAATCTCTCTTCCGTTAATTCCGTGTTATTTAAATATTCTTGAGCCAATCCTAAACCTCCTATATAAAGCTCTCCTATAATACCTTTGGGAACTAGGTTTTTGGCACTGTCTAAAACATAAAATTGTGTATTATGTAGAGGCTTTCCGATAGGGACATTAGAGATAGATGATAAACTTGTTAAATCTTTAGCTTCATAATACGAACTATCTATAGTTGCTTCCGTTAAACCATAGCTGTTAGTGATTCTTATTTCGTTACCGAATCTTTCATACAATCGTTTGTAGTCATTCATGTGACAAACATCTGATCCTAATAAGATTTGCTTAACCCATGAATACGTTAAGTTATTTTCATAGATATAATCCATCAAAGGAACACCCAAAGCAGGTGTGGTTTCTATCAGAGAGATTCGATGACGCTTGATAAGTTTGTACAATGCAGCTAAATCAAAACGAAGATTGTCTGGACAAATGATCATTTGCCCTCCAAATAATAATGATTTGCATAAATCACCTATAAAAACATCAAAAGCATAACTCGCTATTTGGAGTAGGTTGGTATGTTCGTCAACCTCAAACACTTTTTTCCAACTTAAGGCAATGTTCGTAAGTCCTAAATAATTCACAACTACACCTTTGGGTTTCCCTGTAGTACCAGAAGTATAAATTATATAAGCTTTATCATCTGGTGTTGTAATTCTACTTAGTTTATCAATGGGCTCTTTTTCTATAGCTTTATCATCTTTATCTAATAGAATTCTCTTAAAATTTTCTGTTGAGACTAATAACTCATTAACAATACTATCAGTGATGATAAGGCTCAATGTAGAATCTTTGATAATATATTCAATACGGTCGGAAGGATAACGAGTGTCAATGGGTACGTAGGTTTTTCCAGATTTCAATATTCCTAAAACACTAACAATTAAGTTAATATTCCGCTGAATAAATACGCCCACTAGGTTGTTATCTGTCTTATAATTATTGGCTATATAATGTGCCAGTTGATTTGACTTATTGTCTAGTTCTTTATATGTGATAGAAGTATTATTAAAAACAACCGCTATGTTATTCGGTGTTTTTGTAACCTGTAACTCAAAGAAATCTACAATGGTTTTATCTAAGGGAAGTTTTAGATGTGTATTGTTAAAAACATTTAATAGCTGATCTTTTTCTGTCTCAGGTAAAATTGAAATGCTATTAACTGGTATGTTTTTTTTCGATTTTAATCCTTCTAATAATTGAACTAGAGCTTCTTGCATAAGTGCAATTACTCTATCGGCTTCAATTTCTTCATCAACTTGAACTTTTAAGCCAAAATCAACACCATAATCATCTATATCAATGGAGAATGGATAATTAGAATGTTCCTGATTTTCTATAAAATCAAGCCCTAAATCAATAAGGCGATCGTTTTCTCTTTCTTTTTCAATAGGGGAGGAAGTGTGACGGAAGTTTAATATTGCGCTAAAAAAAGGGATGTCGTTAGAGATATCACTCCAGCCTTGAACTGATGATATTGAAGTTTGTTCATAGGATAATAATTCTCCTAATTTCTTTCTAACTTCATTAACATATTCAAGTGTATTCCCCTTTAATTTTATAAAAAATGGTAAGGTATTGATGAATAATCCTAATGAATCAGTAGCTTGTAAAGAACCTTGTAATCGTCCAGAAAATAAAGAGCCAAACAAAGCATAATCACTATTACTACATTTACCTACAAGTAATCCAAATGCTGCGTGAAATAGAACAGCAGGACTCATTCCTAATTCAAGGCAAACCCTACGGATTTCTTTATTTATGTTGGAAGGTAAAACAATTTCAGAATCTCTTAAAGTACTACCATTACCTCTAATATCTGATAAGCCGAATGGATAGGTAGGGTCTTCAATGCCTGATAATAACTGTTTAAAGTAAAACTCACTATCGTTTGTTTCTTGTAAATGTAACGTGTGACCTATAAAATTTCTATATAAAGCAGGCTTAGGAAGGGAGTTTTTATTCCCTGATAAATATTCTTTAACTTCTAAAGTAATCTTTTCTATACCAACATGATCTAGCACCAAGTGATGCCCTAGTAAAATTAAATAAAAGGCGTTGTTTTCGAGATCATTTACTGTTTGTAAGGTTAGTAAGGGTGTTTTAGAAAGATCAATCCATTGATTACCTGGAGCCGTTAATAACTTTAATTCGGATAACGTGTCTTTAGAGTTATCTAAAATCAATTCTTCAACTGATAAATTAACTTTTTTAAGTACTACTTGAACGGGTTTTGGCAACCCTTTACTTAAAAAGCATGTCCGCAAAACATCATGCCGATTTACAACAAATTGAACAGCATTTATAAAGGAAGCTCTCTTTTCTTTATTGTTAAAAGACAATAATATTGGAGTTACATATGGATCGCCAAGGTTTTCACCATTTATTAAATGTTGAAAATAAATTCCTTCCTGCAAGGGTGATAGAGGATATATATCTTGGATATTAGAAACTCCACTAGGGATATTTCGAACGATTCTATCGATATCTTCTTGTTCAAAATTTAAAAGAGGTACCATTGATGGAGTGATATACCGTGTATCTTCTATAATACCGTTGGCAGGAACTTCATATTTTGTTTTTAATGAGATTAGACTCTCGCCAATTCCAGCAATAGTGGCTTTCGAAAAAACATCCTTTACCGTAACGTGATAATCGTTTTTTTGTAATTGATCTATTAATTTTACAACCAATAAACTATGTCCGCCTAATTCAAAAAAGTTGTCATAGATTCCTATTTTCTCTATGCCTAACAGCTGTTGCCAAATGCTTACTAACTGTTTCTCTATTTCATTTCTCGGCTCTACAAAGGTTTTACTAGATAATATAGTTTCATTAGGTTCTGGTAAGTTTTTTTTATCCACCTTACCATTGGCAGTTAAAGGCATCTTTTCTAATTCAACCCATAATGTTGGAACCATATAATAAGGTAAACTTTCCTTTAAAAAAGATTCTGTAGCTTCCTTGTCAAAATTTCCTTCCGAAACAACGTATCCAATCAAACTTTTATTTCCATTGATATCATCTTTTGTTACAATACAGCAATTGGAAATAGATGTATGTTTAAAAAGTTCATTTTCAATTTCTCCTAGTTCAATTCGATAACCACGAATTTTTACCTGAGAATCTCCTCTACCTATAAAATCTATATCCCCATCTGGTAACCATCTGGCTAAATCACCTGTTTTGTATAATCGATCACTGCCTTTAAATGGATTCGGAACAAATTTTTCTTGGGTTAAAGCACTATTATTTAAATATTCTTTAGCCAATCCTAAACCTCCTATATACAGTTCTCCTATAACACCTTTTGGAACTAAGTTTTTAGAGGTGTCCAGTACATAAAACCGCGTGTTATGTAAAGGTTTTCCTATCGGAACATTGGGTAAAGAGGATAACTCAGATACATCTGAAGCTTCATAATACGAACTATCAATTGTTGCTTCGGTTACACCATAACTGTTTGTAATTCTAATGCTATTTCCAAATCTTTCGTACAAGCGCCTAAAGTCATTCATGTAGCAAACATCTGATCCTATAATAACTTGTTTAATCCATGAATACTCTAAGTTGTTTTCATAGATGTAATCCATTAATGGAATTGCTAAAGCAGGAGTAGTCTCTATAAGGGAAATTCGATGACGCTCAATAAGTTTATGTAGAGCTGCTAAATCAAAACGAAGATCGTCAGGGCAAATAACCATTTTACCTCCAAATAACAATGTTTTACATAGATCACCTATGAAAACATCGAAAGCATAACTCGCCAGTTGGAGTAAGCTGGTATATTCATCAACTTCAAATGATTTTTTCCAACTAAAAGCAATGTTTGTAACTCCTAAATGATTTACCACAACACCTTTTGGTTTTCCCGTAGTACCTGAAGTATAAATTATATAAGCTTTATCATTTGGAGTTGTAGTTATATCTAATTTATCAAAAGGTTCTTTCTCTATTGCTTCCCAATCTTTATCTAATAAAACTCTCTGAAAGTTTTCTGTTGATATTAATAATTCATTAGAAAGACTATCAGTAATTATAAAACCTAAAGTTGAGTCTTGAATAATATGTTTAACGCGATGGGAAGGATAACGCGTATCAATAGGAACAAAGGTTTTTCCCGATTTTAAAATACCCAAAACACTAACGATTAAGTCAATGTTCCGCTGAATAAATACACCTATAAGATCATTCTTACCATTATAATTATTGGCTATATAATGAGCTAGTTGGTTTGACTTATTGTCTAGTTCTTTATAGGTGATAAAAGTATCCTCATAAGCAACTGCAATAGCATTGGGTGTTTTTATAGCTTGACATTCAAATAAATCTACGATTGTTTTATCTAAGGGAAATTCAATTTTTGTATCATTAAAAGTGGCTAATAATTGATCTTCCTCCTTCTTAGTTAAAATTGAAATATTTTGGATTGGGTTTGTTAACCCATTTTCAAATTGTCTTAAAATAAATAATAACCGCTCTACGAACTCCTCTATCTCTGTTTTTTCGAAATATTCTTGAAGGAAATCAATATTTAGTATTAATGAAGAATCTTCTCCATAATCACACCAACGTATTGATAAAGGGTCTTCTAAATCTGTGATGGGAGACATGTGTTTTATTGCTACATGCAAGCCCGAGGACAATGATTTTGCAAAGGGAAAAGGTTCGTAGTTTATGATAATATCAAAAATCTGTTGCCGGTTTTCCGATAACAATTTTAAAGACCTATTTAAATGAGAAATTGGATATTTTCTATGTCTATAATCATTCCGCTGTATTTGCTTTAGCTCAGATATAAAATCTAACAAAACTTTGTCAGGCTTATATTCTCCTTTGAACGGAAGAATGCTCGAAAACATTCCTAGTGTTTTCCGTTCTTCACGACTTACTCTGTTATGTATAGGAATACCGAAACTAAAAACTTCTTGATCTGTAGTTTTTCCATAATACACTAGCAATGCAGCCAAGGTAAATTGAGATAAATTAGCCTTCGTCTTTTTTGTTAAACGGTTGAATAGGGCTTGATCGGATTTTGAAATATGCATTGAGAACCGACACCCCTCAGTTTTGCTATTTTTTTTATTGTAATTAATTACCGGTTTAGGAATGCTACTAAATTTCTCTTTCCAGTAATTTGCATCTTTAATGTATTGTTGTGATTCTAAATAATCGTTGCTTTTTTTTGCAATATTGAAGTAAGAAGGGTAATTATTTGATACAGGCTTGTCGGCGTTATTAAGTCTTCGGTCATATTCCTCTGTAACATAGTTTACGATGAGAGCGGTACCAAATCCATCATATACTAAATGATGATTATAACTATACCACCAATGAAGATTTTCCTTTATTTTTATAAGTGAATGCTTGTACAACTTTTCTTGTTTTAAATCAAAAGCTGTATCAATTTCTTGCTGCATCCATTCTTTTGCTTTCTGTTCAGGATCAAGTTCGTTGGAAAAGTCGATTTCATTTAAAAAAACTTCCTCATGCTTGCCAACGTACAATAAAGGCTCATACCCCGTGAAATCATATTTTAAGTTATAAGTGTCAAATGCCATTGATAAACTGGCAACAACACTTTTGAATAGAGCTGTGTCAAGGTTTCCTGTAAGAACAACATATCCGCCCATATTATACATAGGGCTTTGAGGGTTTACCAATTGACCATAGTAAACCTCTAATTGTGCTAAATGCAACTTCTCTTTTGAAATCATGTAGTTTAGTAAGTTACTTTTGAATAAGATTTTAAAATGGAAGAGATACGCATCGGATAGTGATATCAAATATTTGATTTAATATCAGTGATGCTTTTTGATAGAATTTTTCTTATCGATGTATTGCAAAAGCGTAATATTTCTTGCAATGCACTATAGTTAAATACAAAATTTAACTGAAGCTATAAAAATCAGCTAACCAGTTTCCTTATAGTTTTGTAGGATAAATGATTTGATATCTCTTTAGATGAGATTAATGATGATTTTATATGCTGGAAAATTGATAATAAATGTTTCTAAAAAAGTTAAGTTTTATTGTAATAAAAAACTGTTAGGATGTGTTGGAGTCTTAACCTTTATAATATTTTTTGTAAAAATAAAGTGGAAAAAATAGAATTTGAATACGGCTTCGCCCTTACCAATCACATTATGGTCTTCTTCTAAATCTTATTGAGTAATTTTGGGGTAAATATAGAAAAAAAAGGTAATAAATATCACTTAATTTTTAATTTAAAGATAATTTAATTTCCAGTTATTGCGTGAGCAACGATTTGAAAAGTGGAAAATCAAAAAACAAGAGAAGAGGTCGAGGGGTGCATGAAAAGCTTAAGTAATAATGAATGATATCTTGTTATTATTAGTCGTGCTTTAAGAGTAAGTATGATAATTGGGGAATTGAGATTAAGTTGTATGGTTGTTAATGATAATTGTTTTGTTTATTTAAAAGAACTAAAAAGTTTTGGTTTTATGACTAACATTACCCAAGCCCAACTTTGACTATCCGATGCTGAATTTTCGGAAACTCCTTTTAATTCGTACATACCATCGCTGGCAAACATTTGAGAATAACCGCCAACAACAGTAAACCCTTTAAAGCCTTTTTTAAAGACTAAATCAATCTCTGTTCCTAGTGATTTTTCTCCACTTGGTAATTCTTGATGTCCACTGAAGTTTAATGCTTTTACCATGATACTTGACTTTTTCCCTAGATTAAAACTTGCACTAGCATGAATATCAATTAACCCCACAGAATTTGCATGGTTTCCAACATAAAAGTAATCCATGAGTCCGTTGAATTTATGATTGGTTCCATAAAGAGGGAAAAAGGCAGCAGAATCATCTTTTGCTCCGCTAATGCTTTCAATACCTAATCCTAAACCTATTTTGTCAGAAGCCTTGTAGTTGAACTCCAGTCCGAGTAAATTAGCTCCTTGTACCTCCACTGAGCCTTGACGTTCACCAGTTTGGAAATAAGCATTCGCTGAGATTCCAAGTTTTCCTTTTTTATAGTTTAAGTGTGTTCCTATGGTTTGTAAATTGTTCGTTCCATCAGGAGTTACTCCGTCTTGTTCATACTTTTGGAATCCATTATTCATGACTAATAAACTACCAGAAAAGTGATTCCATTTTTTTGATAAATGTAGCATTTGCATGGTTTTATACGAGAAAAAACCTGTTGTATTGTACGCATTACCCGTATTGGTAAAACCGGTAGGATTATCATAGTCTTGGTTATAAGCGAAGGCTGCATCAATAGCAAGTTGATCTTTTTGATACTTTATTAAAGCTGCATCGTGATTTCTTCCTTGTTGAGCCCAATCCAAACCACCCAGTATCCTTTGGTCATCATAAGATAGTATTTGTCGTCCTATTTTTGTTGAAAAGCCTTGTCCTAGGTCTATGGCAGCCCAAGCCTGAAAAATGGCAAATGAATCGTTTTGATCATCTGGTAAAATTTGTCGATTTTCTCCCCATACCATCACATCTTGAAGACTTAAGTAAAAGTCGTAAGAATCGGTTTTGAATCCGGCATTTAGTCGAGCTCTTGTAGAGATTCCAAATCCTAGATCTTGATTGGTGTCAATTAAAGTTCCAAAGCCGTGTCTGGCTTCTGCTCTAGGTCTGAATTCACCAGTTAAAGTAAATTGAGCACTTGAATATTGGAGGGTTATTACTGTTATAAAAATGTAAATTAAAGATCTTTTGTTAAGCATAGTTTTGATTTTTGTTTGTTAATTGGGAATCCTAATGTTCTAAAAAGTCGATTAAATGTTTTCGGTAGCGGTAATAGTCGTCATGTTCTAAAATCACTTTTCTCGATCTTGGTCTTTCAAAGTCGATATTTAAAACATCGCCTATTTTTGCTTTAGGACCACTGGTCATCATTACTACGCGATCCGCTAAAAAAATGGCTTCATCAACATCATGAGTAATCATCACTGCAGTAATTTTTTCTTTATTCCATATTTCAATAAGAATGTCTTGTAGTTCTCCTCTTGTTAGAGAATCTAACATTCCAAAAGGTTCATCTAGAAGTAACACTTTTGGTTTAATAGCAAATGCTCTTGCTATTCCTACACGTTGTTGCATTCCTTGAGAAAGGTCAGAAGCCTTTTTATCAAATGCATCTTCTAACCCAACTTTTTGTAAATAGTATTTCGCAATATCATGACGCTGTTTTTTCGTAGCATGCGGAAAAACTTTATTTACTCCGAGTAACACATTCTGTAAAGAAGTCATCCAAGGCATTAAACTCGGAGCTTGGAATATGACACCTCTATCTGGACCTGGTCCTTGAATAGGTTTTCCTAAAACAGCTATTTTACCATCAGTAATTGGGTTCAGTCCTGCGATCATGGAAAGCATTGTTGTTTTACCACAACCAGAATGTCCAATTATTGTTACAAACTCTTCTTTTAATATTTGAAGATTTAAGTTTTCTAAAACAACATAATCACCTGTTGGTGTAGGATATACCTTTTTTAGGTTGCTTAGGTCTAGCATAACTTCAGTTTGAGTACTGTCAGGAATACTAGCTTTCTTTGGTTTTAATAAATCTATCATCTTATTTGTTTTATAGGAAAGTAGCAGGAGCTAAATCAGGAAGTTCAAAGGCTTCTTTAATTTCCGATTTTCTTTCGTTACCAATATCCATGAGATATTCGATAATGCTATTACGTGTTTTCATGTAATTCGGATTATCGTTGAGTTTTGTTTTATCTCGAGGTCTTTCAATATCAATTTTAAACTCTGGACCTAGTGTTGCGTTTGGACCAGGACGTAACGGAATAATCCTATCTGCCATGTATATTCCTTCGTCAACATCATTAGTAATCAACAATGCGGTACGTTGATCTTTCTCCCAGATTTTTAAAATTTGATCTTGCAAATTTCCTCTAGTTAAAGCATCTAAAGCACCTAAGGGTTCGTCCATGATAATCATGTCAGGCTTCATAGCTAAGGCTCTAGCAACGGCTACACGTTGACGCATTCCTCCAGAGAGTTCTTGAGGAAGTTTATTTAAAGCATGTGAAAGCCCTACCATTTCTATATAATGCATGGATTTACGCTTCCAAACTGATTTTTTTCGTTTCGGAAAGGCTTCTTTAACCGCCATTAGTACATTTTGTTCTACCGTTAACCAAGGCAGCAAAGAGTAGTTTTGAAATATAACTCCTCGTTCATGACTAGTTTCAGTAACCATTTTTTCTTTAAATAGAATTTCCCCACTTGTTGGTTGTAATAAACCATTAATAAGATTTACTAAGGTGGTTTTTCCACTTCCCGTAAAGCCTACGATTGCTACAAATTCTCCTTCTTCTATAGATAAATTTATGTTTGATAATACTTCTGTAGCATTAGTTCCTTCTCCATATGTTTTGCAAACATTCTTTAATTCTAAATACGCCATAATTTTAAATTTGAAAGATTAAATAGCACTTGTTTTATTGAAGGATACAGAGTTTTGTATCAGTAGCATAAATCGATCTAATAGAAATCCGATAATTCCAATAACAAACATGGCTACGATAATTTTAGCGTTGGAATCATTAGCACCATTTTGGAATTCTTCCCAAACAAATAATCCAAGTCCTGGGCTTTGAGCTAGTAATTCAATAGCAATCAACACCATCCAAGCTACAGACAAAGTGATTTTTAAGCCTGTAAAAATTAATGGTAAAGAAGATGGAAGTATAATTTTAATGATTTTTTGAAAATTCCCTAATTTTAAAACCTTAGCAACATTGATATAATCTTTATCAACTGTTGAAACTCCCATAGCAGTGTTGACAAGTGTTGCCCACATTGAACATAAACCAACACTTATAAACGATATAGTGAATGAGCTGTCTTCACTTGAGTCTATCAATAGAGTTTTTACAATCATGAACACCAATAAATACCATACAACTGGAGATACTGGTTTAAAAATTTGAATAAACCAATTGAATGCGCTTTTCAGACTTGGGCTAAGTCCTATGAAAATACCTAAAGGAACAGCAACAAAAAACGCTAAAAGAAACCCTGCAAAAACGGTTTTTAAACTCCTGATTATTTGATCAAGAAAAGAAGGGCGTCCAGTGTATACAATCGGAGCTTTACCTTCGGCGATTCTCTTTTCGTTTAGAGCGGCTGTTTTTTCTTTGAAGGCTGATTTGTCAGCGCTTATAATACTATGATCTCTTAATAAAGAAATAAACGATTCCCAAACTTTTGCGGGTGAAGGCAAAGTATTTGGTTGACAACTTAAGTCTCCAGACGCAATACATACTTTCATTGCTTTCGCTGCTTCTTGACCTTGATCGTTCAATGCTTTTTGAATTTTAAAATCTGCTTCAATATTATATAAAGCTTTAGAACCTAAATGCCATGCTCCAAAGAATATCAAAATAGAAGTGATTGGAATGATAGCTTTGAATACAAATGCACGTAAAGTTGCTTTTTGAAGCTTTATAGATACTTGTTTTTTAATAAAGCTAAAGAGGTTTGTACCATTATTTTTTGGCATTTTACCTGCCGTTGTTACGATTGATTTCATCTTTTTATTTTTTATAATTCATAAAGAATTAGAGAAACGAGTTAATATGTTGAATCCGTTATAGCTCTCCTTGTGGTGCGCTTTCTTTATTCCCTATTTTGAAACTATTTATATATCCAATCGGATCTTTAGCATCGTATGCTTTACCATCGATAAAATCCGCAGTGGGACTTTTGTAACCATCTGTATCAGGAATATCAGAAGCAGGAATTGCTCCTTCTTTAACTAAAAGACTTGCTGCTTTTCTCCAAATATCAGGTCTGTAAATGTTTTTAATAGTTTCAGAATACCAGTCTTGAGGTTTTGATTCAGGTATTTGTCCCCATCTTCTCATTTGTGTTAAAAACCATATTCCATCTGAGTAAAAAGGGTAGGTTGCGTTGTATTTGTAAAATACATTGAAATCAGGCATCTCTCTTTTGTCTCCTTTTTCGAATTCGAAAGTCCCTGTCATAGAGTTGGCTAATACAATTTCATCCGCACCTACATATTGAGACATAGATAAAATTTTAACAGCTTCCTTTCTGTTTGCCGGATTGTCTAACCATTTACCAGCTTTGATAAGAGCTTTTGTAACAGCGATTGCTGTATTTGGGTTTTCCTCAACAAACTTCTCAGTCATCACAAAAACCTTTTCAGGATTGTTTTTCCAAATATCATAGTTCGTAGTAACTGGAACTCCAATACCTTTGAATACGGCCTGTTGGTTCCAAGGCTCACCTACACAATATCCATAAATAGTTCCTGCTTCCAGAGTAGCTGGCATTTGTGGTGGAGGCGTAACAGATAATAGTACCTCGGCATCAATCTGTCCTTGAACATTATCCTTGGTGTACATACCTGGATGTATGCCAGCAGCGGCCAACCAATATCTAATCTCATAATTATGAGTAGATACTGGAAATACCATTCCCATTTTAAATGCTTTTCCTGAATTCTTGTAGTCTTCAATAACAGGTTTTAGAGCGTCGGCTTTTATTGGGTGTATTGGTTTGCCATTTTCTCCTTTCGGAATATTTGGTTTCATTTTTGACCAAACGTCATTGGAAACAGTAATTCCATTACCGTTTAAATCCATTGAGAAAGGTGTAACGAGTTTTGCCTGACGTCCAAATCCTGCTCCAGCTGCAATGGGTTGACCAGCTAACATATGAGATCCATCCAATTGACCGTCAATAACACGATCAAGAACATTTTTCCAATTAGATTGTGCTTCTACAGAAACAAAAAGTCCTTCATCTTCAAAAAAACCTTTTTCCTTTGCAATGGCTAAAGGTGCCATATCAGTTAGTTTAATAAAACCAAATGTTAACTGTGGTTTTTCAATAGTTAATTGTTTCGAAACATTTGAAGGTTCGTTTACTGCGATATTTTTAGTTGTATCTTTTTTGCTTTTTGAACAAGAAGTCATAAGAATGACTCCAATTGCTGCGATTAAATGTAGGTTCAGTATTTTCATAAGTATAAAATTTATGTCTTTAGCTATCTTAACTTTACTTATTATTTAAGTTGAGTTATATTTTTAAGTATTAATACTTAATTTTTTACAAATTTATACGTATTTATAAAGCTGAACTATGTTCTCGGAAGGTGTGATTGGTGTTTTTATTCCAGTAAAAAACTGTTATTTGACAGTTTTTTGAGTTAATGTCTTGTTTAATAGCGTTGTTAATGTTTTCTAGATACTCGAGTGTAAAGAGGAGCTATGTTTTTATGAATAAAGAGAACCACTCAAGTCTAGGGAGCAGGAGTGTTTTAGAATTAAGTGTAGTGTTGAAGGGAGTCCTTTTTAAAAGATATATTAAAGGTATTAATGACTCTAGGTGTCTAGGAAGAAATTGTGCTCGATAATTTCTTTTTTCAGCAAATCAACATTGGGTATTTTTAGTAGTTTTCCATTTGCTTCAACAAGTCCCTCGCTTTTTAACTGTGATATAATTTTTATTACTTGTTCGTTGTTAGTCCCCGAATAATCACCGATTTCTTTTCGGCTTAGTTTTATATTAATATAGCCTTTTTTATTGACTCCAAATTTTCTGTTGAGGTATAATAAGGAGTCTATAACCTTTTCTCTTACGGTCATTTGGGCAAATGCTTTTACTTTATTTTCTGAACGATTGAGTTCCTCAGCATAGAATAGCATCAAATCATAAGTGAGTGATGGAAAATCTTTCAACATGCGCTCCATTATTGAGTTTGTTAAATTGCACAATAAGCAATCATCAATAGCAACTGCTGATATACCATATTTATTACTAGTGCCGAAACCTCTGTGCCCAATCATTTCTCCCTCACCTACAAATCGTAAAATTTGTTCTTTACCGTAAATACCTGTTTTTAAAACTTTCGCTTTACCACTGCAGATAAAAAACAAACCATTTACAGGAGCTCCTTCCATTAAAAATTGTTGCCCTTTTTTACAAAAGATGATATTTATATCTTCTACAATAGTATCTAAGTACTCTCTGCTGATATTGTCGTTTATAAGTTTGATTTTTAGTAATTGATCTAAATAGTCATGTGGTGAAATTAGCATTTACCCTGTGTTTTAATGTTTGTGATTACCGCTATTTGTTATAATGAATAAGCATTATTAAAACGGCATATAATCTCTTTTTTAAGTGTTTAAAATGTAAAATTACGTAAAAAAACTTAAAAAATTATTTGAAAATAAGTATTAATACTTACTTTTACAGAAAATAATACTTAATTATCATGAAAAAAGTAGTTATCGTAGGAAATGGAATGGTTGGGTATAAATTCTGTGAGAAATTTATCGAGAAGGGTAAGAATAAAGATTTTAAACTTACTGTTTTTGGTGAAGAAAAAAGACCTGCGTATGATCGTGTGCATCTTAGTAGCTTTTTTGAGAATCAGGATGCAAAGTCTTTAGAGATGGCTCCCGAAAGTTGGTATGCAGAAAATAATATCGAACTAATAACTAGTGAACGTGTTACCGATATTCATCGTTCTACCAAGACTATAACTACAGCATCAGATAGAAAGTATTCTTATGATTATTTAGTACTAGCAACAGGCTCCGTTCCTTTTGTGCCTAATATTTCAGGTGTTGAAAAGAACGGAGTTTTTGTATATCGAACTATTGAAGATTTGGAAGGAATGATGGAGTATGCAAATAGTTTGGTGAAAAGGAAAGAGAATCCTAGAGCAGCAATATTAGGAGGTGGATTGCTAGGGTTAGAAGCAGGTAAAGCAGCTATTGATATGGGAATGGAAACACATGTTGTTGAGTTTGCACCGAAATTAATGCCAAGGCAATTGGATTTAAGAGGAAGCCAAGTTTTAAAACTGAAGTTAGAGTCAATTGGTTTAAAAATTCATTTGAATAAAGCAACGAGTCAAATTTTAGGAGAAGAAGCTATTACCGGAATGCAGTTTGGAGAGGAGGAGAAATTGGATGTTGATATGTTAATTATATCAGCGGGAATAAGGCCTAGAGATGAGTTAGCAAAAACATGTGATTTAGAAATGGGAACTCGAGGTGGTATCGTTGTAAATAACAGAATGCAAACATCTGATCCTTCAATCTATGCTATTGGGGAGGTAGCACTTTACAATCAAATGATTTATGGGTTGGTGGCTCCTGGGTATGATATGGCTGAAGTAGCGGTTAATCAGATAATAGGAATTGAAAATGCGCTGATGTCAAGTTCCATTGATATGTCAACAAAACTGAAGCTAATTGGAGTGGATGTTGCTAGTTTTGGAGATCCTTTTATGCCTCCTTCAAAAGGACATTCCATTATTTTTGAGAATAAAACAGAATACTTATACAAGAGAATTAATGTGAGTCTTGATGGCAAAAAGTTATTAGGAGGAATTCTTATAGGTGATGCTTCCGATTATAATATGCTGCATCAAATGTATTTGAATGAAATGAAAATTCCTGAAGATGCTTCGAAGCTTATTTTACCAGTAAACGATGGTGATTCGTCTTTTGGAAGTGTTTTAGATTTACCCGATGAAGCTCAAATATGTTCTTGTGAAAATGTTTCCAAAGCGACTATTTGTAATGCTATAAAAAATGAGACCTGTCAATCACTGAATGATGTCATAACACATACGAAAGCCAGTACGAGTTGTGGAGGGTGCAAACCAATGGTTACCGATTTGGTAAATGAAACATTACAGTCACTTGGGAAAGAAGTTAAAAATACCATTTGCGAGCATTTTGATTATACACGACAAGAATTGTATGGAATTATTAAGGCTAAAAAGCTGACATCCTTTAATGATGTATTGGATGCTTGTGGTTCGGGTGATGGGTGTGAAGTTTGTAAGCCTTTGGTAGCCTCACTTTTAGCGAGTATCTATAACGATACGGCAAATAAAGAATACGTAATTCAAGATTCAAATGATCGATTCTTGGCAAATATTCAACGTAATGGAACCTACTCAGTTGTGCCGAGAATTCCAGGAGGAGAGATTACTCCTGAAAAACTTATTGTGATCGGTGAAGTAGGTAAGAAATACAATTTATACACTAAAATTACAGGAGGTCAACGAATTGATTTATTTGGAGCTGAACTGAATGATTTACCTGCAATTTGGAAGGAATTGATTGATGCTGGATTTGAAAGTGGACATGCTTATGGGAAATCGTTAAGAACTGTAAAAAGTTGTGTAGGATCCACTTGGTGTAGATACGGTCTTGATGAAAGCGTGAGTTTCGCTATTGAATTGGAAAACCGATATAGAGGTTTAAGATCTCCACATAAATTGAAAGGTGGGGTTTCGGGATGTATTAGAGAATGCGCAGAGGCAAGAGGAAAGGATTTTGGAGTGATTGCTGTTGAAGGTGGCTGGAATTTATATGTATGCGGAAATGGAGGAGCAACTCCTAAGCATGCCTTGCTTTTAGCCGAGCAGATAGATAATCAGACAGTTATAAAATACTTAGACAGATTTTTGATGTACTACATCCAAACTGCGGCGCCATTAACACGAACTGCTGCTTGGCTAGGGAAATTAGATGGTGGAATTGAGCAGCTAAAGAAAGTGGTGGTAGAGGATAGCTTAAATATTGGAGAGGATTTAGAGAATGAAATGCAATTTTTGGTGGATGCTTATGAATGTGAATGGAAACAAGTTGTTGAAAGTGAAGAGGCAAAAAGTCGTTTTAAACATTTCTTGAATTCAGAAGATAGAGACGATAATTTGACTTTTGTTCCATTGCGTGAACAGAAAATGCCAAAGCACTGGGCAGTTAGCGAAGGTTAAATCAACGATAAAATAAGTTAGAAGATGGAAGCAATTTTAGAAACATATAAAACGGTATTAACAGAACAAACAAACATTTGGTATAAGGTAGGGAGAACAGATGAATTTCCAGAAGATGGAGGTCTTTGTATCAAGTACAAAGAGAAGCAGATAGCTGTTTATAATTTTACCAGAAAGAACAAATGGTATGCTTGTCAAAACTTATGTCCTCATAAACTAGAAATGGTACTTTCTCGAGGAATGATAGGCGATCAAGAAGGAATTCCTAAAGTGGCTTGTCCAATGCATAAGAAAACTTTTTCTTTGGAAACAGGAGAGAATCTTAATGGTGATCTACCCGAAATAGCTGTATACCCAGTGCAAATAAAAGATAACTTTGTGTATATTGGGTTTTCTGAATAACATTAATATAACCGTAAGCCGTGCAAACAAAATTCAACAAAGCCATAGAAATTATCGATACCCATAATGCTGAAGATCCGAATAAAACAACATTCGAAGGAGAATCAATAGCGAAAGAGCTACTGTATTCTCAAAGGATGACAGCGAAGCTTTTGGAGGTCGAACCGAAGGCATCAGAGGAATTACAGCTTGCGATTAGAGCACAACATATTTGTCGTTGGAAAATTGAAAGAAGTAGTTATCCAATGGACCGTGTTGGATATTTTAAATGGAGAAATGATTTAAAGAAGATGCATTCTGAAATAGCTAGTGATATTCTTCATGAAGTTGGATATGAAGAAGATTTTATCAAAAGAGTCTCTTTTTTGATTCAGAAGAAGTCTTTGAAAAAGGATGAAGAATCACAAATGTTAGAAGATGTTGTTTGTTTAGTTTTTCTTGAAAATTACTTAGAAGAATTTATGAGTAAGCATACTGATGAAAAAGTGGTCGATATTTTGCAGAAAACATGGAAAAAAATGTCTTCTATCGGTCATGACTTAGCATTTCAAATTACTCTGTCGGAGAGAGCAGGTAGGTTAGTAAAAACAGCACTCAATGGAGCTTAACAAAACTTCTGAAGTTAAATTACATATTGACCAAGATGTTTTTAAAAAATTAAAGCGATTATATTTAATTGCTATTTCTACTATTGCAGTATCTATTGTTGTAAGTCAGTTTATTATTCGTGACTTTTTAAATGATCAGCAAAATGATTCGGCTGTAATTAATATTGCTGGTAGACAAAGGATGTTGAGCCAAAAGCTCACGAAAGAAGCCGTCTTGATCTCTCATGAGGAAGATTATGATGAAAGAGTTTTACTCGGAAATACGCTGAAAAACACCTTAAATCTTTGGATAGAATCTCACCAACAATTGAAAAATAGGAGTCTCGATTCGGAACTTTCAGGAGTTAATAGTCAAGAGGTTTCTGAAATGTTTCAAGCAATTACCCCTTTTTATGAAAAGATAGTCAAGGCTTCCAAGGAAATAATTTTAGCTACAAAAAAGAAAGATAATTCTCAAGATATTCAACTACATACCGATGTTGCTATTGTCAGGAAAAACGAAAGTGATTTTCTTATTTTGATGGATAAAATCGTAAATCAATACGATTTAGAGGCAGATAAAAAGGTAGCTGCTCTAAGGAATTTAGAGCTGTTAATAATGATTATTACCTTAATGTTGCTTTTGGGAGAATTGGTTTTTATTTTTTGGCCTTCCGCTAAGTTTGTAAAAAAGGTAATAGCAAAATTATTGCGTTCTGAATCGGACGCTTTGAAGCTTGCAGCTGATGCTGATTTACTTAGAGAACAAAATGAAAATTCAGTATACGAACTACGAAAATTGAATGATTTAATAGATAAAACATTGCTTTTTGCCAGAGTAAAAACTGACGGTACTGTGATCCATGTGGGAGATAAGTTTTCTCAGTTTTTCAAAATGTCTAAGTTTTCAAAGGGATTGTATTTCTCTGAAATCATTTCCACTGTTAAATCAGAAAGAGAAACCATAGATACGATTTTAGCTTCAAATAATAACAGGTCGGGATGGCAAGGAGAGGTTAAAGTAACCAAAAATAATAACGAAGATGCATGGTTGGAAATGCATATAATTCCTTTTAAAGGAAATTATGAAAAGTCTGAGTTTTTAATAGTCGCTTCAGATATAACAAAACGAAAAAGAGCACAAATCGATCTCGAAAACCTTACGAATGAACGCTATGAGGAGAAAATGAATCAACAGAAGGTAATCACGAGTAAGATTATAGAAAATCAAGAAAAGGAACAGGATCGTATTGCAAAAGATATGCATGACGGAATTGGTCAAATGCTTACTGGGTTAAAGTATAATTTGGAAAGTATCAATCCAGAGCATGTTGATAAAACTAGTACCAAAATCGAATACTTAAAAGAGTTGGTAGTCAATATTATTAAAGGAGTTAGAACGGCTACCTTTAATCTTACCCCTCCTGAACTTGGTGACTACGGTGTGGTTCCTGCCTTAGTGAAGCTAACAAAAGAACTAAACAAATATACAGATAAAGAGGTGGTCTTCTATAACAAAACTAATTTTGATATGCGATTAGACTCTTTGGTTGAAATTAATATTTATAGAGTAGTTCAAGAGGCTGTCAATAATGCTATTAAGTATGCAGGGTCGAGCCATATTATTGTGGCTGTTTCTCATAGCGAAAAATTGTTAAGTATTATTATTGATGATAATGGTACTGGGTTTAACACCGATGAAGTGAAGGGTAAAAATGTGTCCGAAGGAATGGGAATGATATTTATGAAAGAACGCATGAAATATGTAAATGGACGAATATTTATCAATTCTTCAAAAGAAAACGGAACGAGAATCACTTTGAACATCCCAATTTAAATTACGTATTTTTACTTCAAATAAATAAGTACTTTTGTAAAGTAATATTATAACTACCGTAAGCATATGGATATTATTCTTGTTGATGATCATATATTAGTTAGAGATGGAATCAAGTCTATTTTAAAAGAAGAAGATGGACTTAATGTTATCGATGAGGCTTCTAATGGTTTGGAAGCTTTGGAGATTTTAAAAGACAAGGTTCCAGATATACTTATTGTGGATATAAAGATGCCAAAAATGAGTGGTATTGAAGTGGTCAGGGAGATTAAGAAAGCTACTATAAATGTTAGAACCATGATGCTTTCAATGCATGATTCTGAAGAATATGTATTAGATGCTATTGAAGCTGGTGCGGATGGATACTTATTAAAAGGATCGAGTAAAGATGAGTTTGTAAAGGCTTTGCATACAATTGCTTCGGGAGGAAAATACTTCACGGGAGATGTTTCCTCGATTATCATAAATAATTTAGGAAAAGAAAGAAATAAGAAAAAGCTCATAAAGGATAAGGATGATAATGTGTATCATTTGACCAAAAGAGAAAAGCAAATTCTTAAGTTAATATTGTCTGGAAAAAGTAATAAAGAAATTGCTACTGAACTTGAAGTAAGTAAAAGAACAACGGAAGTTCATCGTTTTAATTTAATGAAAAAGTTGAAAGTTAAGAACTTAACAGAGTTGTCGAATAAAGCAGCAGAGCTAAATCTGTAATTGAGTATTTGAATACCTCAAAAATACCCACCTTTTTTTTCATTTTAAATACTTTAAAGTATCGTATTTAAGGATTTGATAAAAGTTTGATTATCAGTTTTATTATTTTGTTTGGATACGTAAAAAATACTTAGATATACTTATTTTTACTACTTATAAATGGGGGAGTAACAAATAAATAATAAGTGTTTTGCAGCAAAATGAAATAAAAACTACCTGTTCATATTGCGGTGTCGGTTGTGGAATTGTCGTAAAAAAAGATGCAAGCAATAATTTAAAAGTGGAAGGTGATAAAGACCATCCTGTTAATAAAGGGATGCTTTGTTCAAAAGGAATGAATTTGCATTATGTGGCAAAAGATACTTCCGACCGTCTTTTATATCCAGAAATGAAATGGAGTAAAAATCATCCTCTTGAAAGGGTTTCTTGGGATGTGGCTCTTAATCGTACTGCGAGTGTTTTTAAAACAATGATTCGAAAATACGGACCTGATAGTGTCGGGTTTTATGTGTCGGGTCAATGTCTTACGGAGGAGTACTACATCGCAAACAAACTAACAAAAGGATTTTTAGGAACTAATAATATCGATACAAATTCCAGACTTTGTATGAGTTCTGCTGTAGTTGGTTATAAAAAAACGTTTGGTGAAGATTCGGTGCCTATTTCTTATGATGATATTGAGTTAGCGGATTGTTTTCTTATTTCAGGAGCGAATCCTGCATGGTGCCATCCTATTTTGTTTAGAAGAATTGAAAAGCACAAAAGTGAAAATCCGAATGTTAAAATAATTTCTGTCGATCCAAGGAAAACGGATACGGCTAACTTTGCTGATTTACACTTACAGATTTTTCCTGGAACGGATATCATTCTGAATAATGCTATCGGGAAAAGACTGATTGATAAAAGAAAAATTGATAAGAACTTTATAAAGAACCACACGGAACATTTTGAAGAGTATAAAAAACATGTTCAAAAAACATCGCTAAAAAAGGCTGCTGAACTTTGTGGTATTATGGTTGATGAAATCAAGAAAGCAGCTGATCTTATCGGAAATGCAAAAGGCTTTATTAGTATGTGGGCAATGGGATTAAATCAGAGTTCTGTGGGTACATATAAGAACTATTCTTTACTTAATTTATCATTAATAACAGGACATATTGGTAAGCCTGGTTCTGGTCCCTTTTCACTTACAGGTCAGCCAAATGCGATGGGAGGAAGAGAAGTCGGTGGAATGGCTAATTTATTGGCAGTTCATAAGAATTTATTCAATGAAAAGGATAGGGAGGATGTACAGGCATTCTGGAATTCTGGAAAAATATCTGATAAACCTGGTTTTACAGCAACTGAAATGTTTGATGCCTTGGAAAGTGGCAAAATGAAAGCAATATGGATTGTTTGTACAAATCCTATGGTAAGCATGCCGAATGCAAATAAAATAGAAAAAGCACTGAAAAAAGCAAAGTTTGTTGTTGTTCAGGATATTTCAAAAAATGCGGATACGTTAGAGCATGCAGACTTAATTCTTCCAGCTGCTTCATGGTTAGAGAAGGAAGGAACCATGACAAATTCTGAAAGAAGGATTTCGTATTTGCCAAAAGCAATTGAAGCTCCAGGAGAAGCGAGACCTGATGTTGAAATTCTATGTGATTTTGCCAATAAAATGGGGTTTGATGGTTTTAATTATAATTCAACCAGTGAAATATACAAGGAGTATGCGCTAATGACAAAAGGAACCAATATTGATGTTTCGTATTTGGATTATCAACGTTTAAAACATGAAGGCACGTTTCAATGGCCAGTGCCCGCTTTCAGGCATAAAGGAACGCCTCGTTTATTTGAAGATAAAGTTTTCTTCACACCTTCTAAAAAAGCAATTTTTAATATTCCCAAGGTTGTTGAAAATACTTCGAAGCCTCCAAATACCGAATTCCCTTTAATCTTGACTACAGGTAGAATCAGGGATCAATGGCATACGATGACGAAAACTGGAAAAGTGTCGAGGTTAAAAACACACTATGCCAATCCTGTATTAGAAATTAATGAAACCAATGCGTATTCTAGGAATATTAAAGAAGGAGATGTTGTCGAGGTAAAAAGTGAGAACGGCGTTGTAAGAGTGAGAGCGAAGGTAACAAACAACGTAAAGTATGATGTCGTTTTTTTACCAATGCACTGGGGAAAACAGCTCGAAAATGATTTAAACCGAGCGAATAATTTAACCAATACGTTGGTGGATCCGATTTCAAAGGAACCAGATTTTAAATACACAAGAGTTTCGGTTGCTAAGTACAAAAAAGCAAAAGAGAAAATAGTTGTTGTTGGGGCTGGAGCGGCTGCTTTTAGGTTCGTTCAGAATTATAGAGATCACAACGAAACAGATGAAATTCTGGTATTCTCAAAAGAGTTAAATCCGTTTTACAATCGTGTTTTGTTACCTGAATATGTAACTGAAGAGCTTTCTTGGGAGCAACTTCAAAAGATAAAAGAATTAGAACTTAAAAAGCTTAAAATAGATCTTTATGACGGTACGGTGATAGAGAGTATTGATCGAGTTCACAAAATAGTTACGGATAGTAATGGTAAAAAGCATAGTTATGATAAGTTAATACTAGCAACAGGAAGTAGGGCTTTTGTGCCAAAAGATGTTCAATTGGATCAATCAGGCAGATTCACCATTCGAAGTAAAGAAGATGCCGATCGCTTTAAAAACCACCTTGAGTCTTCTAAAGTTCCAGTGCATAATCAGCATGTGACTATCGTAGGAGGTGGCTTGTTAGGATTGGAGTTAGCGGCTGCTTTAAAACATAGAAATATCGATATTACACTTGTTCAAAGATCATCTCGATTAATGGAACGACAGTTGGATGAGATTTCTGGAAAGTTACTAGCCTTGCATGTTGAAGAATTGGGGGTTCAGGTATACTTTTCAAATGAGGTAAGTACTGTTTTTGATGGAGAAAGCGATAAAGAGCTTGAGATTACTTTAAAGAGTGGTAAAACATTTTCTTCAAATGCTATTGTATACGCTATTGGAACACGTCCTAATATTGAAATAGGAAAAGCTGCTGGGTTAGTTTGCGGTCGCGGTATTAAGGTAAATCAATACTTACAATCTTCTGATCCAAACATATTTGCCATTGGTGAAATCGCTGAGTTTAAAAACAAACTATTAGGAATTACTTCAGCAGCTGAAGAACAGGCGGCCATCTTGGCAAATTTCATTTTAGGAGATATCAGTAGTATTTATAAGGGATCAGTAGCGATGAATATTTTGAAGTTTAGCGATTTGGATTTATGCAGTATTGGAGATATAATACTTCCTGAAAATAAAGAGGGCTATGAAGAGATTGTTTTTACAGATATGAGCAAACGATATTATAAGAAATGCATTATTAAAGATGATTTGCTGATAGGGGCGATCATGGTTGGAGATAAGAATGAATTTGCTGAGTTTAAAAGTTTAATTGAAGGTAAAATTGAGCTGTCTGATAAGCGCAATTTGTTATTAAGAAATACTTCGAATGCTCAGCCTGTAAAAGGAAAATTAATTTGCTCATGTAGTCAGGTTGGTGAAGGTAATTTAGCCGAAGCCGTTAAAAATGGATGTAATAGCTTTTCAGATTTATGTAAAGAAACAGGAGCTGGTCTTGGGTGTGGAAGTTGCAAAACAGAAGTTAGGGAGATATTTAACAGAGAAAAACAATTGGCGTAATGACTCAGTTATCAAGATTAATTATAAAAGGAGGTGTTCTTTCACCATCGGAATTGAAAGAGATTTGTGAAACTTCAGAAGAATTGGGGTTCGAGACGATTTCTTTCGGTTCTAGGCAAGATATTTTATTTCCAGAGGAACGTACTATTACTTTAACGGAAGTGGCAGGATTTGAGGTAGTGAATGAAGAAAATGCGAAAGCTGAGAATATCATGTCGTCGTATGTATGTGCCGATATATTTTCAAGTACTCCTTGGTTAACCAGTGATAAATATTTATACGTTTTAGAGCAATTTAGATATGCTTCCGAATTAAAAATAAATATTACAGATCCTAAGCAGCGATTGGTTCCTTTATTTACTGGACATCTTAATTTTATAGCATCACCTCATGAGGATTATTGGTATTTGTATGTTAGGCTTCCTTATTGGAACGACATTGAAATATATCCGGCTTTAATTTATAGCTGGGATATGGAAAAAGTAGCCAGAATTATTGAAGATTTATTAAAAGAAGAACTCGATACTATTGATTTGGTTTTTGATTTGGTAAATCATAGTATGGATACAAATAATCGAACGATCGATGAACCTTTACAAGTTCCATTTCATCCATTCCCATATTATGAAGGAATGAATCGAATAGGAAATGATAAGTATTGGTTAGGGCTGTATTGGAGAAATAATAAATATGATTTAGCCTTTTTAAAGGCAATGTGTGATTTGTGCTTTGAATGTAAAATTGGAAAAATATCAATTACTCCGTGGAAGTCTTTCATAGTAAAAGATATTCCTAGTAATACAAAACTTGATTGGGAGAAGTTTTTGGGGAGATTTGGGATTAATGTTAGGCATTCCATGTTAGAACTAAATTGGCATATTCCAGTTGGGAATTCTGAGGCATTGGAACTAAAAAAGTACCTAGTACGCAATTTTGATAAGAATGATATTAGTACCTATGGTTTAACTTTTGGGATAACCGATTATGCAAAAACTTCTTATTATTTCACCTCTATTGTTATTGAAAAAAATGAAGTTCCAGAAGAGTTAAAGGAGTTCAATATGAGAAGCACTTATAATTTATTGTATGCTAAGAATTTTGATCCAAATACCAGAGAGTACCTTACCAATGTAAGGGAAGTCGATAAAGAAGAATTACCAGATTTGTTAATTGAATTAAGTAGGTTGTACTTTGAGCAGTTAGGATCTGAAAAAGAAGTGGAATATACCAAAGTAGAAGAAAGTAACGAGGAGGTTGAAGTATATCAATGTAAGCATTGTCAATCGGTATATGAAGAGCAGTATGGTGATAAAGCACAAGATATCCCTCCAAACACACCTTTTGAAAACTTGGATGAAAATTACAAATGCCCGTTGTGTGAGTCGAGTAAGGATAGTTTTGAGAAAATAGTACTCAAAAAAATAAACTAAAAGAGGTCTACTGCAATAGGTGTTATTTTTTCTTGAGTTTTTTTATAAGTGGTTTTGTTATTTCGTTCATAGCTGCGACTTTACTTTCAAAATCTCCTTTTAATGTTTTACGATATTCGTTTAGGTTCATCACCATTTCATTAACGTTTTCAGGAATCACATCTTCAAGAAACTGTCTTAAACGTTTGGCAGTTGTTGGAGAGTTTCCATTGGTTGATATTGCTATTTTTACTTGTCCTTTGGTAACGATACTTCCCATATAAAAATCACATTGATCAGGGGTGTCAGCAATATTTACTAGAAGATTCTTGGCTTTTGCTTCTTTGTTAACCTGTAAGTTCACTTCCAAGTTGTCTGTACATCCTATTACAAAGTGTCTGTTTTCTAAGTCAGAGATGTCGTAGGCTTTTTTAGTAAGTTTTACGTTAGGGAACTTACTTGCAAAACTTTCAAGTTCTTGTAGAAACTCTATAGAAACGATTTCAACATTTGCGTTAGGACTTGACTTTAACAAAAAGGACAGTTTTTCTAGTCCAACATTACCTCCTCCCACAATTAAGATATTTAGTGCATTAACTTTTAAGAATATGGGGTACAATTCATTTTTACTCATATTGTGGTTCGATATTTAAGTTTTGATATACGAATTCATCTTCGAGAAAGCACTGGTTGACGCAGTTAACTACAGACTCATAGCTCTTTACAACCTCACCAATAATGATAACAGCAGGAGTTGAGATTTGCTCTTCATTTGCTATGTTTTCAATAGTCTCAATTGTTCCCGTAATATGTTTTTCTTCACTCTTAGTACCATTTTGAACAATAGCAATTGGATAGTTACTTCTGTTATTTGATTTATAAATGGAAATGATTTGACTCAGTTTACTCATTCCCATTAAAATGACTACTGTAGCTTTTGATGTAGCGGCAGATTCTATGTCTTTCGAGATTTCACCATTAGAAGTTGTCCCAGTGATTACCCAAAAACTTTCTGTAAAACCTCGTTGAGTAACAGGAATTCCAATACTTCCCGGAGCAGCAATTGCAGATGAGATACCAGGCACAACAGATGTTTTTATTCCGTGAGATTCTAAAAAAGTAATCTCCTCCTTTCCTCGTCCAAATACAAAAGGATCACCTCCTTTTAATCGTACTACATAGTTGTATTCTATAGCACACCTTAATAAAAGTGTATTGATTTCATCTTGAGAATAAGAATGGTAGCCTTTTCGTTTTCCAACGAAAAATTTTTCGGCATTTTCAGCATATTCCAAAATAGATGTATCGATTAAAGAATCGTACAATACAACTTTCGCTTTTTTTAATTCTTTGATTGCTTTTAATGTTAGCAATTCAGGATCTCCTGGACCTGCTCCTACCAAAACTACCGTTGGTTCTTTTGCGTATAAATTCATCATAAAAGAAAAATTTAATAACGTTTTTCTATTTATTCTAAGTAGTTGGTTCAGTTTTAGTTTGGTGAGTTGTATAAAGATAATAGAATACTAGGGGAAATAATAGTCCAATGACGATTTTTACGCATATTTAAAATTCAGTGTTTAATAATTATTTAATTACCAAAATAGGTATTGAATTTTCAATAAATAGTAATTTATTCTGGTTTTATGTTTTGGCTTTTTACTCTTTAAGATTAGATGAGATGAAGAGCTTGTCTTAATGGGGATTTTGGTTCTTTAATTGAGAGATATGAGTTGTATTTCTGTTTGACTTTATGGATGTTAGAGGATTTTACATGTGTTTATTTTATGATAAATTAGTTATTATGATATAAAAATTATGAAAAGAATAACAATTTTTTGAATGGAACGTATTATATTTAGGAATTCTGAAGAAAAAGCTAATACTTATTAAACTATACCAAATTGAAAAAATCGCTCAATTTTTTAGTTTCACTACTACTAAAAAAAAATAAAATACCGTTTGACAAGGATGAGTTAAACTTCCAAATAGAAAGCCATCCTTCCTATCCAAGTTTACATGCAATTACAGGAGTTCTCGATCATTTTAATATTGAAAATGTAGCGGCTGAAGTTCCTGCAACAGAAGAAATATTAGAACAATTACCTGAAGTCTTTTTGGCTCAAGTTAAATCTCCGGAAAATGGAGAAGAACTTGTTGTGGTTGAAAGAACAGCAGATCTTGTAACAGTAATCAATATCGAAGGAAAAAAGAAAACACAAAGTTCAAAAGATTTTCTAGAAGTATTTACTGGAATCATAGTTGCTGTTGAAAAGACAGATGCAATTCAAACAGTTTCAAAATCTAATAATAAGCCTTTGAAATATGCAGCTTATGCATTCTTGTTTGGATTTTTAGGACTTTTGATTTTTAGAAATTACAGCAATGTTTTAGGGGTGTTTCATCTATTACTTTCTGGAATCGGATTTATTATTAGTGTTGCTATTTTGAAGCAAGAATTTGGTTTGCAAAGTTCAATTGGAGAAGCCTTTTGTTCTGGTACAGATGACAAGAAAGATTGCGATGCTGTACTAACATCAAAAGGGGCTGAAATTATTAAAGGGTTTAAATTAAGTGATTTTAGTATTGTCTATTTTGGAGTCATGGTACTTTTTACCTTAGCTCAAATAGGTAATCCGAATTTAGCTTTACTTATTACCTACGCCTCTATACCCGTTACTATATATTCTGTTTATTATCAATATGCGGTTTTAAAGAAATGGTGCTTGTTATGTTTGAGCATTGTAGGTGTTTTATGGTTACAAGCAGGGATAGCGTTTTTTATGACGCCTCAGTTTTCTTTAGATCTTAATAGCACGTTACTTTTCGGAATAATTTCATTGGCGTTACTAGTTAGTTGGACTCAATTAAGACCAATATTAAATGAAGTAATTGAGTTACGAAAGGAAAAGGTTAAATCTACTAAATTCAAAAGAAACTTTGGATTGTTTCAGAGTTTATTAAATAAATCGGCTAGTTTAAATACTACGATAAAGGATAGTCAAGAAATTGTATTTGGAAATACTGATGCCAATTTAGAGTTAGTTGTTATAACAAATCCGTTTTGTGGTCATTGTAAACCTGTTCATAAACATATTGAAGAAATATTACAGAAGTATCCAGATGCTGTTAAAGTAAGGATAAGGTTCAACGTGAATACCAATGATGTTGAAAGCGATTTAGTTAAAATAACAAGTAGTCTTATTCAAATATACCATGAAAGAGGTAAAGAGACTTGTTTAGTAGCAATGCAAGAGATTTATGAGGGAGGGAATGTTAAGATATGGCTGAAAAATTGGGGTACTCAAAAAGCTGTATTCGTTGAAGAATTAGAGAGAGAAAAAGATTGGTGTCAGGAAAATGCTATAAACTTTACTCCTGAAATTCTTGTAAACGGGAAATCATTTCCAAAAGAATATGATCGATCAGATTTAGTATTCTTTATAGAGGAGCTTGAGGAACAATCGGCAGTTACAAATTAGTAAAATACATCTGGCTCAATGAGGCAGAAATAAAAAGATTCTTTCGCGAGGAATAGACACATGGGGTGAGTGTCTTTAATGTTCATCCAGTAAACTAACCAAATTATATTAATTATGAAAAAAAGCATATTAAGCTTGGGGAAAGCATTGCCCCGAGATGTGCAAAAGACCGTTCAGGGAGGGTTTGGATTTGTATGTCCAGGAGCCTATCCTAATCATGAAAGTACATGTCCTAGAGGGACGTACCCTTTTCCCGATCCTAGAGTGGGGCATTCGATATGTTGTGAAGAACAGTTCCCGTATTAAAATAGGTGAATTGACTTTAACAGAATAATATAGACACATAGGTGAGTGTCTCAAATAATCACCTATTTAACCAAACTTAATTATATTAATTATGAAAAAAAACATATCAAACTTGGGTAAAGTACTAACTCCAGAGACACAAAGGAGTATTCAAGGAGGATTTGGAGAACCTTATTGCTACATTAATCCTTTGGATGAATGTAGAAGGGGTTATCATCCACATCCAGATCCTATGATAGGACATGCGGCATGTTGTAAACAATGGTAATAATTTTATAAAATATAGACACATGTGGTGAGTGTCTCTAATGTTCACCCAATAACTAACCAAATTATATTAATTATGAAAAAAAACATATCAAACCTAGGTAAATTATTAACCTCAGATAACCAAAAGAGTATTCAAGGTGGAGGAGATGTTGTATGTAGAGCGGGTTATTTTAATATTGAAGAAACTTGTAGAAGAGGACATTATCCACATCCAGTATGGGGACCTTCTATTTGTTGTAGAGCATACTAAACAATTGTAATTAAGATTATATTTTTTGAAAAAATTTCCGAACTATAAACAAACTGAAGCAAAAGACTGCGGACCAACATGTATTAAGATAATCGCAAAGCATTTTGGTAAAACCATAAATACACAACAACTTCGTGATTTAAGTGAAACTACACGTGAAGGTAGCAGTTTGTTAGGATTAAGTGAAGCTGTAGAGTCCATTGGAATAAAGTCTCTGGGTATTAAACTGGCGTTTAACAAACTAAAAGAGGCTCCATTACCTTGTATTTTGCATTGGAACAAAAACCACTATGTGGTTCTATATAAAATAAAAAGAGATACTGTTTATATTTCTGATCCAGCACATGGATTGATTAATTATTCCAAAGATGAGTTCATTCAGAATTGGATAGGTAATAATGCTGACGAAACCACTGAAGAAGGAATCGCTCTTTTAGTAGAGCCAACGCCTAAATTTTACAGTGAAGAGTTTGATCAAGATCAAAAATTTGGATTTTCGTTTATATTTAAATACTTAATAAAGTATAAAAAGTTTATAGTTCAGCTTATTATTGGTCTTTTAGCTGGAAGTTTATTACAACTTATACTGCCCTTTTTAACACAAAGTGTGGTAGATGTTGGTATTAAAAATCAGGATATTAATTTCGTATATCTTATTTTATTTGCTCAGCTGTTTTTGTTTTTAGGAAAAGCATCTTTAGAAATTATTCGAAGTTGGATATTGTTACATCTAAGTACAAGAATAAATATTTCGTTGATTTCAGACTTCTTTATCAAATTAATGAAATTACCTATTTCTTATTTTGATGTTAGAATGACAGGAGATTTATTACAAAGAATAAATGATCATAAACGTATTGAAAGAATACTTACTACGTCGTCTCTAACGGTGTTGTTTTCGTTTTTTAACCTTATTATTTTTAGTATCGTTCTTGCTTATTATAGCATGCAAATCTTTGGTGTTTTTGTTCTGGGAAGTGTTTTATACTTCGGATGGGTTCTTTTCTTCTTTAAAAAGAGAAAAGAATTAGATTACAAAAGGTTTTCGCAAGTAAGTGAAGAGCAGAGTAAGGTAATAGAGTTGATTAATGGAATGCAAGAGATTAAGCTTCACAATGCCGAGAAGCGAATGCGTTGGAATTGGGAATATGTTCAAGCTCGATTGTTTAAAGTTGCTACCAAGAGTTTGGCGTTAGAGCAAACTCAAAGTGTAGGATCAAATTTTATCAATGAGTTAAAGAATATGTTTATTACAATTCTATCAGCTAAATTGGTAATTGATGGGCAGATTACCTTAGGGATGATGATGGCAATAAGTTATATTGTTGGTCAGCTGAATGGTCCAATTGTTCAGCTGATTAACTTTATGAGAGATGTTCAAGATGCTCAAATATCATTGGACAGATTGGGTGAAATTCATAATATGGAAGAGGAGGAAGATTATACTGAAGAAAAAGTAAGAGTCATTCCTGAAAATGTTCCAATAAATCTTAAAAATATTACTTTTAGATATACTGGAGGGCTAGAACCAGTTATTAAGAATTTATCACTTGAAATTCCTGAAAATAAAACAACCGCGATCGTTGGGGTTAGTGGTAGTGGTAAAACTACTTTAATGAAATTGCTACTTGGTTTTTACAAAACTGATGGTGGTGATATTACAGTTGGTAACTTCAATTTAAAAAGTATTTCTCAACAAGAATGGAGAAGAAATTGTGGAGTGGTAATGCAGGAAGGTTATGTGTTTAATGATACAATTGCCAAAAATATTGCTGTAGGAGAAGATTATGTAGATAAAGAGAAACTGAATCATGCTATTAACGTTGCCAATATAAGAGATTATATTGATGGATTACCTTTAGGTTATAATACAAAAATAGGAAGTGAAGGTAGTGGTTTGAGTACAGGTCAAAAGCAACGACTATTTATTGCTCGAGCAGTGTATAAAAATCCGAAGTTTTTGTTTTTTGACGAGGCGACAAGTGCTTTAGATGCTAACAATGAAAAGGTTATTATGCAAAATTTGAATAAATTTTTCGCTAATAAAACTGCAGTTGTTATTGCTCACCGATTGAGTACAGTAAAAAATGCACATCAAATAGTAGTGCTTGATAAAGGTAAAATTATTGAAAAAGGAAATCATGAAGAGCTAACTAAGCTGAAAGGAAGTTATTACCATTTAGTTAAGAATCAATTGAACTTAGGAAAGTAAGGTTGCTTAAGAAGAGAAAGGATACGAAATATTAATGCAAAGTAATAGAATAAGATTTTATGCCAGAGAATAATTCTGATATTGAAATAAGAAGTGAAGAAGTACAAGAAATACTTAGTTATGTTCCTAACTGGATGATCCGTTGGGGAAATACGCTTTTACTTTTGTTAATAGTGATGTTGTTGTTTATTTCGTGGTTTGTGAAGTATCCTGATGTAATTTCAACTCAGGTAATGGTAACTACGTCATCTCCTCCAGAAAAGATCTATGCAAAATCAGGAGGTCAGTTTGAGGTTTTTTTGACTACAGAGGGACAGAAAGTGAAAAGTGGAGATGTATTAGCAGTAATTGATAATAGTTCTATATATCATGATGTTTTATTGTTGAAAAGTGTTGTAGATACGATCCCTACTAATCAAGAGGTATTTAAATTTCCTATAGAGAGGTTACCACCATTAATTTTGGGTGATATTACAACTAGTTTTTCTCAATTTGAAAATGATTACTCCGAATATGTCTTAAATGAAAAATTAACTCCATATAAGTCAGAAACTTTTGCAAATAGAATGTCTGTTATCGAGGCTAAGGTTAGATTACAAAACCTTTTGTCTCAAAAAGAGCTCAATAAGAAAGAACTTGAATATAAAGTGGTAGATGTTGAGAGAAGTAGAAAAATGTTTGAAGAGGGAGTTATTTCTGAAAAGGACAAAGAACAAAAAGAGATAGAATATCTTCAGGCAAAGCGTGCATACAAGAGTTTAGAAAGCTCTATTTCTCAGATGAGAGAGTTAATTAATAATTCAGCAAAGAATTTGGAAGGCACTTCCATTAAAAAAACGCAGAATGATACACGTTTAAAAAAGAAAGCTATTCAGTCATTTCTTTATCTTAAAAAAGCTATTAAAGACTGGGAAAAAGCCTATGCGTTGAAGTCATCGATCAATGGTGAAGTTTCTTTTTTATCTTTTTGGAATAAAAACCAAACGGTAAAGGCTGGGGATTTAATTTTTACAATTATTCCAGGCAAAAGTGAAGCGTTTATAGGGAAAATTAAAGCACCTGCGGCGAATTCAGGTAAAATTAAAAAAGGACAGAAAGTTCAAATCAAACTCTTCAATTATCCTTCGGATGAGTTTGGTGAATTAAATGGTAAAGTTAAATCTATTTCTCCGGTTCCAGATGCAGAAGGTAAGTATTTAATAGATGTTTTATTGCCAAAGGAATTAGTTACTACATATGATAAGAAAATAGACTTCAAACAGGAAATGCAAGGAAGTGCAGATATTGTTACTGAAGATCTCAGGCTTATTGAAAGGTTTTTCTACCAGCTTAAAAAGATTATTAAATAGCGGTAATGAAATTTTAAATTTATTCTACTCTTGAATTTATAACAAATCGGATTTTGTCTCGTCAAAATTATTTATGAAATATTTAATATTTTTTTGGCTTTTTTGAAGTAACAATTAAATGATCTTATCGTTTAACTATTGTTGTCCAAATTAACATAGATAGTTATGTTATGTAACTAGCAAAAAAATCTATTATGCATGCTTTTATAATGCTTCAAAGTAGTTTGGAGGTATGTAATATTCAGATTAAGAAAATCCGAATTTCTAAGTTAGAAAAGATTTTTTCCAAGAAGTAATCGATAAAAAATATTTGAAGGGGATTTAGATTGACGTTAGAGTGCTGGAAATCTAATATATTTCACTTCTTAAAGAACTAACCATAAAAAATAGACATAAACCTAGAATGTCTCTAAAGGGTCTAGGTGAAAATTAACTTACATTAAAACTTTTCATTATGAAAAACCAAATTTCTAGTTTAGGAAAACTACTAAAAAAGTCAGAGCAAGTAACAATTAACGGAGGAAGAAAACAATGTAAACCGCGTTGGAGTGAAGTATGTCTTGATTGGGGAAGACATTGTTCAGAAAGTGAATGTGCTTTCGGTGGTCCAATAGATTAGCACAAAAAAATAAAATGCCTCCATATGGAGGCATTTTTTATATATAAATAATTCAATTATTATTTTATTTCTTTAAAACGGTCTACACTTGTTTTTAGCCACTTTTCATAAGTTTCCTTATCAGTGTATTGTTCTGGTGAGTTCAATACCTCTAAGTCTGGGCTTAAAGCAACATAGAACGGTTGTGATGCAATTTTAAAGTTAGCCGTTTGTAATGTAGCCCACTTATCTCCATAGGTTCTAATTCTCTTCAATTTACCATTTGGTTTGATGTAATCAAACTGCTCTTCTTTTGGAAGCATTCTTTGATGATCATCAACGTAAAGAGAAATAATAACAAACTCGTTACTTAAAATTTTGTAAACATCTGGTTGACTCCAAATATTCTCTTCCATTTTTCTACAGTTTACACATGCCCATCCAGTAAAGTCTAAAATAACAGGCTTGTTAACTTCTCTTGCATGTGCAAGACCTTCATCAATATCTTTAAAACATTCTAGATTTAAAGGACATTGATTATCTCCTTGCTTATAGATACTATGGAATTTAGGTGGAGCAAATCCACTCAATAATTTACTTTGATCCCAAGTTGGTTTTTGTAAAACTCCAGGAGCTAAATACACGGCAACTCCTAAAATCATAAGTCCTATTAAAACTCTGAACATTGAAACCTTACCGTATTTTTTACCGATAAATCCGAATAAGTAAAGAGCCATTAATAAAGCTAATAACGCCCATATTCCGATAAATACTTCTCTTTTAAGAATATTCCAGTGTCCAACTAAGTCAGCATTTGATAAGAATTTAAATGCTAGTGCTAATTCTAAGAATCCTAATGTTACTTTAACTGTGTTTAACCAGCTACCCGATCTTGGTAATTTAGCCATCCATTTAGGGAAGTTAGCAAAAACAGCAAATGGTAAAGCTAAGGCAAGTCCAAATCCTACCATTCCAGAAGTTAATAACATTGCTCCTCCATCAGAAGATAATGATCCCGCTAGTAACGAACCTAAAATTGGTCCAGTACATGAGAAAGATACAATAGCTAATGTTAAGGCCATGAAGAAAATACCTAAAACACCTCCAATACCAGAAGCACTATCTGCTTTATTCGTCCATGATGATGGTAATGTTAATTCATATAATCCGAAGAATGAACCAGCAAAGAACACCAATACAACAAAGAAGAAAATATTTAACCAAATATTGGTTGATATATTATTTAATATTTCAGGATCTAATGTGTCTAAGAAATGGAATGGTAAACTTAATAAACCATAGATAAGAACGATAAAGAAACCATACAATATAGCATTTCCTGAACTTTGAACTTTTTTCTCATTTTTCTTCGTAAAGAAAGAAACAGTCAATGGAATCATTGGAAATACACATGGAGTTAAGAAAGCTAATAAACCTCCAACAAATCCAAGTAAGAATATGTTTAAAAGACTACTGTCTTTTTTATCGGTTTCCTCAGAAGCTTCACTCTTTAACATTACTTCATTCTTTAAATCTAATTTTAAAGATTCAGATAATGATTTACTTCTATCATCAATCTCAGTTACTGTTTGAACCACTTCTCCTCCTTTTAAAGAAAAGGCAAAAGTAAAGTCTTCATCAAAAGGTAAACAATACTCTTTACAAACTTGAGCATCAAGATTAAGTGTGATTTTTGTTAATGTAGTGTCTTGAACAGTAATACGTTGTATAAGTGTTGCCTCATCTACGAAAAAGATTTCATCTTTTCCCCAAATTTCACTGAATTCAGTTTCTGTTTCACTCTCGGTAGCTTTTCCAACTAACGTATAACCAGCTTCTCCTTCCGCAGGAGAAATAGTCATAGGCAAAGAAGCATCCTCTGGGTTGTATTGAGAGTATAAATGCCAATCTTCGGCAATAGAAATCTCGAAGATCAAATCATATTCTGTGTCTGATACTTTTTTAACTGTAGGATTTACCTCTAAAGGCGCGTCATCAGTCTGGGAGAAAGTAACAAAACCTATAAAAAACAAAATCAGAGTAATGAGTTTTTTCATTCTATAATAGTTTACAGGGGTTGATATATACATATTTGTAAAATACTGGCTGAACCTTCTAAAGGCAAAAATCTACGATCTTGCCTTCTACCAATAATCCAAATTACTTCATTTTTATTGGAACAAAGCAACCATGTATTTTGTTTTTCTACTAATGATAATTTCTCGTCTTTTAAATATTTACTAACCTTCTTTTTCCCTTTCATTCCTTTGGGATAAATTAGGTCTCCGGCTTTGCATTTTCGCACAGTCAGGGGGTAATTTAGTAAATTTTTATCAACATAAATAGAATTTTTATCTAAACATGCTGTTTTTTGAACGTTTTTAAATAACAAACTTATAGGCTCTGAGATAGTTAGAGTGTCGCTGTTGATAGCAAACTTCTGGGATTCAGGGGATGTAAGTTTATAAGGTGGTAAAAGTAATAAAAATTCTCTGTCTTTTAGTAAAGTATGTGATTTTGTTGTAATTAATTTGCCGTTTTCAGCATTAACTAGTGCATTTACATCATTCCATTCTGTAAAACCATAAGGGTGAAGAATTTGATATAAATAGGCTTTTGGGTTAGATAGTTTTTTAAGTTTTTCAATGTTTATTTTTAGTGTATCTTCTTCTTTATCAGTTATTTCAGAGAAAACTTCTTTCGTTTTGTCTTCAATAATTTGCTGTCCTTGCTTTAAGTATTCAACAGTCTTTCCAAATGATTTTAATATGCTGGGATTCATTTCCTTTAAAATAGGAATAATAGTATGTCTAAGCTTATTTCTAAGGTATTTTGTCTCGGAATTACTGGCATCTTCCCTCCATAAAATGCTGTTTTCAGCTGCGTAAACGGCAATTTCTTCTCTTGAGAACTGCAAAAATGGTCGTAAAATGTAACCATTTTGTTGTGGAATTCCAGTCAAACCATCTATTCCACTTCCTCTTGAAAAGTTAATTAAAAACGTTTCTAAATTATCATCCGCATGATGAGCAGTGACAAGGTAATCAAGATTATGTTTTTTTATAAGTGACTCAAACCAGTTATATCTCAATTCTCGGGCCGCAATTTGGGTGGAGATTTTTTGTTTTAAAGCATACTCCGAAGTGTTGAACCTTGTTGTGTAGGTTTTAAGGTTTAGTTTTTTTCCTAGATTAATAACAAATTGCTCATCTTTATCGCTTTCTTCATTTCTGAGCTGAAAGTTACAATGAGCAAGTGAAACATTATATGAGAGTTTTTTTAATATGTGAGCAGCAACCACACTGTCAATCCCTCCTGAAATGGCAAGCAATATGTGTTTGTCATTTAAAAAGGGGAAATTTGAAGTTAAGTGCTGTGCAAGTTTTTGCTCCATTTAATTTATGTTTGTGCGTTTAACCAATGAGTGATATCGGTTAGTAGTTTTTCTTTACAGAGATCGTTTTGAAGCTCATGGTAACCCCCTTCATATAATTTAATAGTAGCCAAATCAGTATTCTTAGCAAATGCTTCCGAACCTTTATGATCTATAATTTTATCCTCAGTTCCATGTAGTATAAGCATGGGGATTTTTAATAAGGGCGCATTTGAAATAGCCCATTCCCCAGCATCAATAAAACTTAATGAGAAATTAGGACTCACTTTGTCATGAACCAACGGGTCTTCAATGTATTTTTGAACTTCGACTGGATCTCTAGAAATGTCATTAGGGTCTAATTCATTTCCCAACGTTATTGAAGGAGCAATTTTTTGCATGAACTTTCCTAAAGAAAGCTTCCAAGCTGGTGGCTCAAAGGCCAGTCTTAAAAAAGGACTTGTGGCAATTACTCCGTCTATATTATTCTTTCTTCTTAGTACATAATTGATAACAGCATTTCCACCCATGGAATGACCGTATAAAAAGATAGGAAGTTTTCCGAAAAACTCTTCAGCCTTTTTAACCAGTTCTGTGATACTATCTAACACGTACGAGTATCCTGGATTATGACCTCTTTTACCCTTTGTATTTCCATGACCAAAGTGATCAAAGGCAATAACTGCAAAATCACTTTTCACCAATTCTGAAGCAACATGTTCATAACGTCCTGAATGCTCTCCCATACCATGAATTATAACTACAATGCCCTTTGCTCTTTCAGGTTGCCAATATCGTCCAAAAAAAGTTGTTTTATGAAATGGGTAGGTAAAGTTTTCGCGTGTCATAGTAATCGATTAAATAGTTGGTTTACTTGTCTTTTTCAATGTAATTAAAATGAAAGGATTTATCAAATATTTTTAAAAAGACTTAAGAATTGAGTAGAACGTATTTCATTGCTTTCGCTTTTAACAAGCACTCTTCATATTCTTTTTCTGGCGTTGATTTTGCTGTAATGGCTCCACCAACAGAAAATGAAACATATTTGTTGTCTTCATTGTACAATATACTTCTTATAACGACATTAAGATCAAAGTCTCCATCAGGTGTAAAGTAACCAACAGTTCCTGAGTACAATCCTCGTTTACTTTCTTCCAGATTTTCAATTATTTCCATAGCAGAAATTTTAGGTGCACCGGTCATACTTCCCATTGGAAATGTTTCTCTAATAACATCTACTGGGTGAGTTGTTGGATCAACTGTAGATGTTATGGTTGAGATCATTTGATGAACTTGCTTGAATGAATATACTTTACATAACTCTTCCACCTTAACACTTCCTTTTTCAGCTGTTCGCGACAAGTCGTTTCTTACTAAATCTACAATCATAATGTTTTCTGATCGTTCTTTGTCATCTCTTGATAAGTCAAAGGCAATTTTTTCATCATCAATTTTGTTAATAAGTCTCTTAGCCGTTCCTTTAATTGGTTGAGATATTACTTTACTCCCCTCTTTTTTTATATATCGCTCAGGTGAAGCCGAAAGTAAATATTGGTTTTCGTTCCTAAAGAATGTGGCAAAAGGAGGTTCGGATATTTCATTTAAATGCGCGTAAATATCATAAGGGTCAATCATCGCATTTTCCACATAAAATTCTTGACAAAAATTGGCTTCGTAAATATCACCTCTATGAATATGTTCTAGAACTTTCGTAACCTTTTGATGGTATTCATCTTTATGGATTCTCAATTTAATCTTAACCGAATCGTTGTTTTTAGGCGCCCTTTTTTCGTAGTCAATAAGTGTTGGATTTGCTTGGTAAATCTCTTCGAAGTCTTCCTCTAATTCGTCATCAATCATTCTTAAATAATGGAATTCTACTGTGTTTCCTTTGATGAAAATTAATTTCTGAGGTTGAAAAAAGAACAAGTCAGGAAAATGAAGCCCATCAAAATTATTTGAATATAGCTGTTCAACATCATTTTTAACGTCATATGAAATATAACCAAATATATAGTCTTTTGTAAAAGATTGGTATTCCTTTAGCTTGTCAAAAGCATTATGATAATCTGTTTTTATAGACGTAAACTCTTCAACGGCTAGAGCACAATCGAAGGAATTGTATTTCTGATGATAATTATTAGAGTCTAACCAAACTGCAGTTTCGTATTGTTTCGACCAACCAAATAGCTTATGTTTAAACTCAATTGGGTTGTCTATTGAAAAATTTCGAATCACTCTTTGCATTGCGCAAAAATAAGAAACCCTTAGTAAACTTGAGTGTATGCGGAATGAAACTTAAATTACCTTGTTTCTTTTTACTACATTTATAGCTATAAACATCCTTTTATGATACAAAAATGGTTTAAAAATATCGGACCTGGAACACTTGTGGCTGCAGCCTTTATAGGACCGGGGACTGTTACTCTTTGTACTTTGGCTGGAGTTAATTTTGGAACAAATCTCTTATGGGCAATGTTATTGTCAATATTTGCGACGATAGTGCTACAGGAAATGGCAGCACGTTTAGGCATTGTTTCTCAAAAAGGGTTATCAGAAGTTTTACGCCATGAAATAGCAAAGCCTGGACTGAGAAATTTTATGATGGTTCTTATTTTGTCAGCAATTGTTATAGGTAATGCGGCCTATGAAGCTGGGAATATAAGTGGAGGTGTTTTAGGTTTAGAAACCGTATTAGGAAATGTCGTTATCGATTTCGGAAGTTTTTCATTGAATATTTTAAGTCTTTGTATTGGAATTATTGCTTTTGTGTTGTTATTTATTGGCAACTATAAAGTATTAGAAAAGATTTTAGTAGTGCTTGTTTTGTTAATGAGTGTATCCTTTGTGATTACAGCAATCATAACAAAGCCGAACCTTATAGCAATCTTTAAGGGAATGTTAGTTCCTTCATTTCCTGAAAATAGCTTATTCACGATTATTGGACTTATAGGAACAACAGTTGTTCCGTACAATCTATTTCTTCATGCTTCTTTGGTAAAGGAAAAATGGAAAAGTGATGAGGATTTATCTTATGCGAAAAAAGATACCTTCATTTCTATTGTACTAGGAGGTATGGTGTCAATGGCCATAATTATTTCTGCTGCTGGAATTCCTTCCGGGAGTATTAATAATGGTGCAGATTTGGCCTTAGGGCTTGAACCATTATATGGTGCTTTTGCCAAATACTTTTTGGCAATTGGATTGTTTGCTGCAGGAATTACCTCTGCAATTACTGCTCCACTTGCTGCCGCTTTTGTTGCGAAGGGGTGTTTGGGGTGGAAGGATGGTATGAAGTCTCTAAGGTTTAGATTCGTTTGGGGAGGCATTTTATTTTTAGGTGTGTTGTTTTCCTCAATAGGAATTAAACCAATCGAAATAATCAAGTTTGCACAGGTAGCCAATGGAATGTTATTGCCTATTATGGTAGGTGTTTTACTTTGGGTGATGAATAAGAAAACAGTTTTAGGGAAATATGGTAACACCAAACTTCAAAACTTTTTTGGTTTATGTATATTGGTAATAACAATATTTTTAGGGCTTCGTAGCATTTTAAAGGTTTTTAATATACTGTAATGATCATAGATATTAATTGTGATGTAGGAGAAGGAATAGGTAATGAAGCACAGTTGTTACCATTTATTTCTTCATGTAATATTGCTTGTGGAGGACACGCTGGTGATCTTCAAACTATTGACAAGGTAATTGAGTTAGCAAAGCAATATAAAGTAAAAATCGGTGCGCATCCATCGTTTCCTGATAAGGAAAACTTCGGTAGAAAGGTTATGGATATTTCTTCGAGTGAGTTAAAGGAAAGTCTTACAGATCAAGTGTCGATTTTAAAAGAAAGAGTAGAAAAATATGGAGGAAAATTACATCATGTAAAAGCGCATGGTGCTTTGTATAATCTTACCGCTACTGATAAAAAGATGGCAAAGCTAGTCGTTGATGTTGTTTTAAGATATTGTCCAGATAGTTTTTTATACGTTCCTTATCAATCTGAAATTTCTAAGGAAGCAATGCAAAAAGGGTTGCAAATTAAATATGAAGCGTTTGCCGATAGGAACTACAATTATGATTTGACATTGGTTTCGAGAAGCAAGGAGCAGGCTTTAATTTATAAAAAAGAAGAGGTGTTTTCTCATGTGTTAAATATGCTGAAAAATAATGAAGTAAAAACAATTACTGGTCAAAAAGTACCAATTGAAGCTGATACTTTTTGTATTCATGGAGATAGTAAAAATGCTGATGTTTTAGTAAAGTATTTATTTGAAGAATTTAAAGCTATAAATATTGAAATAGCTAAAATGATTGTTTAATATTGAAAATATTTCCAATTAAATATAAACGTTTCGGTGAAAAGGCAATTTTAATCGAATGGGAAAAAAGAGTTGATGAATCTATTTTAAATGATATCATTGATTTTAAAGATAAAATTATTGATTCTGAGCTTTTCAGCTTAAATGATTTGGTGGTTGGCTATCATTCTTTAACACTTATTTTTAAGAAAGAGTTGAACAATTATGAACAACTCCTTGAGGTTTTAGAAAAAGTTCGAGTAGAAGGTGTCGTTTCTAAAAGAAAAGAGAAAGTTCTTTGGAAAATACCTGTATGCTACGAAAGAAAATTCGGAATAGATTTAGAGGAAATGTCTGCAAGTAAAGATATGTCCATTGAAAATATAGTAACACTTCATACAGACACTGTTTATACAGTATTCTTCATTGGTTTTTTACCTGGTTTTCTTTATTTAGGAGGACTTGATCAAATACTTCATACCAATCGTAAAGCAAATCCAAGGTTAAAAGTTGCTAAAGGTTCCATTGCGATTGGAGGTAGTCAAACTGGAGTATATCCAATGGAAAGCCCTGGAGGTTGGAATATTATCGGAAGAACTCCCATTTCATTTTTTGACATGAATAAAACGAACCCATGTTTTGCGAAGTCTGGAGATCGCTTGCAGTTTTATTCTATAACTGAACATGAGTATATTGAAATTCAAAAAGAACTGGTTTCTAACGATTATAAATTAAAAAAGGAGTTCTTATGATCAAGGTAGTATCTCCAGGATTTTATGCCTCTATCCAAGACTTAGGAAGAAATGGCTATTGTGCAATAGGAGTTCCTGTTTCGGGAGTTATGGATTCCTATTCTGCAAAGTTAGCAAACATATTACTTGGAAATAATATAGATGATGCAGTTATAGAGGTTTTTTTTGGAGGTGTTCGATTGCAGTTTTTAGAAGATTGTTATTTGTGCATATCTGGGGCTGATTTTTCGGTTGAAATAAACAATGAATTAATAAAATTAAATGTTCCTTTTTTGGCTTCCAAAGGATCTGAATTACGCTTTGGTAAAAGAAAGTATGGAGCAAGGACCTATATAGGTGTGAAAGGAGGAGTGAATATTGAGACGGTATTGGGTAGCAGAAGTTGGTATTCAGGAATTACCCCAGTAATGAAGTTGGAAAAAGAAATGCTACTTCCAGTAAATACAGCTATAGATTACCAATTAGATATAGAAAGAGGAGTACTTAAGAGTCCTATGGATCATTTTGTAGCGGAGGAGGTTGAGTGTTTTAAAGGACCAGAGTTTGACTTATTGTCTGTGGAACAGAAGAAGATATTACTTTCTGAAAAATATACAATATCAGGTGATAATAGCAGGATGGGATATCGTTTACATGAAGAAGTATCTAATAATTTTGATTCAATGTTAACTTCATCGGTTTTACCAGGAACCGTGCAGTTAACACCCTCTGGTAAATTAGTGGTTTTGATGAGAGATTGTCAAGTTACAGGAGGATACCCACGCGTATTGCAGTTAAGTGAGGAAGGGATAAATCGTCTTGCACAAAAAACAACGAATGATGGAATTAGGTTCGTTTTTGTAAAATAACGCTAAGGTTTATTAGTGTTGTTTTTATGTAAAATAAAAAGGTTGCAAAATGAGATTAAAAAACAGGCAATAGAAACATAGGATGCCGAAAATAAAAGAATAAGTTGTAACCTGTTTTTTTGGATACTCTTTTTAGTCCAAATTTTTTCACTATTGCCATGAACATGTTTTAATATATCATCCCGATCTAATCTTAGACTTCCTTTTGCTTCAAGTTTAGATATGGGGTCGTTTTGGAGCCTTGTATCACCTATGATGACATCCTTATCCTCGTAAGGAAGTGTATTGTTTTCTCTGGAAAAAGAGTAGAGTAGAAAGGACGTACATGTAAGAATGAAAAAAATTAATGAAAAAATAAACCAAGTTTTTATTCGCTTGTTTCTAAATGAATAGAGTATAAAAAAAACAGCAACAACTGTAGAGAAAAAAACGATAAACTTCACATAAAATTCAACATCACTGTCACTTGATGTCCAGGAAGGTAAGGGAATTATAAAAGTTCCAGCAACTGAAATAATCCAAGTACTTAATAAAAGAACTTCTTTCCATATTTCTTTTAATTTGGCAACAAACATCGTCTATTTATTTTTCGAAGTAAAAAATATTATTTTCATCAGAACTAAAAATTTCTACATCCCTTAATTCACTTTTGTAGTTTCCTTTCTTTATCCATATTCTGTAATAACCTGGAGCCAAATAAGTTTCAGAATTGTTTGTTGGGTTGTTAAATGTAAATCGTTTCACATAATCATCATCATAAGAATATTGGGCATATGGATGATAGCCCTTTGAAGTCACAGTTTTAACCACTACTTTTATTTTACAATCAAGTCCTGGTTTTATTCCATAACTAAAAGACTTTAATTTTACCTTATAATCTTTTTGTACTTTACTTAAAATAGTAAGTAGTTCTTCTGTGCTTTTATTTTCTTTAGTGCAATTTTCTAAAGCTTTTTGAGCATCACTTAATGTATTAAGGTAGATAGTGTTAATATATTCGTCTTGATCGACTAGGTCGGTTAGCAAATCGAACAATCTTGTACTTGATTTATCCAATTCATTATAAGAGTTTATTAAAGGGATATGTTTCATTGGATACACTAATTCGGATAGTTTGGTTAATGTTTGCTGTGTTTCGAATGCTATTTTGTAAAAATTAGTTTCCTGAGAATACATGATTGAAGTAAAGAAAAAACAGTAGATGTAAAAAAGTCGTTTCATATTAGTTGAGTTTTTGTTATACTTTTAATTATATATTTCAATTTCTATTTCCCAAATATTGGTTTTTCTATTTTTTTCTAGATAAAGGTCTACATATATATTATTTAAGTTGTAGCTCACAGAGATTGAGTTTCCGTCGTTATCATCTTCCTTTTCATAGTTAGGAAGCGCTAGATCAAAAGCTTCGATTAGTGCTTTAAATTTATTAGAAGCATCTTCTTTCATTTTAAAGTATGGATATCGAATATAAATTTCATCGGAATAATCTTTCAAGGGAAGCTGATTGATATCTTTTATATTTTTAAAAACTTCAATACTGCAGTTTTTATCAAAACTTAAAGCAGTTTTGTATTCAATAAAAGCACCTTGATTTAGAGGATAATAATTGCCAATTCCAAAAGCAAGATCTTTTCTATTGTATTTTAAAGTCCTTATTATTTTTTTGATTTTACTACCTAATTTGTATTTAGTATTTGTTGCATTGGGGCTTGGGATAGCGGCTAAATAGTTAATTTCGTCTTTCGAAAGTTGAGTAGTTTCATCTTTAGAAAAAGAAGCTGACATAATATATTCATCAGAGTTAGCATGAGGGTAAACAATTCTAGGCATAGTCCCTTTTTTTAATGAAGTCAGTTCATCATAATCATTATCAAACTTATCCCAATTTAGTTTTCCCTTTATTGTTTTAATTTCTTTTGGTTTAATATGAAATGAATAAATTTTAGAATTTCTTTTATTTTGATATTTTTTCATTTGTGGATTATTCCTGTCGACATGAGATATATAGATCTCCATTGCTACGTCAATTGGTTTTTCTGAAATATTTAAATAATTAAACTCATAATCAACATATGGGTATTCTTGAGATTTATGCCAATGTATTTTAGGGGTTTGCTTATCTTTTAAAAGCACAATATTTTGAGCAACCTTTGGGTTGTAGTTCATTATTCTTTTGGCTACACGGTACGACCATTTAAAAATATTATCTTTCGAATTATCGAAATCCATACCTTTAAGAATTTTCTCTACTTCCTTTTGATAAGCCGAAGAAGTAATAAAGTATTGTTTTGCTATATGCGGATTCCTTTTAATATCCATGTCAATTGCTTTAGCAGCTCCTAAATTCATACCTTGTCGGATTAACATTAACCTATCTGTTTTTGAAGGATGTGTTCCAATACTACTTTCTTCTATACCAACATCAAGAATAAATTGAAAAACTTTATAAAAAGAGTCCATAATATTAATGTTCTCAGCCGATTTTTTAAGTTTGTCTAAATCGTCTATTAACATATGTCCAAAACAAAAACCTGCTAAAACATCAGCTTGCCCCTCCAATAACATTCTAAGTATTGGTCTATTTTGTAATTCTTTTTTCCCTTTGTACCAATTAAATTGAAATTGATGTGATACTTCGTGAGCTAGAAGTATTTGAATTAGAAAATTTCTTTCTAGTTGATTGAACTCTTTTGAAAATTTGTTGAGTTCTGATTTACTAAATATCACCTTCCTGCTGGCGAGGAGGGATTCCATTTTTCCTTCATCAACAATTTCTAGTTGTATGTCAAAATCAGGAAGAGCAATTAATCGTATTCTACTGAACTGTTCTCTAATATAAGAATCTAATACTTGAGAAGTTGTTTGGTTAATCAGAAAGATAAAAAAAGCAAGAAACAGGAAAATTCTTTTTCTTTTCATGGTTTTGTTAGTTTTGAGAATGGAAGATTTTTGGTTAGATGTCTTACATAATGTTAATTCAGAAGTTTTAGTTATTGATAATATGATGTTGGTCATATTACTATTTAGCTCAATTTCTAGAAAGGTTAAAGCTTTGTGTTTATTCTTATTTAAACAAAAAACAGGTACTATCTATGAATAGTTAACCTTTATGGAAATAGTAATCATTATATGGGTAAGATAATAAAGTGGAGATGGAAGTAAAGATACAAAATTATTATTAAATCGTTAGTTTTTAATTGTTTATAGATGCATGGGGCTGTGAGTAAAAGATAATAGCTTTCTGAAAAATATACAATATCAGGCGATAATAGCAGGATGGGATATCGATTACATGAAGAAGTGCCTAATAATTTTGATTCAATGTTAACTTCATCGGTTTTACCAAGAACCGTGCAGTTAACGCCCTCTGGTAAATTAGTGGTTTTGATGAGAGATTGCCAAGTAACAGGAGGATACCCACGTGTATTGCAGTTAAGCGAGGAAGCGAGAAATCGTCTTGCACAAAAAACAACGAATGATACGTTGCAATTTGTTATAAAATAAAAACCTCTAACAATCTGTTAGAGGTTTTCTAATGTATTATAAAGTTGTTGTTATTCTTTAGTAACTTGTTTCTTTATCTTTATTTCAGCGTTCTCAACTTCTTTAGAAAGTTCTTCAGCCTTCTTTTCAATTTCTTCAACAGTACCTTTTAACTCTTTGGTTTCAGTCACTGTTTTTCCATCTTTAGTGGTAGTTGTAGTAATAGTGGCCACAGCATCGTCTGAACTTGAAGCCTTAACTTTAACTTTTACTTCTTTTTTAATCTCTTGGTTTGTCGCATGATGTTCTCCAGAAGAATGTCCGCCTAAAATCGGAGCAATTACTAATCCAACTAAACAAGTTAACTTAATTAAAATGTTCATTGAAGGACCTGAAGTATCTTTAAACGGATCACCAACAGTATCACCAGTAACGGCAGCTTTATGAGCATCTGAACCCTTATAGGTCATTTCTCCGTTGATTTCAACACCAGCTTCAAATGATTTTTTTGCATTGTCCCAAGCACCTCCGGCATTGTTTTGGAAAATAGCCCACATAACACCAGAAACACATACTCCTGCCATATAACCACCCAAAGGTTCAGCTCCAAATACTAAACCAATAATAATTGGTGTAATAATGGTAATTAGTCCAGGTAGTAACATTTCTTTTAAGGCAGCTTTTGTCGAAATATCAACGCATTTCGCATATTCTGGCGTTCCAGTTCCTTCCATAATTCCAGGAATTTCTCTAAACTGTCTACGAACTTCGTGAACCATTTCCATGGCAGCTTTTCCTACAGATTGCATCGCTAAAGCAGAGAAAATAACAGGAATCATACCTCCGATAAATAAAGCAGCTAAAACATCAGCTTTAAAAATGTTAATTCCATCGATACCGGTAAATGTAACATAGGCAGCAAATAGAGCTAAAGCAGTTAAAGCCGCAGAAGCAATAGCAAATCCTTTACCTACAGCAGCGGTTGTATTTCCAACAGAATCTAAAATGTCAGTACGCTCACGAACATGATCTTCTAATTCACTCATTTCAGCAACACCTCCCGCATTGTCGGCAATAGGTCCGAAAGCATCAATGGCTAATTGCATGGCAGTGGTTGCCATCATTGCAGATGCAGCCAATGCAACTCCGTAAAATCCAGCGAAATAATATGATCCATAAATTGCCGCAGCAAATAATAAAACGGATAAAAAAGTAGATTTCATACCTACTGCTAAACCAGCAATAATATTTGTTCCAGCACCCGTAGCACTGTTTTGAACAATATCTAAAACAGGCTTCTTACCTAAGCTTGTGTAGTAAGAGGTAACCATTGAAATTAAAGCACCAACAGCCAATCCAATACAAGCAGCCCAAAATACATTGATGGAAGCCACTTCTTGAATTCCTTCTCCGAAATAACTCATTTGTAAAGTTTCAGGAAGCATCCATTGTATTAAGAAATAACTTGCTGCTAGGGTGATGATGATCGAAACCCAGTTTCCTAAGTCTAAAGCCTTTTGAACTTGTGCTTCTTTTGCTGTATTATCTTTAATTCCAACTAAGAATGTTCCAATAATGGAAGCTACAATTCCTACCCCAGCAATAACTAAAGGTAAAAGGATTGGTCCTAAACCATTAAAATCATCGCTATAAGCAGAGTTTATTGACATGTCACGAATCACATAATTTCCTAAAACCATCGCAGCGAGAACGGTTGCGACATATGAACCAAATAAATCAGCTCCCATACCAGCAACATCACCAACGTTATCACCTACATTATCGGCAATGGTAGCAGGGTTTCTCGGATCATCTTCTGGAATTCCAGCTTCAACCTTACCAACCAAGTCTGCTCCAACATCGGCAGCTTTGGTGTAAATACCTCCACCAACTCTTGCAAATAAAGCGATAGATTCAGCCCCTAGTGAAAAACCAGCTAGGGCCTCTAAAACAACGGTCATTTCGTTATAGAAGTTACCGCCGTTAGTAATAAATTGATTTAGGAATAATAAAAAGAATAGTCCCAAACCTAAAACGGCTAAACCTGCAACACCTAAGCCCATAACAGTTCCACCTCCGAACGATACTTTTAACGCTTGTGGTAAACTAGTTTTGGCTGCTTCAGCAGTACGAGCATTTGCATCAGTAGCAATTCTCATTCCTATATTTCCAGCCAAAGCTGAAAAAATTGCTCCAATAATAAATGCTGGAACAATCATAATACTTGTTGTTTCTACTATTTGTGAAATTCCGAATAAGGCCAGAGAAGCAATAATAACGAAGATTAGTAAAAGGCGATATTCGGCTGCTAAAAAGGCAAGAGCTCCTTCTTTTATACTTTTTGAAATAGATTGCATTTTTTCATTACCCGCATCTTGTTTTTTAACCCAAACCATTTTTATATACATAAAAATAAGTCCTAATAATGCCAGTATAATGGGCACATAAACCATGTTTTCTTTCATGTTTTTTGTTATTTGATTAGTTATAGTTTTGGTAAATATAACTAAATCAACGGGTAATAAAAAAACTCTCAGAATTTTCTGAGAGTTTTTAATATTGTTATCCTAATGTTTACTTAGATAATAAAGCTTTCTTTTTGATTGTGCTCGCTTTCTTCATAACGATCGATGCACTTTTGAAGAATGTCATAAGCTTCGTCTGCATCTCCCCAATCTCCAACATCAACTTTTTTCTTTTCAAGATCTTTATAAACTTGGAAGAAGTGAGTAATTTCTTCTTTTCTATGTGGATTTAAATCAGAAAGATCGTTGTATTTATTCCAAATAGGATCAGAAACAGGAACACAAACTATTTTTTCGTCTGGACCTTTCTCATCAGCCATATGGAAAACACCAATTGGCTTTACTTCCATTACACACATTGGAAATGTTGGTTCTGCTCCTAAAACTAATACATCTAAAGGATCTCCGTCTAGTGCTAATGTCTTTGGAATAAAACCATAGTCACCAGGGTACATCATAGAAGAGAATAACATTCTGTCAAAACGAATTTTTTTTAATTCGAAATCATACTCGTATTTATTTCTACTTCCTTTAGGTATTTCTATTAAAACATCTACTGTTTGTTTTTCTTTTGCAGTCATATTGTTTGTTAACTTATCTTCGTTTTCTAAAATAGGTGTGCAAAAGTAGCCATTTTTTGGCATTTTTCAGGTAAAAAAAGCTGTTATTTTATAGTTAAATCTATGGTTATAAGCCTGGTCTAATTCCAATTCTAATTGCAAATTTAGGAGTCGGTGAAACCAAAGCTCCAGCTGGAGGAGTATAATTACTTCTCCAAATGGCATCAATACGTAAAAAACGTAGATTTCCGTACCCTATGTTTTCAATACCAACGCCATACTCATAATACACATCATTTGGAGTGTTGTAGTTGATATTTGAACGGCTAATAGCTCTATTTGCATCAGAAATACTACCGTAGGCGGCTCTAAATGTTACCAAACTTCTTAGCTTTAATTTTTTTAACAATGGAATTCTGTTGAATATAAAACCATTAAAATGATGTTCCAAATGCGTTGCAGCATAGGTATCAGTAACAAAATCGTAATAATTAAGTAAAGCAAAGGTGTTTTTTACCAATGAGAACGATTGGTTGGCAGGAATAGCATTTAGTAAACCAATTGGAACAGTTCCAAAGGTTTTACCACCTTCAAATGTTGCATCTAATAGTCCCAGTTCACCTAAAAGTATTGGATGGTTGTATTTAAATTGAATTTTATCATAACTATGCGTTCCGTTAAAAGGACCTTTATAACCTTTTCTATAGTTTAACACAAAAGTAGGGAAAATGTTACGCCCAAATCGTCGTTCGACACCTAAACCATAAACAAAACGACCAGGAGTATATGAAACATAAATATCAGAAGCAACATCCGTAATTTGTGACTGAAAATTACCATTTTCATCAACATAGCTCATAGAGAAATCAGCTTCTGAAGCTGAGCGGATTCTTGAATGAGAAAAGTTAACCCCAACATGGAAGTTTAATTTTACCTGATAGTCGAAGTTTGTAGCGATTTTATGAACTTTTGATAAAAAGAAGTTGTCTCCACGATTCAACAGGGCAGTAGTACCAAAAGTGTTTCCTAAAAGTTGTGTAGTGTTTAATAAACTACTTCCCAATTGCTCAATATCATTTTGATACGCTACTCCAACTGCAATTCTAGGTTTATATGAAAGCAAATATCTACTTTCCAAGCCATATTTGAATTTCTTATCTTTAAATCCATATGCAATATGTCCGCCAACTCTAAAACGATCGTCTTTAGTTTTAAACGTTCTAAATCCGAGCTTGGTTCTAAAACCTTCTACTTGGTTATTCGCAAATAATGTCCAAAAAGGTCCTATTTGAAAATTATGTCCAGTATTAAAATAACCATTAGCAACAGTATTAATAAAGCCAGTAATGGTTTTTATTTTTTTCTTCTTTTTAACGGTGTTGATTAAAGTATAAGTGTCTTCATCAACAATTTTACCCGACTTATCCCAAAACTCCTCATCTTTTTTAAATTGATCAGGTCTTATTTTTTCTACCGATTCTAAGTAAAAATTATCAGGTTTAGGCTTGTCCAGAAGATAATCACTAAAAGTGATGGTTTTTCTAATGGTAAGCCCTTTGTTTGTGTCATTTTTATCGACTAACGTAAAGTCTCCGTCATACACGTTTTTGGTGGGTAAGTAGATGCTGTCATTTTTTACTTCAAATTCTTTATCGAAGCTTAGCCCTCTTACAAAGTTAAGGTTGACTTTTTTATGAACAGCCATTTTAATTCTTCTGACAGAATAATTTTTGTCTGCTATCCATACATTCCCCTGAAAGGCAAGGTCACCATCTCTTCTTGGGAAAAAGTAAATATTATAAAGCTTTTGATCGTTTTTTACGATACTGTCGTATAATACATAATCGTAGGTTGCAAATCCGTTAGAAGATAAGGGACTCACAAATGATTTTTGAAGAAGTCTGATGTTATTTCTAAAAATATCAACATTTTGAAACGTATTGGACATCCTATCAAAAACAAAGCCTTGAGCACCCAATCCTTCTTCCTTTTCAGCTTTAATATCTTCCCTTACATTATTGTTTTTATTGTCTCCGTATACTTGTGATATAGTTTCTTGTAGATAAACAGGTATATAGTAGTTAACACCATCACTATCATACTTTACTTGTTTAATTTCTTTATCGTAATTTTTCTTAAAAACACTTTTTAGGAAAACAGTATCTAAATTGTTTAACCCAATTTCAATAGCTGAGTGTTTTTTATATTGATAGTGATTAACTAGGTTTAAGCCGAGTTTTCGTTTTCTTTTCCAATGCTCTTTTAAAATTTTGTAAGCAGGGTTTTCTTTTTTCTTTAGCCGTTTTTTAGGTCTTGTGACAACAACAACTTCTTCTAGCTGGTTTGACTCTTCTTTTAATACAATGTTTAGGTATTTAGTGTTTTCACTAACCTTTATTGTTTGTGTTTCAAACCCCACAAACGAGATCTCTAAAATACCTCTATATTTTTTAGTTTTCAGAAGAAACTTACCATCATCGTCAGTGACAGTTCCATGTGTTGTTTTTTGTAATACAACATTCACAAAAGGTAAAGGGTTGTCAAATTCGTCAACAACTTTTCCTTTTAATGTGAGTTGTGCACTTACTGAGGTGGTTATTAGGAGGAGTAAGTGTAAAATTTTATTTTTCATTCTCTTTTTTTACCGCAAAATCCTTTTGATTATTGAAATCAAAAGGATTTTAAATTATTTTTCAGTTTTAGTAAGCTTATTTGATATACATTACTTCTTTAACTGCTTTCACAACATCGTTAGCATTCGGTAGCCATTTTTCTAACAATACAGGAGAATATGGCGCAGGTGTATCAGCTGTAGTGATTCTCTTGATTGGAGCATCCAAATAGTCAAAAGCTTCATCTTGAATTCTATATGTTATTTCAGAAGAAACGCTTCCAAATGGCCATGCTTCTTCTAAGATAACGAGTCTATTAGTTTTCTTAACAGATTCTAGAATTGCTTTATGATCCATTGGACGAACAGTACGTAAATCAATAATTTCAATTGAAATACCTTCTTTGGCTAATTCATCCGCAGCTTTGTAAGCTTCTTTAATAATTTTACCAAAAGAAACTACAGTAACGTCAGTTCCTTCTCTTTTGATATCAGCAACTCCTATAGGGATAATGTATTCTCCTTCTGGGATTTCCATTTTATCACCATACATTTGCTCCGACTCCATGAAAATAACTGGATCGTCATCACGTATTGCAGCTTTTAATAAACCTTTTGCATCATATGGGTTCGAAGGAACAATAACCTTTAAACCAGGACAGTTTGCAAACCAGTTTTCAAAAGCTTGAGAGTGTGTTGCTGCTAACTGACCTGCAGAAGCAGTTGGTCCTCTAAAAACAATCGGACAGTTAAATTGTCCACCACTCATTTGTCTAATTTTAGCGGCATTGTTTATGATCTGATCAATTCCTACTAAAGAGAAATTAAAAGTCATGTACTCTACAATCGGACGATTACCGTTCATTGCAGAACCAACAGCAATACCACCAAAACCTAATTCAGCAATAGGAGCGTCAATAACGCGTTTTTCTCCAAACTCGTCTAGCATTCCTTTACTAGCTTTATAAGCACCATTATACTCAGCTACCTCTTCTCCAATCAAATAAATGGTTTCATCTCTGCGCATTTCCTCACTCATCGCTTCGCAAACGGCCTCTCTAAATTGTACTGTTTTCATACGTTTTATAAGTAGTTGTTTATCAAGATTGCAAAAGTAATAAAAATAGATGTAAAAAAATTATATTTGTCTGTTATAAAAGACATATAAAAATGTTAAAGGCTATGATTGAACAGTTAAAGCGAAACTTTCCTTTAGCGTTGTATTTATTTATAAACTCTTTATTTCTCTTGAGATATGCTTCTCGACAAAACTATATATCAGAATTTGTTGTTGTTTTTGTATACATAGTTTCTCTATTTTTTATCAAATTTTTGATGGGTAAATTGAGTTTTTTTAAGAAAGGGATTGTCATAAAAAAAGGTTACATAGTTCTTAGTCTTGTTATTTTTATAGCCACTATTGTCATTAATATTTTAGTTGATCCGAATAGCTTAAAAGTTGATAGATGGTCAGCTATGGAAGTTACTATTGAAAATATATTAAATGGTATCTATCCTTATAATAAGCTTGATCATTTAGGTCAAACTTCTTCGAATTTACCAGGGCTTTCGCTATTGGGGTTCCCATTTTATTTTTTAGGAGACGTAGGTTATTTACAAGTATTTACTTTTTGTGTATTTAGTTCATGGATTTTTATTTCTAAAAGAAAAGAGGTTGAAAAACTACTGATTTTAATATTCCTAGTGCTATCCCCAGCTTATTGGTGGGAGGTTTTTGTAAAAAGTGATTTAATGAGTAATTTATTGCTACTTGTTGTATTCATTGATTGTTGGAAGGAGAGTTTTAACAAGAACACATTTGAAAAGTCTTTGCTGTTAGGGGTGGTTATAGGTTTTTTTGTGATGACTCGTGGAGTTGTTCTTATTCCTTTAACAATAATGTTATTTCACGAGTTTGTTAAAGCAACATTTGAACAAAAGATATGGTTTTTGCTTGGAGTTGTATCTTCAGTATTGGTGATTTCATTACCCATAATTTTATCACTTGAGGATTTTAACACAGTTATTGAGAATAACCCATTCAATCATCAAACAAAATATGCTCCTAAGTTGTTAATTATTTGTTCGTTGGTTGTTCCTTTACTATTATCTCGAAAATTCAGCACCTCTATGCCAATTTTTAGATTATCAACGTATGTTTTAACTGGTTTGTTGCTGACTACCTTCATGTTAAATATATTTCAGGAAGGAGTATGGAAGAATATTTATGGAAAAGCTTTTGACTTATCCTATTTGGGAATGATAATTCCCTTTTTGTTATTGTCTTTATCTAGTCTAAATAGTAGGTCCGTTTCAATACAAGTTGAAGGTTAATTCATTATTTTTGTCGAGGAAGACTTGAGTATAATAAAAAATACTATGCACGCATAGTATTTTTTAAAAAAATTACTTAACTTCGTCGTTCAAAATAAGATTCTTTAAAACAACAATATATGAAAATATTAGTATGTATCAGTCATGTTCCTGATACCACTTCAAAAATTAACTTCACTGAAAATGATACTAAATTCGATACGAATGGAGTTCAATTTGTGATTAATCCGTATGATGAGTTTAGCTTAACTAGAGCAATGTGGTTTAAAGAAAAACAAGGAGCTAAAGTTACCGTTGTAAATGTAGGAGATGCGTCTACTGAGCCAACGTTAAGAAAAGCTTTAGCTATTGGAGCTGATGAAGCTATTCGAGTAAATGCCGTTCCAACGGATGGGTTTATGGTAGCAAAAGAGTTGGCAGAAGTGGTGAAAAGCGGAGAGTATGATTTAGTATTAGCAGGAAAAGAGTCTGCTGATTACAATGGACAAATGGTTCCAGGAATGCTTGCTTCTTTTTTAGATTTTAATTTTGTTAATGGTTGTGTTGGTTTAGAGGTAGAAGGTTCAAATGTAACTTTAGAAAGAGAAATTGATGGTGGTGAAGAAAAAGTTTCTTCTGTTTTACCCATGGTAGTTGCTGGACAAAAAGGAATTGTTGAAGAAAAAGACCTTCGAATTCCAAATATGCGAGGAATTATGATGGCTCGTAAAAAGCCATTAAATGTAGTTGAGCCAACAGGAGCAGCTGCTGCAACTTCAACGCAAACTTTTGAAAAACCAGCAGCAAAAGGTGCTGTGAAATTAGTTGATAGTGTTGACGAGTTAATCGATTTATTACACAACGAAGCTAAAGCAATTTAATTAAACCAAGTAGAATTCAACGTTGATAGTTTCGATTCATAGAAACTGTTAACATCAAAAAATAAAAAATATGTCTGTATTAGTTTTTGCCGATTCATCGGAAGGAAAATTTAAAAAATCAGCTTTTGAAGTTGTATCATACGGAAAAAAAGTAGCTGAACAGTTAGGAACTGATTTAGTAACGTTAGCAATAAATGGAGGTGATGCTTCTGAGTTATTCACTTATGGAGCCGAACACGTTGTTGAAGTAAAAAATGATTTATCGTCATTTAATGCAAAAGCTTATGCTGGAATCATTAAAGAAGTTGCTGACGCGAAGTCAGCTAACGTTGTTGTAATTGATTCAAGTATTGATGGATTAACTGTGGCTCCATTGGTAGCTGTTGGTTTAGATGCAGGATATGCTTCAAACGCAGTTGAGTTACCAAGTAGTACAGCTCCGTTTGTAGTAAAGAGAAAGGCGTTTTCAAATAAAGGATTTAACAATACTGAAATTTCAACAGAAAGAAAAGTTATTGGGGTTGCTAAAAACTCATACGGAGCGCATGAAAATGCGGTGTCAGGAAATGTTGAAAGTTTCGATGCAGCCGTTGCTGAATTAACAGTAAAATCAGAAGCTATTGAAAAAGCTTCAGGAAAAGTATCAATTGCTGATGCTGATGTTGTGGTTTCAGGAGGTAGAGGATTAAAAGGACCTGAAAATTGGGGAATGGTAGAAGAGTTAGCTGATGTTTTAGGAGCGGCTACTGCTTGTTCAAAACCAGTTTCAGATTTAGGATGGAGACCACATAGCGAACACGTAGGACAAACTGGTAAACCAGTAGCATCAAATTTATATATAGCAATCGGAATCTCTGGAGCAATTCAGCATTTAGCTGGGGTAAATGCTTCAAAGGTAAAGGTGGTAATTAACAACGATGCGGAAGCACCTTTCTTTAAGGCGGCGGATTATGGTATTGTTGCTGACGCCTTCACTGTGGTTCCAGAATTAATTGAAAAGCTTAAGGCATTTAAACAAGGATAGAAGATGGGAGAAAAGATTCTTTTTTAAGAAAATAGAAAAGAACCCATAATTTTTTGTTAAATTGTGCCCGCTTATAAAAGGCTGTCTAAAACTTTCACAAAGCCTAAGTTAGACAGTCTTTTTTATTTTATGTCGATGATAAATGGGTCTTATAAAACTAACTATTAAAGGAATTTCTTACAGTCAAACTCAAAGTGGTGCATATGCTTTGGTTTTGAGTGAGGTTGATGGTACACGAACGTTACCAATTATTATAGGTGCTTTTGAAGCACAATCTATCGCTATAGCATTAGAAAAGGAAATAAAGCCTCCAAGGCCGCTAACTCATGATCTTTTTAAAACATTTGCTGATCGTTTTTTTATAAACGTCAAGCAAGTAATTATTCATAAGTTGGTTGATGGAGTTTTTTTTTCGAGTCTTCTTTGTGAAAGAGATGGTGAAGAAGAGGTTATTGATACAAGAACATCGGATGCAATTGCGTTAGCTGTTCGTTTTCAAGCGCCTATATTTACTTATGAAAATATACTCGATAAAGCAGGTATTTATTTAAAGATTGATGAAGATCTTTCTGATCTTGATGAAGACGATGAAGATGATGAAGAATTTGAACTTGCATTGGAAAATGATGACAATGTTTTCAAAGAAATGTCTCTTACTGAATTGCAAGATCAGTTGAATGATGCTGTTACTAACGAAGATTATGAACTTGCTGCGAAAATTCGTGATGAAATAGGTAAGCGATCTTAATTTTATAAAACTACCAAGAATGAAAAAGGTATTAACTCTTTTAATGCTTTGGCTCTCGTTTGGAATGATAGCTCAAAGTATTGAAAAAGAATGGAGTTTTTCTTCTATAGAAACCTTAGATGGAAAGGAGATTCTTCCTATTAACGAAAATGATGTTTTTGAATTAACCGAAGGAAATTTCAATTATTCTTTAGTCTCAAAAGATAGTTTAAAGGCATTTGGAAGTTATATCCATCAGAATAATCTTTTAATTTTCAATTACAAATCACCAAAAGATACTGTACGTTATTACAATATTACAGAACTTTCTGATAGTGCGTTAGTGTTATCTGAGAAAAATATTCTGTATAAGTTTTCTAATACGAAAAATGAAGTTGTAAGTCCGGTGGTAATTGCCGAAAAGGGAGATGATCTAGGACAGGAGAAAAGCGAAATTGTACCAAGTCAAGGCTTCTCTATGAATAGTATGTTTAGAGGAATGCTGGGAATGTTTGTATTACTTGTATTGGCCTTTTTATTCAGTTCTAATCGAAGAGCTGTCGATTGGAAAACAGTTGGGTTAGGTCTCGCATTTCAAGTCTTAATTGCTATTGGTGTATTAAAAATTCCTTTGGTGCAAGCTGTTTTTGACTTTGTAGGAAAAGGGTTTGTGAAGATTTTGGAATTTACACAATCGGGAAGCGAGTTTTTATTCAAAGGATTGATTTCGGATATGGACACTTTTGGGTTTATCTTTGCTTTTCAAGTACTACCTACTATTATATTCTTTTCTGCATTAACTTCTTTATTATTCTATCTTGGAATAATTCAAAAAGTGGTTAAAATTATGGCTTGGTCATTAAGTAAAATATTAAAAATTTCAGGAGCTGAGAGTTTGTCGGTTGCTGGAAATATTTTTTTAGGTCAAACGGAAGCACCATTATTAATCAAGGCATATTTAGAAAAAATGAACCGATCAGAAATGCTGTTGGTAATGATTGGTGGAATGGCTACAGTAGCGGGGGCTGTTTTAGCGGCTTATATTGGATTCTTGGGAGGAAACGATGAGGCGCTGAAATTACTTTATGCTAAACACTTGTTAGCTGCCTCAGTAATGGCAGCTCCAGGAGCAATTATTATTTCTAAAATATTATACCCACAAACTGAAAAGGTAAATACGGATGTTCAAGTTTCTCAAGAGAAAATAGGTTCGAATATCTTGGATGCCATAGCTAATGGAACTACCGAAGGATTGCAACTAGCTATGAATGTTGGAGCTATGTTATTAGTTTTCGTTGCTTTTATTGCCATGATAAATGGAATTTTAGGGGGAATAGGAGGTTTTGATGGAATTGAGTACTTTGATTGGAAATTTACTTCATTAAATGAACGTATTGCAGGAGCTACTCCTTATCAATCTTTATCTCTTGAGTTTATCCTAGGATACATATTCGCCCCTTTAATGTGGTTGATTGGTGTGGCTAGTGAAGATATGGCGCTAATGGGGCAGTTATTAGGAATTAAGCTTGCCGCTAGTGAATTTGTTGGATACATTCAGTTAGCAGATTTAAAAAATGCTGCAAACGTTACTCATTTAACTTATAATAAATCCGTTATTATGGCTACCTATATGCTGTGTGGGTTTGCTAATTTTGCTTCTATCGGTATTCAAATTGGAGGTATTGGGTCATTGGCACCTGGTCAACGAAAAACCTTATCAGAATTTGGAATGAAAGCTCTTATTGGTGGAACAATTGCATCATTAATGTCAGCTACAATTGCAGGAATGATTATCGGATAATTCTAAAGTTTGATAGATTTTTTTTTCATAATTATATGATTGGTTTTACTATATTGTGATAACCAAATTTTTAAAAATTAACTAATTATGAAAGACTTAAAAAAACTACAAGGTTTTAAAATTTTAAGCAAAGAAGAAAAAAAGGAAATTAAAGGTCAAAGAGGATGGCATGTGTATTGCGGAGAACCTGGAGAGTGCTGTGTACGTTATGATGACGGAACTGGTTATTGTGATGCTGGGTATTGTACAGGATGGAGATGTATTTGGGCATAGAAAAATTTACTTTTTAGATTAAAACTTAAAGGGAACACCAATCGAGTAGATTGGTGTTTTTTTATTTAGTTTGATTTTATTAATATATTCAATAATACAAAAGCTAATTGGGTCTTTTTTAACATTTTAAATAAATGTTGGAATGGCTTTTTCTTTATATTTGAGAAAACCAAATTTATTATAAATCAAACAATTATGAAAAAATTGAAAAACATTCAAGGTTTTAAAACCTTGAATAGACAAGAACAATTAGAAATTAATGGAGGTATTGGACGAGCTTACTGTAAAGGAAGTAATCAGTGTTGCGTTCGTATAACACCTACCTTTGAATTTTGTGATTACGGTTATTGCTACGGGCATAGATGTGAATGGGCATAAATCGTTGAAATTAAAGATAAAGTAAAGGTATGAAACAAGGTTTTCATACCTTTTTTTACATCTCAACTTTTCCTCTATGAAGTCGATTTTGCGGTAGGTTTTAATGGTTAATAACTTGCTGAAAAGAAATTATCAAGCGTTAATATTTTTTATTGATGCTTTTTTATTTTTACCAAATATTATCGGAAAGGGAAGAATTAATTACTCTGATATATAATTTCAGGGTTTTTAATCGATTAATAACTTTAAATTTTGAGGCAACCATAAATCATTTAATCTTGATTGTTGCCGCGTGACAAGACAAAATGAAGCAATATTTAGATTTAGTAAAACACGTTTTAGAGAACGGAAATGAAAAAGAGGATCGTACAGGAACTGGAACCAAAAGTGTTTTTGGATATCAAATGCGATTTGATTTAAGTGAAGGGTTTCCCATGGTAACAACCAAAAAACTCCATTTAAAATCTATTATTTATGAACTGTTATGGTTTGTGAAAGGTGATACCAATATTAAATATTTGCAAGATAATGGTGTAAGAATTTGGAATGAATGGGCAGACGAGAATGGCGATTTAGGTCCGGTTTATGGTCATCAATGGCGTAATTGGAATAGTGAAGAAATTGATCAATTAAAGGAAGTTATTGAAACGCTAAAAAAGAATCCTGACAGTAGAAGAATGATCGTTTCTGCTTGGAATCCATCGGTGTTACCAGATACGTCAAAATCATTTTCAGATAATGTGTCAAATGGTAAGGCAGCTTTACCTCCTTGTCATGCGTTCTTTCAATTTTATGTAGCCGATGGTAAACTTTCATGTCAACTATATCAGAGAAGCGCAGACATCTTCTTAGGAGTTCCTTTTAATATAGCATCTTATGCGTTGCTAACATTAATGGTTGCTCAAGTTTGTGGCTATGAAGCAGGAGAATTTGTTCATACTTTTGGAGATGCTCATATTTATAACAACCACTTTGAGCAATTAGAATTACAATTATCGAGAGAGCCTAGAGCTTTACCTACTATGAAACTAAACTCTGAAGTTAAAAATATTGAAGATTTTACTTTTGAAGATTTTGAATTAATAGGCTATGATCCACATCCACATATCAAAGGAAAAGTGGCTGTATAGTAATCATTTTTTTAGTTCTTAGTAAGAAATAATAGTACAATATACATATATAAAAACACTACTTCTTGGAGTAGTGTCTTTTTTTATAGGCTTTCTTTATTAAGCTTCCTCCAGATTATGAGAGTATGCATTCTAATGATGCTTCTAAAGCATGCAATTTTTAACGTTCTTTTATCGTTCTACAAGTGTTAAAATTTAAAAGATGTTATTATCTTAGTAGAAAACAATTTAGCTAAAAAAAATGACCGCAGAAATAGACACTATAAAAGAAAGTATTTATGAAAAAATAGCTGAAATTCATGATGAAAATGTATTAATGGCTATTCAAACCATCATAAATAATATTGAGAACAGTAAAGATGATCAAATAACCAGTAAAAAAGATTTTTCGAGCTATATAAAAGAATGGGTGAAAAACATGTAATTGATACTGCTCTTACTTCTTTAAAACAAATACTTCTTGAGTTTCCTCTAAAAGCGGTATATATTACCGATAAGGATTGGAATGTCAAAAAATCTCCCAAGAAATGGAGTAGAAAAGAATTGTTAGGGCATTTAGTTGATTCCTCTTTTAATAACTTACAACGCTATATACGCATCCAACATGAAGATATACCACATGTGGTTTATCATCAGGATAATTGGATAAAAGCTCAACACTGGCAAAAACTCCCTGTAGCCAGAATTTTGAATCTTTGGGAGGCTATAAATTGGCAAATTGTACATGTTTGGGAACACTTTCCAAAAGAGAAAGTAAATCTTTTACTTGATATAAGTAAGGAAACTAAAGAGATTCATACTTTTGCAGAAATGATTGGAGATTATATCAATCATTTAAAACATCATATAACACAAATACTACCTCAAATGATAACGGTAATTGCAGCTATTGGAAAAAATAATGAGTTAGGAAAAGGGAACGATTTAATCTGGTATTTACCAGCAGATTTAAAGAGATTTAAGAAATTGACTTCTGGTCACCATATTATTATGGGGCGAAATACTTTTGAAAGTATAGGGAAACCATTACCAAATAGAACAAGTATTATTGTAACTAGAGATAAAAATTATCATCAAGAGGGCTGTTTAACAGCTGGTAGTATTGAAGAAGCTGTCGAACTAGCGAAAAGTGATGATGAAATTTTTATTATCGGAGGGGCACAAATTTATAAGCAAGTATTAAAATCTGAATTCGTGGATAGATTAGATATTACGCATGTTCACGAATCGTTTGATGCGGATGTTTACTTTCCTGAAATTAGTTCTGAAAAATGGAAAGAAGTCAGTAGAGAAGATTTTGAAGCCGATGATAAAAATAAATACGATTATAGCTTCGTTTCTTATGTAAGAAATTCTCAAGAAAAGGTGTAATAGGGAAATTGTTATTTCCTTATTCAAAGAAAACTAAGCACAGACTTAATGATTAATTTAGGTTTTGTTTGGTGTAATTTATATGAAATCGCTACAATATGTCGATACAACTTACTTCAGTAACAAAAAAATACAATACACAAACAGCTGTAAATAATATTTCTTTTTCAGCTCAAAGAGGAGAAATTGTAGGTTTTCTAGGTCCTAATGGAGCTGGAAAATCCACAACAATGAAAATGCTTACTGGTTATATTAAGCCCAGTGAGGGAGAGGTATTGGTTGGAGGAGTAAATGTTATTGAACATCCAATAGATGCTCAAAAGAAGATTGGTTACTTACCAGAACACAATCCGTTATATTTAGATATGTATGTTAGAGAGTATTTACAATTTCATGCAGCGATACACAAAATTGAAAAGACTGAAATAGAAACTGTTATTGAAAAGGTAGGACTTATCCCTGAAGTTAATAAACGCATAAAACAATTATCAAAGGGATACCGACAGCGTGTTGGTTTAGCAGCTGCGATTTTGCATAATCCTGAAGTGTTGGTTTTAGATGAGCCAACGACTGGACTCGATCCGAATCAATTGGTTGAGATTCGTCAGTTGATCAAAGAACTAGGAAAAGATAAAACAGTATTATTGTCAACACATATTATGCAAGAAGTGGAAGCAGTATGTGATAGAGTTATTATTATAAATAAAGGTGAATTAGTAGTTGATAAAACTCTAAAGGAGCTTAAAACAAGCAGTAAACAGGTAATTCGGGTAACCTTTGATTATAAACTAGAAGAACAGTTTGTAAAGAGACTACCAAATATCAGTGCTTTCAAAAATACAACAGAGAACAATTGGATTTTAGAGTTTGAGACAACAGAAGATATGCGTCCTGTTATCTTTGATTTTGCTCAAGAAAACGGACTTAAAATTCTTGGTTTAAATTCTGAAAATAAAAATCTAGAAAACTTATTTCAAGAATTGACAAAGTAGTTTTTTATTCGCTGTTACTTTATACGAACATACTTTTCAATGTTATAATGGTTTACGTTAAGTGACGTTACCTTCTCAATTCCTTTAGTAACTAAAGTGTCTCCTTGTATGCTATATTCAAACTCAAAAGTATTGTTTTCCCATTCTCGAAAATTACAAAAGTCTAAGTGTTCAATATATTTATGAGGAGTTATGCCACATCTTCCTCCTCCTGAAACAAAAATTGACGTACTATCTTGTTTAAGATCATGCCTTAAAAAGGCAAAATGTGTGCTATTAATAATTTTTATAACTTCTTGATTAGCTGTGTAGTCAGTAATAGTAGTGTCTTTTTCTTTAATAATGGTCCCGGTCAATAATTTCCATGTTCCAATTAAGGCAGTTTCATTTGTATTTTCTGATTTATGAGTCTTTGAGCTTTTTTCGCATGAAGCTAGCAATAAAGTGGAAAGAAATGCGAGTACTTTAAGGGGGAATAAAACGAATGATTTTTTCATGGATTGTTTTCTTTATAGGATAGCTAATATATAAGAAGGGTTAAAGAAAAACCTCATTTATACAAGCTTTAACAGGATATTAAGGATTTACCACGTTGGTCTAAATTTTTGATTTACTGATTTTTGACTCTTGGGGAAGAGAATTGATTATCAAACTAATTAAACATGATTACCCTTAAGAGTGTTACTTGTTAAGTTTTTTTCTTCTACGGATTTGTTGTTTTGTTCCTGTTAATTAGTGTTTTATGGATGTTTTTTAATAAGGTGATTAAAAGTTTTTCATCTTTGAATTGTAATCATAAACTGTTATGATGCAAGGTGAAACCCGAAAAGCCTATTTAAAAAGAGTAGGGAACTTAAACTTTATAATTATGGCACTTCAAGCACCATTTTCTATTACTATTAATCCAAAGAAAGATGTTTTAGATATTCATCAAGGAAAATTAATGACAACCTTAAATGGACATCATATTCATCCAAATGGAGTTTATGAAATTACCTATGCGTCAACAGTAAAATATCATAACAATGAATATCCAGTTGATAAGGTTGTTATTTACAATACCAACAATGCTTCTAAAGGGTGGTTTTACACAGTTGATACCTCGAACGATTCTAGTAATCCGTTAATTATTAGAACAGGAGCTTACGGAACAGATCATGATAAGCTGTATGCTTTTATTGTTGATGTTACATCTTCAGATAATACTGGTACTGGTACACTAACTGTTACACAAATAGCTTAAACTTGGCAAATATCATATTAAATAATGGCCTCATACATAGAGTTTCTTATGTATGAGGTTCATTAATATTCTATATCTAATAGGATAAATGGAAATGTTATTGAGATGGTTTTAATAAGCTAAAGCTCTTTTACACCATATTCTTTAGATAAAATAGGGCATTGTATTACATGCTGATCTATTTCGTTAAGTGTTACTCCTTCTTCTACAATTTTCCCACTTCTTAGAGTCATTTCTTCTATGCCAGCTGAGCTATAAAACAATAGCATTCTTGCTATTTTTTCACTATTGTTTTTAAATCCGCGTATCTCCTTTGGAGGGCAGGAAACAAAATCTTCTTTTCTAGCGATAATTTCAGCGTCCTCCAAATAAAAAGTGATTTCTCCTTCTAAAATAAAGAAAGCTTCATCTTCTCTGGTGTGTATGTGTAACGGAGCTCCTTGCCCAGGTTCTAATATAACTTCCATTAAAGAAAAGCGATTTTCTGTTCTTTTTCCGTCGGCAATAATTCGGTATAAATTACCTGTTGATAGAACTTTTACTCCTTCATTCGCTCTACAATAGAATGAGTTTTTAGTTTTTTTCATAATCGTAGTTTTGGTTGAAAATATGAATAACTGAAAATTGACATATTTGCTGTTTTCGTGTTCTTTGTTGCAAAGATGAACGATATATGAAAATTTTGAATAGGATATATTTTGAGAAGACTGGTACTTTTATAGTTTAAAAACAAGTTGTGGCTTGATAGTTAGTGTTTTAACTTTTTTCTCGTCAGTCCTTTTTGTCGAGCCAGCTAAATTTACATCATCAATATAGAGTATTAATAGGTGTAATTTCGATATTTTCTTTTTCTCATGTTCAGGCAAAAACTCGAACACAAGTCAATCATAGTACAAAGCCCATTTTAAACAAAGAATATCTTAATAATATGGGGTTATTTTTTATTGCTTTTAGAAATAGACCTCCATGTGTAGCTTTTTTGAACAATTTTCCAACTACCTTCATATTTTAAGAGTAAAAAGTAATCCGTAAAAATTCTCCAACTAGGAATTACGATTTCGGCCTTTGCCATAGCTGCATTATTTTCATAATCAATACTAATAATTCGCCCAATTCGATTGTTTTTTCGTCCTTCTTTTACATTAGATATATAGGTTTTCCCCGACCGAATCCATAGACTGTCATTAGTTATAGTATATAGATTAAAATCTGGGTGAAAGGCTTTTTTAAGTTTTTGAGGTTTACCGTTGGCGGTACCATCTATGTAAAGCATTAGGGTTTCTGAAATTTGTTGAATTTCTGAAGAGCTACTTTCTTGACCAAAAATTGTTATACATATAAAAAAGAAAATAGTTGTGAGTGATATAGTTCTCATTTGAAACGATTTTATGTAACAAATGTGCAACACCTAATCTTAGAATAGATATGAAATGATAAAGAAGTAGTTCGGATTTATAAAATAAAACTAAAAAGCTATTGAAAATTAGGTTTTTCGGTATTCGGAAGGTGTCTGCCCGATGACTTTTTTAAAGGCGGAAAAAAATGTGGATTTTGAGTTAAATCCACTATCATAACCAATACTTTCAATGGTGTAATTCTCTTTTGAAAGCAAAAGTTCTTGGGCTTTTTGTATCCTTAACTCGTTAATAAATGTTGAAAATGACTTATTTAACTTTTCATTTAGGTATTGTGACAATACATGTTTGGATATCTTTAATTCTTTAGCTACTTTTTCAAGAGTAATATTGGGATTTAAAAACAATTCTTTTTCTTTAATTTTTGGAAATCCTTCCCTTATTTTTTCCAATAAACTTTCGTCAATGTCTTTATTTTCATACCTCCCTTTTTCTTCAAAGAAAGAGCTGGTTTTGTTGCTCTTGAAAATAGTAAGCAGAATAATCAAATAAAGAACAAAAGAAAATGATAATGCACCTACAATATATGAGGTATAAGGAGCAATAAGATAAGCTAATAGAATAAATATAACACCAAAGTAAATACTTAATATCCAAATGTCGATGTTTTTAATGCGACCCTTAACTTTAATTTTTTTTAGAGATGGCTCTATAAATTTGAAAGAAAGAATTATATAGATGAACCATTGAAGATAGATGCCTTTTACAATCCAACGAGCCCAAATAAATCGATGTTCTACATAAGGATAAAAAATACCTAAAGTTGTTATTCCAATAAAATAGGGAAGTGTATGAGCTTGCCAATTGAGTTTGCCTTTATTGGTGTGATTTTTTAGATACAAATACAAAAACGGTCCAATAAGAATGCAGGCAGATAGTCCTATTTGAATAAAAACGTTGGATAAATTCGGATTAAAATAAAAAAATACAGATTTAATAATTCGGATACTCAAAACTAAAAGGAGTAAGGCCAAAAAGTAATTTGAAAAGTTCTTCTTTTCTGCCTTTAAAGCGAAGTATATTGAAAGTAAAAAACCATTGAATGCTCCTAAGGCACTAAAAAAGAAGGTTATTTCATTGCTAAAGCTCACTATGTTGGTTTCATTTGAATTAGAGCTAAATTAATATAAAATAAGACTATTTGAACTTATATTTTAAAAGATCACTATTCTAACAATAGATTTAGACATTGTAAAGAATCATTTTAATAGCAGTTTACTGTAGATCAAATTTAAAGACGTATCTTCAATTCATGAGCTTTATACCCAGTTTTTTCTTCCATAAGGTTTAGAAATTCAACAAAGCCAACAGTTTGTTGAGGTATTGTTATTGAATTCACTCTTGAATAGATTTTTAAATTACTTGTTATGATATTGAATTTTATATTTTCAATCTCATTCCATGATATGGTCGACTTCGCGTTGTACCAATTTGTTCTGGTGATTCTTTTTTGATCAAAAACTACCCCAAAATTATAATACCATATTAGGACAGTAACTCCCATTCCTAAAAACAAAAGTACGGTAAGAGGTCCAAGTATATAGATTTCGGTATTCCAGTGGGTAATAAGAAAGCCCAAAATAAATGAAGCAATAAAACAGCATAAAAAACCAAGCCATTTATAAATACTATTTAATTTTAGAAAGAACTTGCCATGAACATTTTTACGTATTCTTTTTTGCGATTGTAAATTAGAGTAAATCAAAAGCCCTCCCATAATTAAAGGAGTTATTAAATATTTTAAAATAGCTTCCATTCCATATTATTCTATAATAAGCTCGAGTTGATGATTAAATAACATTTCAATCTAATCATTACAATTAATTAAATACAGGTTCAGTTATAAATAAAAAACCACAAACAGGTTTTTTCCCCTTTTTAAAGTCAAAATTCACTCAAAATAATCTAGGGGAAACTACTTTTTGAAAAGAGATTTTCATTGCGAATTTTCGGTTTCAGTCGAAGTAATTTTACCATGTATTCAAAATGAGTCATTTGCTAATTAGTAAAGTATACACGTTTTGAAAGGGGAAAACAAACTAACCAAACTAACTACCAATGATTTTTGAGGTATTACAAATCATTACTGAAGATCTAAACGATTACCTTGGCGAAAACGCAGTAGCCTTGTCCAATATTGCAACAGCAGATGGAGAAGGAAGTTCACCAGGAAACAGTCCTGATATTTCGCTGAGTTTAATCAATCTTCAGGAAGAGTTTACCTTAAAAAACACTCCAAATAACTATACCAATGGAACTTCGGTGAGTTATAAAAATCCAAAAGTTTACCTAAACCTTTATGTACTATTTAGTGTTGATAAATCAACTTATACCGAATCCTTGAAAAGTCTTACGAAAGTTATAGAGTTTTTCCAAGGAAAACGAGTGTTTACACATAACAATACCAATTATGATGGTATTGATGGTTTGGGCGATTTAAAGAGTTTTAAGTTTATTACGCAATTATATACTCCATCATTTGAAGAGCTTAATTATATCTGGGGAACCTTAGGAGGAAAACAGTACCCTTCATCTTTATATAAGGTAACATTATTAGAAATAGAAAGAGATATGATCACCCGTGAAGGTACTGTCGTGTCAGGTATTCAAAAAGATCCATTTATTAAAAACTAAGGCTATGTATAAAACGGTATTCGACTTTAATTTATATCACACTTATTTTTTGGATGAAGGTGAAAAGACATTTTTCCAAACCAATGGATCTGTAAGACTGCCAGAGGAAGATCGTAAAGCTCTTGAAAGAGAGTATAAGCTAAAAGACTTTTTAAATATTGTGCCTACCACGAGCACTATAAAAAAACTAAAAGATCACCGACTTTTTATACGAGATCATTCAAAAGGTTTTCGAGTTTTGGCAGAAACTAATGAGCAAATAGCATTAGAAGGAGGCTCAGAAGTAAGTCGTTATAGCCCTGTAATTCCTTTAGACGACACATTAAATCTTACTTTTTATTTAAAAGTACATGATCCATATTTCTATAATTATTCAAATATCGTTGAAAAGAATACTTCACAGTTGTATTTATTGACTAATAAAGATTCTAGTGCTATCAATATTTTCAGGGCTACTTCGAAGGAAAGAAAGTGGAAGAAGTTTTTAATAAACGAAAGAGAAACAAGAGCATTGGTTTACAATTTAGAAATAGAAAATCAAAAACAATTGCTTGTTCCAAACTTGGTTTCCATTGATGTTATTCAACAAGATGAGTTAAATACGATAGAAACAAAAATTGAAAATGCACAATCGTTAACAGATACGGAGCAAGAGGTAATCGATACTCTTAATGCGGCTATTAAAGTACTTAAAAATAGAGGAATTGTAGGTGTACTTCAATTACAAGCAAAAGGAGATGATAACACTGAGTTTACTGAGAACATAAACGTTAAAAATCCGAATAATCAACAGTTTGATCTCATAAAACAGTGTTTACCTAAAGTATGTCCAGATTTTGAAGTGTTCATGAATAATAGAGAAACATTTTGGAGGTATAAAGAATTACAAACTTCCACAATAATGACTACTAAAAGAAAGAAGCCATTAACTAAAAATGGAAGAGTTGAAATTGAAAACCAAGATGTACTTCCTCAACCACAAGGAGATTATTTTTTCCCGAACCCAACCCCTGAGATTATTATTAAAGAAGCACAAAAGTATTATTCGGAAGTATTTATATAAACCAAAATTTAATTAAAACTAGTAATTATGTCAGCGTACAAAACACCAGGAGTTTACGTAGAGGAAATAGTTAAATTTCCACCTTCGGTAGCTCAAGTAGAAACAGCAATTCCTGCTTTTATTGGTTATACTGAAAAGGCAACTAATAAAATAAAGGGAGACTTAAAGGGAGTGGCCACTCGCATAAACTCTATGTTAGAGTATGAAAATCTTTTTGGGGGTGCCAAAGCGGAAACAGATATCGAAGTATTCGTGGAAGACGGAAAAGTATCGGTAAAAGCTCCTGATGCAGCCAACAGATCACCATTTTTAATGTATAACAGTTTGCAAATGTTTTATGCAAATGGTGGAGGGGCTTGTTATATAATTTCAGTAGGTAGATATGGTGACGATTTAGATGCTAATGATACACAGGTAAGTAGTGTGTCATTCAATACACTAAACGACAGCCTTGCCATTGTTAGAAAAGTAGATGAACCAACATTATTACTATTTCCTGACGCAACAGCAATAAACAACGATAATGATTTTTACTCTTTATACAATAATGCACTAATGCAGTGTAAAGATTTACAAGATCGATTTACAATTATTGACACTAGATCTTATGATGCTGAAAGTGTTACAGATCCGAATATTGCAGCTTTAAGAAACACTATTTCTTCGAACAAAGATGAAATTAAATATGGAGCGGCTTACTATCCGTTTATTGAAACAATTTTAGATTATAACTACGACGAATCTGAAATCGATGTAACCATAAGTACTGCCGCGCCAAGAAATGTACAAGCAGAAGTAAAAGCCATTTCAGATGCTATTGATACTACAGATTTAGGAGGATTATTAACGGATGTTAATGATTTGTCTACCACCATTAATGGATTTACAGGTCCAACAGCCACAGTTGATGCTGATTCTGTAGCTCAAGTTCCTAACATCATTGGAAAGATTAATGACATTAAAAACGTTTTAGGTAGTTTAGAAACTAATTTAAATAAGGCTTTAGATTTAGCTAGAGAGGATGGATCAGCTACTTCACAAGCAAACGATCTTGATTCTTGGATTACTAATGAATTGGAGGCAATTCAAGTAGATTTAAACAAAGCTATTGATCGTTTGAACAGTGATGACACGCAAACTAAAATCTTAAATGAGATTTCAGATTCGACTGCCAGTGACCCATCATTACAAAGAACATTGGGAACACATACGGCTTCAACGGATTCGATAGTTGATAAGATTACAACTTTAGTCGCTTCAGGTGAATTAAAAACTCTTATTGACAACCTACCAACTGCAAGTGGAAGCGCGACCGTTAAAAAACTGAGTGATGTTAAAAACGATAACAACCAGTTATACAATCAAATTACAGCAGAAATAGCAAACATTCCAATGGTATTACCTCCAAGTAGTGCTATGGCAGGTGTTTATGCTAAGGTTGATGCTGATAGAGGGGTTTGGAAGGCACCAGCAAACGTAAGTTTAAATTATGTAATTAAGCCTACAGTTCAGGTTTCTCATGAAGATCAAAGAGATTTAAATGTTGATACTCTAGCAGGAAAATCTATCAATGCGATTAGAACTTTTATAGGAAAAGGAACCTTAGTTTGGGGAGCAAGAACTTTGGCTGGTAACGATAACGAATGGCGTTATGTGCCAGTGAGAAGATTTTTTAACATGGCGGAAGAGTCAATTAAAAAAGCTACAGAGCAATTTGTTTTCGAGCCAAATGATAAAAACACTTGGGTAAGAGTGAAGGCAATGATTGATAATTTCTTAACACTTCAATGGAGAGCCGGGGCATTAGCCGGACCAACACCAGACAAAGCATTTTATGTAAGTGTAGGATTAGGTGAAACAATGACTGCACAAGATGTATTAGAAGGAAATATGATTATTGAAATCGGAATGGCGGTAGTTCGCCCTGCTGAATTCATCATCTTGAAATTCTCTCATAAAATGCAAGAAGCATAATTGAGGTATTAGTGTTGAGCATTGAATACTCCAATTCAAAATTAAACACTCAACACCTAAAACTTAAAAAATAACATTTAAAAATTAGAAGAATCATGTCACAAGCATATCCAATTCCAAAGTTTTCCTTTAAAGTAAATCACGGGGGAACAGAAATTAATTGTACAGAAGTTTCAGGTTTAGATTTTCAGAATGAAACCATCGAATATAGAGGTGGAGCTGATAGTGAATATCATAAAACAAAGCAACCAGGAATGTTTAAATACAGCAACATTACCATCAAAAGAGGAACTTTTGTTGATAAGAGCAAGCAATTCTACGATCAGTGGGCTAAAACAGTTTACTTCCAAGAAGATGGTGAAAAATTTAGAGGAGATTTGACCATTAGTTTATTAGATGAAAATGGCGATCCAGCCGTTACTTGGAAAGCACAGAATGCTTACGTAACTAAAGTACAGCCAACAGATTTAAAGGCAGATGGAAACGAAATAGCCATTGAAACAGCAGAGTTCGTTCATGAGAAGTTAACTATTGTTTAATGCATCAAAATATCTAGTCGATCAATGAATTGATTTAAAAATTGATAACTGATCACTGTTTATTAAACATTGAATATTAAAAACAATAATAATGGCTAATTACTATCCACCGGTTGGATTTCATTTTACGGTAAAGTTTTCAGATATCGCAAATAAAAAACACGATCATCGATTTCAAACAGTTTCTGGTCTTTCAGTAGATCTGGAAACTGAAGAAGTCGCTGAAGGAGGTGAAAATCGATTCAAGCATAAAATTCCGGTCAGAACCAAATACCCGAACTTAGTTTTAAAACGTGGAATGCTTATCGATTCTGGCGTGATTAAATGGTGTCGAAAAGCGATAGAAAACTTTGACATTCAACCGGTGGATTTAACCATATCACTTCTCGACGAAAAGCAACAAGCCTTGCAAACTTGGAAAATATCGCATGCTTATCCAATCAAATGGAGTGTAGCCGATTTAAATGCTGAGGAAAACAAGGTAGTTATTGAAACAATTGAATTATCATATCATTATTTCACAGTGAGTTAGTTATGGCAATAGAAATTAAAGAATTATACATTAAAATCAATGTAAAAGAAGGTCCGAACAAAGAAAGTTCAAATAGCGGTCAAGAAACAAAAGACAATAAAGAAGCTATTATTTCAACATCAATTGAAGAAGTAATGGAGCTTTTAGAAAAGCAAAAAGAACGTTAAGAGTTAAGTCATGAGCGAAGGTAAACTACAAAAACTGGTAATACGATGTTATAAAGAAGATAGCTTTGATCAGAAAGATGAAATCAAAGAGCTTCGTTATACAGCATTACTGAATCCTGAGAAATATACACAGTCATATAAAACTGAGTATAAAACCGAACAAGCATCGGGAAATAGTAATTCTGATCCTAAGTTTACAAGGTCTTTGCCTTCAGATTTAGACTTAGAGTTTCTTTTTGATAGAACCGGAGTTATTGCTCACTTTGGAAATGATAAAGAAGCAAAACAAGATGAGAAATTCTATAAAGATCATGGTAAGGGAATAATCGATGATATTGAAAATTTTAAAAAAGCAGTTTTCGATTATAATGGGGATAAACACAAACCAAACTATTTAAAAATCATCTGGGGTTCGCTCAATTTCAATTGTTTATTAACCACACTTTCGTTTGAATATAAGTTGTTTAAATCTGATGGAACTCCTTTGAGAGCTATTGCAAAAGCAAAGTTCATAGCGTATATCGAGCCTGAAAAAAGAGTTGCCGAAGAGAACAATCAATCACCAGATTTAACGCATTACAGGATAGCCAAGGCTGGAGATACCTTGCCTTTAATGACCTATAAAATTTATGGAGATTCGAAGTATTATTTGGAAATAGCCAAGCTAAACAAACTGAGCAACTTTAGAAAGCTGACTCCAGGACAAAAATTATTTTTTCCACCCATTGCAAAAATCTCATAAATGAATAATAGCGGCGTTATAGCAACATCAAAAAGTCCAGATTTAATTACCTATAAGTTATTAGTGGAAGGAGAAGAATTGTCTTCAGTATACCAAGTGAAAAGTATTTTGGTAACAAAAGAAGTCAATCGAATTCCAACGGCACAAATCGTTTTGATTGATGGCGAAGCGGCTAAAAGAGATTTTGAATTGAGTAATGAAGAATTATTAATTCCTGGAAAAAAAATAGAGATAACTGCGGGATATCATTCTGATGAAGAAACCATTTTCAAGGGAATCATTATTAAGCACAATTTGAAGATTAGATCGAATACAACACATCTAATTATTGAATGTAAAGATGAAGCTGTGAAAATGACCATTGGTAGAAAAAGTAACTACTACTTTGAAAGTAAAGACAGCGAAATCTTTGAAGAAATTATTGGGAAATATGGTTTAGAAAAAGATGTTGAAGCAACTAATCAGAAACATTTAGAATTGGTACAATACAATACTTCTGATTGGGATTTCATACTGTCAAGGGCTCAAGCAAATGGTAAGATCTGTATTGTAGATGATGGTAAAATAACAATAGCAAAACCTAATGTTTCTCAAAGCGAAATTGAGACCATCACTTTTGGTGCAACCTTACTTGATTTTGATGCTGAAATCGATGCAAGACATCAAGTTCAAAAAGTAGCTTCCTATGGTTGGAACTATGCTGATCAGGAACTTTTAGAGATTGAAGGAAAAGATCCATCAGTTAGTTTGAATGGAAATCTGTCAACAAATGATTTAACCGAAACCATTGGTTTGGAGAGTTATGAGTTGAGGCATGGGGGAGCGGTAACTGATACTTCATTACAGGATTGGGCAGATGCGAAATGGTTATTTCAACAGTTAGCAAAAGTTAGAGGAAGAGTCAAGTTTCAAGGAATTCCAGCGGTAAAACCTGATACTATTTTAAAATTGGAAGGCGTAGGAGATCGTTTTAATGGGAATGCTTATATCACAGGGATAAGTCATACCATAACAGAAGGAAATTGGGTGGTAAATGCCCAGTTTGGATTGAATCCGGAATGGTTTTCAGAAACCTATGATATCAGTGCACAGCCAGCTTCAGGATTAATTCCAGCAATTGCTGGTTTGCAAATAGGAATTGTTTCACAGTTAGAAGAAGATCCAGATGGAGAGGAACGAATCTTAGTTCAAATACCCATTATTAATAATGAAGAACAAGGTATTTGGTGCCGTTTGGCGCTACTTGATGCAGGAGAAAATAGAGGAACTGTTTTTAGACCTGAAATAGGTGATGAAGTAATTATAGGATTCATCAATCAAGATCCAAATAATGGAGTGGTTTTAGGAATGTTACATAGTAGTGCAAAACCTTCTCCAATATCTGCTAGTGATGACAATCATGAAAAAGGGATTGTTACTCGAAGTGATATGAGAGTTGTTTTTGATGATGATAAAAAATCAATAAATATCTCAACACCAGCTGGGAAAATTATCACACTTGATGAGGATGCAGGAACAATTGTAGTTGAAGACGATAACTCAAATAAAATAACTATAGACAGTAGCGGGATACTTATGGAAAGTGCCGGAGATATAGCTTTAAAAGCATCGGGGGATGTTTCAATAGAAGGGACAAATGTAAGTATTGCTGCTAATGCCGAATTCAAAGCAGAAGGTTCAGCGGGGGCAGAAGTGTCAACAAGTGCTATTGCCGTATTAAAAGGCTCACTAGTACAGATTAATTAATGTAGTGTTGAGTTATGAATGTTGAATGTTGAGTTTTTAATAAGGTATTTCTGGTAATAACTAAAAATTTAAAACTCAAAATTAATAATTAGAAAAGGGGTAATGCTAAGTGATGAGTTTTGAGTTGTAAGTTGTTGATAGGTAGTGTTTTTTGATGGTGGTTTAGACTTGAAAAGGAGTTTGTCATGTCTAGTGATTTTTAGGACTAGAAGGAATAAAAATTTTATCGAGACATATTTAATGTAACAATGTATCAATTCATAATTGAGCATTCATAATTAACAATTAATAATTAAAAAAAATGGGGAATCCAGCAGCGAGAGTAAATGATATGCATGTATGTCCAATGTCAACAGGACCTGTTCCACATGTGGGCGGACCAATCTTACCCGCGGGTGAACCAACAGTTTTAATTGGAGGAATGCCAGCAGCAAGAATGGGTGATATGGCAGTTTGCACGGGGCCTCCAGATACGATAGTTGCAGGTTCAGGTACTGTTTTGATAGGAGGAATGCCAGCCGCACGAATGGGTGACTCAACAGCGCATGGAGGAACTATTGTAGCAGGTGAACCAACAGTATTAATTGGATGATTTATCAATGAGTTAATGTAGAAATGGATCAATGTAACAATGTAAAAAGGCTATGTGATGAATTTTGAGTGTTAAGTTATTGACAAGTAGTATTTCAAATGACAACTCAAAATTAAAAGGAATTTGTCATGTCGAGTGATTTTTATGACTGGAAGGAGTAAAAATTTTATCGAGACATATTTAATGTACTAATGTAGAAATGTAACAATGAATTAATGTACCAATTCGTGATTCGTAATTGAGTACTCGAAATTAAAAACTCATAATTCATAATTAACAATTCGTAATTAAAGAGATGGAAAGTAAAAAAGCATTTTTAGGAACAGGTTGGGGATTTCCACCTGAGTTTAGCAAAGGAAGAAATGAAGTGATTATGACTTCCAATGAAGAAGATATTCAAAAGAGTCTTCAAATTCTGCTAACTACTCAGCTAGGTGAACGTGTAATGCTTCCTGAATATGGATGTAACCTCGAAGAATTACTTTTTGAAAAACTGAATAGAACACTAATTACTTATGTAACTGATTTGATTAGAACAGCTATTCTATATCATGAACCAAGAATTGATGTTTTGAAAATAGACATTTCCGAAACGGATACACTTGAGGGAAAACTAATCATCTCAATAGATTACATAGTGAGAGCAACCAACTCAAGAACCAACTATGTGTTCCCATTCTATAAAGAAGAAGGAACTAATATTTAACCAAACAAACCAAACTGATGTGTAATACATGTTGTCATATAGATAATGTCATTTTTAAAAGAAACGGGACCAATCAAAATGATCGTTTTCAAGCGTCATTGAATCCTGATAACGTGCAATTGCATGACTTTACGATTGAAGATTGGTTGTTGTTTGCATTTCATTTTGCACAACAGGTGAATTATTTTTCGCCAACCAATGCAGAGCAACCTGAAGGGAATTGGCAATCGTTTTTTAACCTATTGAATACTGCTGAAGGAGAAATTCCAAATAGAACAACAAAAGAGTATGTAAAATTAAAAGTGGCTGTAGCTGAAGTGCTGAATGAATTTGAAAGTAATGGGGGGTTAACGCCACACTTAACCTTGTTCGTTTGTTTTCTAAAACTATTAGAGTATTCAAAAGAAAGATTTAATTCTTTAACACAAAGACATCTTTCTTTCTTTTACAAAGATATTTTAAGAATAGAAAAGCTGCCAGCAAGGGAAGATCAAGTTCATGTATTGTTCGAACTGGCAAAAAAAGCATTAGAAGAGGAGATTCCTGAGAATGCTCAATTAGATGCAAAAAAAGATGTAAATGGAGGGAACTTAGTATATAAAGTTGATAATAATTTCGTAGTAAATAAAGCTACTGTTGCGAGTTTAAAAAGTACTTACAATGATATTTACGATGGAGAGTTTAAATATAGTGCTATAGCTAATTCATTTGATGGGCAAGGAAAAGAGCTTCCAGAGAGCTCACCATTCTGGTTGCCTTTTGGATACAATTCTTCAGAAAAAAATTATGACCCACTTCCAGACGTAAAACTTGGATTCAGTATCGCTTCACCAGTTTTAGCAATGAAAGAAGGGGTAAGAAATGTGTGTATTACGATTAACTTTAAAGAAGCAATTACTGTCGATGGTCTTACTCCAGACAAATTATTAGAATGGATTCAGGTTTCCTACAGTACTCAAAAAGCATGGCAAGAAATAGGACTATCGAAAACAGGTTTAGCCCTTCATGTTAAAGGAACACAAGCGTTAAAATCGACATTCATTAGTACAACGCAATTACAATTAGTGTTTTCAGTTGATAAAGATTTACCAGCTATTGAAAACTATAATGAGGAACGCTTAAAAACTCACTTGAAGACAGAGTTTCCTGTAGTACGTTTTTTATTGAAAACGGATAGCAAAGAAGGACACGACTTTTTTAGACGCATAGTAAAAAAAGCCATCTATAAAATAAAAATAAACGTCGCTGTTTTTGATGCAAAAGAGCTACAGATGGAGAGCGATTTTGGAATTTTAAATCCAGCAAAACCGTTTATGCCATTTACGAGTCAACCAATTAGAGGAGGGGCTTTTCGTATCAATTATCCAGAAGTTTTTACTAAAAAATGGAGTGATATTGCTATTTCAGCAAACTGGATGAATACACCAACAAGTTTTGTAAGTCATTATAACGCTTATAAAAAATCATTTTTAAGTAAGATTAGTAAAACCAATTATGTAGACGCTCTTTTGATGGAAGAAGAACCTTTAAGAGAAGCAAATCAACCTACAAATGGCGTAACACCTTCAATAAATGACACTACAAAAAAGTTAATTGTAAATAAATCAGACTTAATAATTAATTCTGATCAAGATTTTAAAGCGACTTCGAGTTTATATTACAAGGAAGACTGGAAAACTAAAGACAAAAACGTTGTCTTATTTAAAAAGAATAATGGTGTGTTTCAGTTGAACACATCTTTTAAAAATACAGAATCAGAAATCGATGAGAATTCTGAATTAAAACTAACATTAAATCAATCCTTCTTACATTCACTATATCCAATGTTGTATACATTGGCTTTTACCGCTAACAATGATCAGGCACCGATACCTAACCAGCCTTATACACCTCTTATTGAAAGTATTGAAATGTCATACGCCGCAGAAGAGGAAACAAACTTAGAAGTGCTTGAATCAGATGCTTATGAAACAAGTAGAATCCAGTTGCATCATAACGATGTGTTTGGTGTTTATGAGGAGCATAGTTTCTTAAAGGAGCAGGCGAGGAAATCTTCAATTATCGCCCAAAATACTTCATGCTACTTGGTACCTGATTATTGTCATGGTGGTGAATTGTATATTGGAATAAAAGATGTAGAACCATTGCAACAGGTGTCGCTACTAATACAAGTTTTAGAAGGTAGTGAAAATCCTAATGTAGATACTTTTGTTGGAAAGCAAGGTGTTTCTTGGTCTGTGTTATGCGATAATTACTGGAAAAAATTAGAAGATGAGGTACTGGTAAATGAGGTAGATAACTTTTTGAAGTCAGGAATAGTACAAATTAAAATTCCAGAACAAGCAACGACTACAAATACTAAGTTTTCTGAAAACTATGTTTGGTTACGAGCTAAAATGCACAAGAGTTACGATGCTGTTTGTAAGGTTTTTGGAGTGTATGCCCAAGCCACAACAGCTACTTTCTCAAATAAAAACAATGAGCTTTCTCATTTAGAGAATGGACTTACAGCGGAAACTATTTCAAAATTAGTGACTAGAATTCCTCAAGTAAGAGGGATTCAGCAGCCATTTAATTCTTTTGGGGGAAGACCAGAGGAAACCGATTTGAAATACTACCAACGTGTAAGCGAAAGACTTCGTCATAAAAATAGAGCGATTAATCTTTGGGATTATGAACATCTAATATTGGAAGAGTTTCCAGAAGTGTTCAGAGTGAAGTGTTTAAATCATACTTCAAAAACATCATTTATGTCGCCAGGGAATGTTTTGGTGATTGTTATTCCAGATATCATCAACAGAAATGTATTTGATATTTATGAACCAAGGTTGAGTCAAACAACACTGAATGATATAGAAAAATATGTAAATACCTTAAATGGAAAGCAAGTAGAAGCATTTGTTGATAATGCGCAATATGAGAGAATTCATGTTGAGGTAAAGGTGAAGTTTTATCCTCAGTTCGATGAAAACTTCTACAAAATGAAACTACAAGAAGATATTACCAAGCTATTATCACCATGGGCTTTTAATGAATCGGAGAGTATTGAATTTGGAATAGAGTTGAATAATAGTAGTGTCATCGATTATGTTGAAAAATTATCGTATGTGGATTATCTAGTGTCTTTAGAACTAGCTAAAATTTCTACGGAAGATGATATTAAGTTGGCAGAAGGCGATACATCTATTTTGGAGAATTTAACGTTTGAGAAAAAGCTTTCTCCATCGAGTCCAAAACACATATTAGTGTCTTCAAAAACGCATACGATATCAACTAATGTTCCCACATGTCATCAAATTAACCTTCAAGAATCAGAGCAATGTCTATATTAAATCAACATATAAGTATTCCTAAAAATGTCAGTACCAAGGACGACTTAGATTATTACTATTTAAGGCAAATAGGTATTGAGTATATCGAAAAACTTGGTGGTAAATTATGGACTGATTTTAATTCTCACGATCCAGGAATTACCATCCTTGAAGTAATCTCCTATGCAATTACCGATTTAGGGATGAGAATTAATTTACCTATTGAAGATGTATTATCATCTAATAATTCTGGCGATTTTCATGAGCAGTTTTTTAAAGCTTCAGAGGTATTACCAACAAGTCCCGTTACTGAAAATGATTATCGAAAATTGTTTATTGATATTCAAGGGGTAAAAAATTGTTGGTTGACTGTTCATGAAAAGCAAGTATTTGCTGACTTAAAAGAAGGAAAACTTTCATATGATTCTGCAGATACAAGTCATTTAACTACCAATTTGAAAGATAACTTTTGGTTAAAGGGACTCTATGATGTTTATGTAGATTATGAAGACGGAACAGAAGAGATTGTAGATGATATAAATGATGAAATTAAAAGACGTTTTCATGCCAATAGAAACTTATGCGAAGATTTAGTTTCTATAAAACCGATAAACCAGTACCCTATTAAAATTTGTGCTGATATAGAAGTTGAAACTACAGCTGATGAGGAAAAAATTCACGCACTTATTTTGAATGCAATTGATAACTACTTTTCTCCTTCAGTAAACTTTTATTCTATCCAGCAAATGCTAGATAAAGGGTATGGATCTACTGAAATATTTGATGGACCTATATTGGATAACGGATTTATTGAGAACGAAGAATTGGCGAAAGCCGATTTGACAAATGAAGTTCGATTATCAGATATTATCAAACTGATCATGGCCATTCCAGGAGTAAAACACATCAAAGAAATAGCTATGGGTGATTGTGCTCAAGAAGCTGCGATGTTAGATGATTGGTTGTTGTGCATGGGCGATTATCAGAAGCCAATGTTATGTGATAAAAGTGTTTTTAATTATAACAAAGGAGTATTACCATTAAGTATTAATAAAACCAAAGTTGCTGAGTATTTACAAGAGTTAAAAGATGAGGAAGAAGAAAAAAGAGTAAATGCGAGCGAAAACAAAACTTTTACACTACCTGAAGGTGAAAAATATAACTTAAGAGATTACACTTCTATTCAAAGTGAATTCCCTTTAACCTATGGAATTGGTCCAGAAGGTTTAATTGATACACCAACAACTGAGCGCGTTGCGCAAGCTAAGCAGTTAAAGGCTTATTTGACTTTTTTCGATCAAATTTTAGCAAGTTACTTCAAGCACTTGGAACAAGTGAGTGATTTACTTTCAGTAAAAGGAAATTTGACTCAAACCTATTTTACACAAGCTGTTAAGGACATAGAAGGGCTTAATGACTTGGTAACGGATTATGATGTAAATAGTGATAGTACACTAACACAAACTTTGTTTGAAAAACAAGACAATGATATTGAACGTAGGAATGCACTTTTAGATCATTTACTATCAAGATTTGCAGAGCGTTTTTCTGAATACACTTTTATTATGCGCGCTATTTATGGTGCGAGTACTGATGAAATGGTATTGAGAAATAAAGAAGATTTCTTGAGTGATTATAAAATAACAAGTACTAATAGAGGAAATGCAGCAAACTTGCACAAGCAAGAAGAAATTAACTTATGGAACACAAGTAATGTAAGTGGAACACAGAAAAGGATTGCTAGATTATTAGGAATTAAAAATTACAATAGAAGAAGTCTTTCACAGCAACATAATGTTGAAACGTACACACTTATTAACTCTGATAACGAAAGAGTATATCGTTGGAGGTTACGAGATAATAATCATAAGATAATTTTATCGGCTACTGATGAATATTATGATTTATCATCTGCCAACAGAGAAATCTACTTTGCGATATCACAAATCATTCAAACTTCAGAAGAAAAGATAAAAGAGGTATTTGAAAATCCTTTAATCATAGATGATGAGTTGGTTATTGATAATATTCAGATACATCAATCAGACTCTGGTAAGTATTCATACGATATTATAAATCCCAGAATAACCAGTCATCACAATCCAGACAGAATCATTGCAAAAAGATTCAATTATTACGAAAAACAAGATGAGTTAAAAGACTCTATTCTTCAATTAATTCAATTCTTAAAAAACGAGTTTTCAGAAGAAGGATTATTCGTCGTTGAACACATGTTGTTAAGACCAGATGTTACTGCTGATATAGTAGATAAAGAATTGTTTTTACCCATTAGTAAAGAAGACTGTCATCAATGTGAACCAACAGATCCTTACTCTTATCGGGTTAGTATTGTGATTCCAGGGTACACATTTCGTTTTATGAATACCGACTTCAGAAATTACATGGAAAAGATTATTAAAGAAACATTACCCTCTCATATTTTACCCAAAATATGTTGGATAGGGTACCGAGATAATGAAGTTCAAAATGAAGAAGACAATGACCTTTTGCAATTTGAAAACGCCTACCGAAAGTATTTATTTGAAAAGGCAAAAATTCAGAAAGAACCAGAAGAAGGACAAACTGATCAAGATCAGCCACCATTAGAACTGAAAACATTTATAGATAAACTAACTAAACTTTCAAACGTATATCCTACCGGAAGATTATTTGACTGTAGTGATGATGATAATGAATCATTATCCGGAAATATAATTTTAGGAAAAACAAACTTAGGATCACTTTAAAATTACGAATCATGGCTACGAAACTTTCAGATATAACAACAAACTACCGCCGATTTTCACCAAATCAAGTATTAACCGAAGGGCAGCTAAACGAAATAGTAAACTATTTTGATGATCAAGATCGTCTATCCAGAATTCTTTTGAGTGGAGTTGGATTATTATGTGGTTTTGAAGTGAAATTTTTCCAACATAAACCTTCGATATTTATTTCTCAAGGTACCGGAATTACGACAGATGGAGACTTAGTGAAGTTCTTTGAAAATATAAAAGGTGATAATACGCTTCTTAGAAATGGAAATGAATACTTGTTTTATCGATCACATAATAACGAGGAAGCCGATTATCAAAAATATTTCTATGATAATGGTGATCAATTAGAGATTTATGAATTATTTACTTCAGATCAAAGAGATAGTTCGAAAACCTTAACAGAGGAAACGAAAGAGTTAAAAGAACTTCTTGATTATGGACAAGGAGATGATGATTCATCAGATTTTCAAAAAATACCTGTAAACGATGCTGTTATTTTATTGTATTTAGAAGAATATGATAAGAAAAAAGATCTATGTGTGAGTCTTTCGTGCGATAACCAAGGTCTTGAAGTTAGTAGTAATTTGAAAGTGCTTTTGGTGAGAAGTGCTGTTGCTCAAAAGATAATGCGTTTTGATACCATTAGTAAACGACCAAATTTATCAACAAGCATTTTAAAGAGTTTACCTGATTTAATTGCGAATCGCGTATTAATGCAGCCTCAAGACTTTTCGGATTATGAAGAGTTGAAAACTGTATTTAGCAAAGGTAGTTTTAGAAATGAAATTGTAGGACGAACTTTAAAGGCATATCAACAATTATTTTATGGACTAAACCTTGCTTCTTGGTATAACGCATTTGAAGAACGTTATAAATTTTTGTTTCAATTTAGTGATGGAGAGAATATTCCACCCGATTTTCAATATAGATACGATGTTTTAAAAGATATTATTGATACTTACAATGAGTTGAAGAAGGAAATCCATTGCGTGGAGTATCATCTTTCTTGTACGCCAGATATTAATGCGTTCCCTAAGCACATTATGCTTGGGAAAATCACTGAAGAAAAAACAGGTGTGTTTAGACATAATTTTTACAAGTCGCCTATTTTTAAGCAATGCACAAAAACATACACCAAGTTTACATCACCAAGATTTATAGAAGATGAATTTAATCGTGAACAGGTTTTTGATTTAGAAGCCACCTTAAAACTATTATATCAAAGTCAGAATTTACAACAAGTAAAACTGTATACGCTGCTTAAAAGAAGTTTACAATTACTACTCAATTACAATGTCAATTTTACCAATATAAGAGTAACACCTTCTTACGAATTAGGAGCTTTAAGTAAAAAAGCAATTCCTTTTTATAATAATGTAGGTCAACATCTTATAAACCTTTGGGATATTGAAAAAACAGTAATAGATGAACAAGGAAAGAATCGAAGTTATCACACCCAACTACTAGATGAAAAAAGACCTTTGGAGGTAACTATTGATGCCGATTTTTATAGAATTGAAGGGCATCAAGGAAAAAATTATAAAGAAGTAGTAAAGGAGTTACAAACTATCCGTTCTAAGTATAACTTAAGCTTTAACATTGTTGCTTTAAAAGTAAAGGCTACTAGAGAGCAAAGTAAAGACTTTTTGCACCAGTATACTGAGCAGTATTTAAAGAGAAATCATGGATATGAACATAAGGCCGGAATAGTACCAGGAGGAACCTTTATCTTAATTTATATTGATAGCGAATATGATGGTTACCCTTATCCTTATGGATATGGTTATCCATATTATTATCCAAAAGCTTTAACACTTTCAGGCGATTTTGATGGAATGGAAGTGGAAAAACCAATCGAGGTGTTAACACCTGTGGTGGCAGATTTCTCAATTCCTTATTTATGTTGCGATGAAAACTTAATTGGACTCAGTTTACCAGTTAAAGAATTATGTTTTGATGAAAATACACCTGCAATTCCATTTACAGTAATGCCTAAAAAAGGGTATGTCGAAGCGGAAGTAGAAGAAGGCTTAAATGGAGGTGTGGTTTATAATGAGCAAGGTGAATTTGTTTTTGATCCGAAATTGGTTTCTTCGGAATTATATGGAAAACCTATCAAATTTACAGTGAACAACTTTGAAACGGAGTGTGCTATTATCGTTAGTCGACGACCTGAGTTTAGCTTTATCGTCGATACCATTTCAGAACCAACACCTGATAGAGAAATTAAGGTAGTTTTCAGGATAATTACGAGTCCAAATCAAGATGACGTTGATTATACATGGAATTTTGGAGATGGATCTGACCCGCTAACATCATCGGAAATAGTAGTTTCTCATACTTATAAGCTAGAAGAGAACAAAGCTAGATTCAAGGTTCGTTTATTTGGAAAGAAAGATCGTTGTTCGAATCAGTTTTCAGAAGATATTTTGTTAGAAATTCCAGAAGTGGAATTAAGTCTTCCAGATGATCATGTTTGTTTTGATGATAACACAATTCCATTACCGTTTAATGTTAAACCAAGAGGAGGAGTTGTAGAAGCTATAGTTAGCGGTGAACTCAATGCTGGTGTTGTTAGGTTAGACGGAAGCTATTTCTTTGACCCAAAATTAGTGAGCCCTGATTTACATGGCCAACCTATTGAATTTACTGTGAATGGTTTTGATACCGATTGTATAATTTCAGTTTCACCAAAACCTAATTTTGAGTTTATGGTCGAAACTCTTGGAGAACCGATTGAAGAGACTGTGTTGGTGACGTTTTTAGTAACACAAACACCTCCTATTGATGGAACGGAATTCACTTGGGATTTTGGTGATGGAACTCCAACCAAAACTACGACAGAAATTAGAATATCTCATAGGTATACTGTGTCAAGAGGTCTTATTAGACCTATAGTCACCGTAACAGCAAAAGCAGGGCCTTGTCGCAGTGAGTTTTCTGATACGATAGTGGTAGAATTACCTAGACAAACAACTGTGTCTATTGAGCCAAAAGAGTTTTGTAGAACAAGAAATGAAGTGCTCCCATTTGTGATTTTACCACCTAATGCTATCGTAGAATTGGATGGTGAAGGTGTGGTAAATGTAGAAGGACGATGGGGATTCAATCCAAGTTTAACAACCTCATCTAGCGTTACAGTTATTGTTGATGGAACTCCAAGTAATTTGGTTATCAGTATTTCTGATCTTCCAGTTCCTAGATTCGATGTAACCATTGAAGGTGAAAACTTAGTACTTGTAAATAACTCAGACAATGCAGACACGTATTTATGGAATATCAATGGTATAGAAACGGAAAAAACTACCCGACATCGAATGGTAATTCCATTGAGTGAAATACCAAATTCAGAAGAAGGAATTGTGGTTGCATTACAGACAGTAACTGAAATTTGTGGAGTTAGTGAAAAGTTAGAAAAAACGATAAAGAGAGATAAGTGTTTAGATGAAATCAATAATTATCTTGAAACTATAGGGGCCGAATATGAGTCATTGATACCTAATTTTGAAGATAAATTAGGAAGGATTATAGCTGGTTTATGGAATAGTTATTCAGGTACATTGTCTAAACTAGAAACACTTAGAGATAATCTAGAACAAAATCCAAATATTACCATTGATTTTGTAAACTTCTTTGGAGGTGGAGTTGAAGGACGTTTAACAAAATTCCAAGAATTAGAAAGAGCAACAATCAATATTGAAACAGAAGAGGATAAATTGGCTTTAAGTTTCTTAGGAAGAGCCTATACCACGTTATTCTATTTACTATGGTGTTGTGCAGGAAAGAGAGAAGGATTCAATTTCGAAGCAATAGCAGACCTAGAGGGAACTTTACAAAATTTCTTAGTAGCAGCAGCTCAAAACGATTTTGATATAGATAGAGAAAACATTCTAAAACCGTTTTTAATCAGGGTTAGAGAAGAATGTGATCAAACAAGAATAACAAGTTCGGTTAATAAAAGTTTAAGCAGTTTAAATTTTGGTATTAGATAATTCACATATCATTCATAAAGTTTTTGTAGAGGTTGATACCGATTCTCTATCAAGTGGAAATCAGTTTAAAGATTCTTTCTTGGAGTATTTAAAGGATAAAATTTTACCACTGTTAGATACCAAGTTAACTGAAGTTTCTGCGAAAACAGAAGGGTTTCAAGTTAGAATACCTCATCTAGAAGTTGATGTTTCTATAGATAAGTCTAATAACTTTAGAGGGATTGAGTTGGATGTTGTGACAAAAGTTGAACAACGTGTTGAAAAAACTATCGAAAAGGACTTATTACAAGAAAATAGTTTTGATGAGCCCGTTTTGATTAGTTCTAGTAAAAATAAGGAGCAATTATTTAAAGAGTTTTTAAGAACAGGTGCATCTCCATGGTGGGAGTTAAAAAATCTAACAAATTTTAAAAGTGAAGAATTTCTTGAGTTTGTAAAACCAGCATATTTACAGAGCATTGAAGTAAAAGAACGTTTCATCAAACAATTTGATAATGATTTTCTTTTAAAAACGGTTTTAAGGTTCAATAAAGACATTCAGGAAAAGACGAGTTCAGGAATAACTTCTGATAAAGTAGAGAAAATCTATACTCACATTATTGAAAAAGTTACGGATGTTAAGCAACGTTTTTTGGTTTGGGACATTTTGTTGTCCGAGTATGTTAATGCAAAGGGAATTGTTAGTCTTCGAGAGAAATTGAAGGTGTTTCTTCATAGATTTTTGATTCAAGAGCTAGAAGCAGTAAAGCTTGAACAGTATAGCAATGATTCTGTAAACCAGTTGTTAAAGTTGTCGAACGATACGTCTTTAAGGTTTTATGATGAAGTAAAGAACATTGATTCGAAAAAGAGTAGACTAAAACTTTATTTGATAGATAGAATTCTAACCACGGAACAATCTATGGATGCTTTAGTGCAAATTCCTGAAGAAATCAACAAGCTTCAAAAGGAATTGAAAGGAATTGAAAGGAAAATTAAGCTGGAAAATAAGGAAGAAAATAAGACTGAGTTGTCATTCCAAGACAAAGCTGTTAAGAGTAAACAGGATACTGTTTTAGATAAAACCAATTCTGGTGAAAATAATATAGAAGAAACCAGATCTGCAGTAGAAAATGCTGGTGAAGAAAAGGAGTTGAATTCGAATGTTTCCGAGAATGAGATTAACGGGATTGTCCATAAGTTGAAAGCCTATGGAGCTTTTATGAGCGAGTTCGATAAAGAGTTGTCAATACTTAAGAAAGAAAATGTAGCTATTACCTTAAATGGAATAAAAAAGTTACTAATTGAAGAATGGGGCCCTTATTTTACTCCAATGAAACTAGAGAGAAATTTTAGTGATGAGAAATTTCAGATCTCTCTTTTTGAGTTAAATAAATTGGTGGAAACCCTTGATTCGATAGTCATAGAAAACAAAAGCCTTCTTCGAAAAGATAAAGAAACAGAACAAAATAGATTCGCAAGATTAATCGCTTTGATAAATGAATTGAATCAAGAAATTAAAAGGAGTTTGATTCAGTTTTTAGAAAATGATGAACGAGATATTGACCTGTTAGAGTTTTTTGGTTCTGATAAAGAGTTAGTCTCGGAAATGCTTCCAAAGGAAGTAAATCAAAGCTCAAGCTTTCTGCAGAAAATAAATCCTTTTAAAAATAAAAATGGCAAGAATGAGGGAGGTGAAGATGATAAAAAAGAAGCGGCTTCTGAAGAACCAAGAGATTCGATTCAATCTCGTATAAAAACGGAAAAACACTTGAAAGAAGTGGTACAGGGAAAAGATACTAAAAAGCACGAAACAAATCAGGGGTCGAGTACTGATAAGATAGTCTTAAAAAATGAAGAGCTTTTTCAGATAGAGCAAGGAATCTTCGGTTCAGAGAATCATGAATCTTCAATTTTAAACTTAGAATTAAAACCTGAAATGTATGTCGAAAACGCAGGAGTCATTTTAACTCATCCATTTTTAAAATTCTTATTGATCAATAGAGAACTTTATGATGAAGAAACTCAAAAAATAACAAATCCTGAAAAAGCAATACACCTTATCCATTTTGTAGCTACTGGAAAAGAGCAGGATTTGGAAAGCAATATGGTTTTTGAAAAAATCATCTGTGGAATATCTCCAGATCAACCTATCAATCGGTTCATTTATTTATCTGAAGAAGATAAACAAGAGGCAGAGAATATGATTCAGGCGGTTTTATCAAATTGGGAGAAAATGAATAATGCATCTATCGATTTATTGAGATACGAGTTTTTCAATAGAAATGGAAAGCTAACAACAGGTAAGAAAACGGTTTCCTTAAAAATAGAGAGAAAACCACAGGATCTTTTATTGAATAAAATCAATTGGAATATGTCGATGGTAAAATTACCATGGTTAACTACAATGATTCAAGTTGAATGGTAGAAGTCTAATGTCTAAGGTTTAAAGCCTCAAGCTGATAGGATAAAAGATGAAAGTAAAAAGCTAAAAACGAGATGATATAGGTAAAAGTAGTTGGTAGTTATTTAAAATAATTGACTTCACGTTTACCTCAAATAATACTTTATAAACTGATAACTGATAACTGATAACTGATAATGAAGAATACTTATATAAATATTGACAATCGTTTGATTTTTAGGGAGCAAAAGCAGGTTCTAAGAAGCGTTTTTGATCAAATAGATATGAAAAAGATCGTATTTATAGGAGGAATAGCAGATTATATTAACCTGAGGAAACAGTACCATTTAATGGTCAATGATATTGATATAGCCTTCGAAAATGAAAATGATATAGCTCCTTTTCTTAATAATTATGGATATAAAAAATATAGGAATAGATTCTATAGCAGCGAAGAGAATGAGGTGATTGTGGTGAACATTCCAATAGGAGGTAAAAGTGTTCATTTTGATTTTTTTAAAAAAGGGTTTCGCCATTTAGAAGTAGAACATTCATATCTGTTGGGTGAAAAAGTAATGCATGCCGGCTTTAATCGAATGAGAAGATTCCACAATAGAGAAATAGGAAATCAAACTTCGACAATGCAGAGGGAACGATATGAATGGAAACGATTGTATAAGCACAGTATAAAAGCCTCTTTGTACAACGCAGTATATCATGATTTATTCACGAAAACGGAGAATGTTCCATTGAGATGTGCTTTAACAAGATAGTTAATTAAATATGTGAGAAATGAAACAGCAGCCTAAAATAATATACAGTCTTGATACCTATCCATTGATAAATAACCGATGGCATATGGGAAATCGATTAAAAGAAACTATCTATATGACGAGTTTGAGTGTATTGCAGAGCCATATGTGGTATCCAGAGATTGAATTGTTTGTTGATGAAACCGCTTATAAGTTTTTGTACATGCTGCCGTGTAAAGTAACATTGATTTCTCACGATTCGGATCCTGATTTATGGATGAAGGTAAAAATGGCTGCAATTGAGTGTCAGAATACTCCTTTTGTACATCTGGATACTGATGTTTTTTTGAGTAATAATATTGACTTTGATTTTTCTCAAATTATTATTGAGCGTCAGGAATTTAGTTACAAAGGACATTATAAACCTCAATTGAAGTTTTTCAATAAATATATGAAACATCTTAGTTTTTGGAATAATGATCTTGGAACATCATATAGTTGTGGAGTAGTTGGATTTCAAGATTTGGAACTTAGAGACAAGTATATTGAAAGTTATAATCAAGTTGAAGAACTGTTTAAATTATACAAGCAAAATTATCGGGCATTCAAACAAAATGGATATGAACCTTGCATTGTCATAGAACAATATACGCTCGCATGTTTACTAGATTATTTACAAGTTAAACCTAACCTTTTACTTAAAGGTAAAGATATGTACGAACAAGCAAAGAATGCAAAGAATATTGGATTTAGCCACTTGTTTGGAGTAAAAAAATACGAAGAGAATGTTAGTAATTTAATCGAAGAAAGGTTAGAAAAGATATTCCCGTATTGGTATCATCAAGTTAAAAATGAAGTGGATAAGTATAGTTATGATAATTCCATGGCATTATGCTTTTAGTGATTGAAGATGTAGTGAAAAGTAAAAACGAACCAAACTAGCTCAAAATGTTTTTAAAAGATAAAAAAACAAACGGACCTTCTACACCCAGTAAAAAGAAGTCGTCTTTTATTCAACCTAAGTTAAAAACTGGTAAGCCAGGAGATAAATATGAGGTTGAAGCAGATAAAATGGCAGACAAAGTAGTTAATAAACCCGATAGCTCCGATACCACTGTTTTCAAAAAAGAAGCTGAAGATGAGGTACAACAAAAACCATTAGCTTCGGAAGTAACTCCGTGGGTGCAAAAGAAAGAAATGGGAGAAGAGGAATCGGTTCAACAAAAAACTGAAGAGGAAGAGTCAGTTCAGAAAATGGAGGAGGAAGAAGCAGTTCAAAAACAAGAAGAGGAAGAGTCAGTTCAGAAAATGGAGGAGGAAGAAGCAGTTCAAAAACAAGAAGAAGAGGAGTCTGTTCAGAAAATGGAAGAGGATGAAGGAGTACAGCAACAAGAAGAGGAAGAAGTTCAAACGAAAAAAGCAGGAAATGCCGGAGTAGGAGCTATTGAAGGAAAATTGAAAAGAGGTACTGGAGGTTCAAAAATGGATGCAAGAACTAAACGTGAAATGGAGTCTGGGTTCGGAGCCGATTTTTCAAATGTAAAAATACATACTGATAGTGAGGCACAAAGAATGAGTGCCGATATAGGTGCACAAGCGTTTACTCATGGAAACGATATCTATTTCAATAAAGGGAAGTACAATCCAGGTACTACGGTGGGAAAACATTTGTTAGCGCATGAGTTAACGCATACCATTCAGCAAAAAGGAATGACCGAACTCCCTGTTCAAAGAAAATCGGTAGTCCCAGGTTCTGAAAACAAGGACAAAAACCAACTTAAAAAGTACAAGACAGCGTTTCCGTATTTCTACAAATACATGACAAGTCATTTTGGTGAGTATTTAACAGGAAGTGAAAAAATAAAGAAAGCGTTATTGAAAAACTCTGTAGGAATATTAACAGAAGAAAAGATAAAAGAAACTACGGATTTTGAGAAAGGGAATGGTCCTAAAATAGAACTTGTTGAATTCCCGAATCCTGACCAACATGGCGAATATTTTTATCAAGGAAACACGATCAAACTTGACTACCGATTGGTTGAGAAATATGAAGAAATTATGTCCAACCCAAAGTCAACTGCAGAACAAAAGAATGCAATTAGCATAAGCTTAAATCAAGTTCTTATCAATGAGTTTACACACTACGGAGATGCGCTTGACGATATAGATGCTATTAAAGATGATCAAGGAAACGTAGTCAATAATATGGAACCAGGAGAAGGTTTAGAAGGAAACTTTACCTCAAAGTATGACGAAGGAAACGAAGCTGTAGCAGAAATATTTGAGTTTTATGGAACCACAATGATTGAGGGGTTGCAAAATTATGCGGCACACGCCAAAGGAATTTATCTAGATCCTGACACTTTAAAGGAGATCGAAAAAGATCCTTCTTTGATTGATGAAAGTTTAATTCCGCCAATTCCTAAAATAGAAAAATAGAAAGATGTCAGATTCAGCTAAAACAAAATTTACTGCAACAATTATTGCCATTACTGGATTACTTACCGCTATAGGAGGAGTGATTACAGTATTGCATAATGTAGGTTTTTTAAATCTGAAAAAAGACAAAAAAGAAGAGTCGAAAATAGAAATAGAGATTCCTGAAAAGAAGAAGGTAATTGATGAAAAAGAAAAAGTAATAAAAACGATAGTTTCTGAGAAAAAGATAAAGAAAGAAGAACCTTTAGTCTTATCAGGATATTGGTGGAATAAAGACAATCGAAATGGTAAATACTATATTGAGTCCAACTCTAGTGGCAATATAAGTTTTACAGAATACTCTTTGATGTATGGACAATGGATTAGCACAGCCACTGGGACTGGCAGTGTTAAACAAAAAAATATTGACATTCCATACACAACTTATTTAGGAACTTCAGGGAAATTTACGGGTAAAGTCGTTGATAATGGTAAAGAAATTCATGGTTCAATTCATGATTTTAGCGCTGGGATGAAAGTAATACTCAATCTTATAAAAGAGGAATAAGAGATGTTTACAGCAAAGAAAAATATAGTAAAACCTTCACCAAATACTGGTTTGGCGAATTCGAATTTTATTCAGCCAAAAATGAAGGTGGTTAAATCTGATGATAAAAAAGAAGAGGCAACTCAAAAAGTTGAAAAAGCGAAAGAAAATACGCAAAATCAGAATACCTTTTTTGCTCCTAAAGTGCCAATAGATAAAAAGAATTCAGGGGATAAGTTACCTGAAAAAGAAGAAGGAAAGCAAAAAGAAAATCAAAAAAACGAAACAAAAAATAGTAGTTCAGAATTACCTGCAGTAGCGGCTCCAAAAAAAGGAGATACTCCTATTGCTGCTCCTAAGAAAGAAGCCTCTCCTAACAAGAATGAAGTAAAGAAAGACGCGAAAGATAATAAAGACAAAGAAACTCAAAAAGAGAAAAAAGAAGAGGTAGGGAAAGAAGAACAGCAAATACCAAAAGCACCAACAAGACCAGAAGATGATCCTGCTTTTCAAGAGCAAATTAAGCAAACTGAAAAAGTAAAAGAAGAAAAGTCACAACATCCTGAACCTGACACAAAGGTTTCAGAACAGAAAGAAGCTGGTCATGCTTCACCAGCAACCCAATCAAAGAAAAATGATCAAGCGGCTCACTCAGAAGCTATGAATTCTACTTCAGAAGCAGAGAAGAATCGCGAGCCATTTACGCCAGAAGGGTTTAAGAAAATGCTTCAAAAGAATTTAGATGATTTAGAAAAAGAGCTGCCCAAGAATTCTGATGAAGCCAAAAAATTCAGAGATGAGAAACCAATTAACAAGATTAAGGATAACATTTCAGGTCAGGTAACAGCTGAAAGTGATAAGTTAGCTGGTCCTATGAAGAGTGAGGCGGATAAACCAGCACCGGCAACTGGTCAACCAACTCAAGAAGCCAAGCCTTTACCTCCCGCAGCACCGGGGAAACCACCAGCGCCATTAAATTCAAAGGCAGCCATTCCAAAACCAAAAACTTCTCAGGAAATTTCCATGGAAAAAGAAAGTCAGTCTTTAGATGACTATATGGTGGAAAATGAGGTTACTGATGATCAATTGGCAAAATCAAATGAGCCTAAGTTTACAGGAGCTCTTGAAGAGAAAAATACTGCACAAAAAGAAGCGAAGTTAGCACCTGTTAAGTATCGTAAAAAAGAGCAGGCTCAATTAGCCGTGGCTAAAAAAGTAGCAACAGGAACGAGTAAGGACGGACTTGATCAAATGCAGGCGGCTAAGTTATTATCGGAGAACAATGTTTTAGCAAGCCAAGGAGAGAATAAAACTAGTGATAAAACAGAACAAGAAAAAATATATGCTGAATTTGAAAAGATTTATGAGGCGACGAAAAAAACAGTTACAGATAGCTTAGAAAAATTATCTGAAAGTGTTGATAAGAAGTTCAGTGAAGAAGCCGAGTCTGCTCAAAAGACGTTTGAGAAAAATGTTGAAGATGGATTGGGTGAAATTTATGGATGGACTGTAATAGATGACTGGCTTTTTGGAGAGGATACTGAGGCAATAGATAGATTGTTTAGAGTTGAAAAACGAAAGTTTGTGTCAACTATGAATAAAGTACTCGATGATATTTCAGTAATCATAGCTAATGGATTGAATGGAGCTTTAGACGCCATTGCAGAAGGAAAGAAAAAATCAAAAGAAAAGTTTGATAGCCTAGATGAGTCTCAGAAAAAACTGGCAGAAGATGCTTTCAATGATTTCAATGATCAATATGCCGATTTAGAAGATACTGTTTATGAAAAACAAGAGGAGTTAGCAGCGGATTTAGCACAATCATATAAAGAGAATGTAGATTCTCTTCAGGAGAAGTTTGATGAAATTAAAGAAAAAGTAAGTGCTGGTTGGATTGGAGCAGCATTTAACGCTTTGGCCGGAGTGATCAAAACTATTCTGAAGATAAAAGATATGTTAGTGAATCTATTGGCCGCTGCGGTTAGTGCTATTGGAGCTATTATATCAGATCCTATTGGATTCTTAAGTAATTTAATTAGTGGAGTAAAACAAGGTTTCTTAGACTTTGGAGCAAATATTAAACAACACATGATCAAGGGGCTAATCGAATGGTTAACTGGTTCACTTGGCAATGTAGGAATTACACTTCCAGATAACTTATTCAGTCTTTCAGGTATCTTTAGTTTGGTAACTCAAATGCTAGGACTTACTTGGGATTATTTCCGAAGCAAAGCCGTTAAGCTATTAGGAGAACCTGTTGTTGCTGGAATGGAAAAGGCTGTAGAAATTTTCCAAATAGTAAGAAAAGATGGAGTTGAAGGACTGTGGCAATATATCAAAGATCAGTTTAGTAACTTGAAGGAAATGGTAATGGATGCTATCCGAGATATGATCATTACCAAAGTCGTAGAGGCCGGTATTAAATGGATACTTGGATTGTTGAGTCCAGCAGGGGCTTTTGTAAAAGCAGCTATGATGATTATTGATATTGTGAAGTTCTTTGTTGAGCGCGCTGCACAAATATTTGAATTGGTAAATGCCTTTATTAATAGTATCAAAGCTCTAGCCGCTGGAAATGTAAAAGCCGTTGCCAAAGGAATTGAAACTGCATTAGCAAAAGCAATACCTGTATTAATAGGATTCTTAGCCTCTTTACTAGGAATCACAGGACTGACTTCTAAGATTCAAAAGATTATTAAAAAGGTTCGTAAGAAAATTGATAAGGCAATTAACAAGATTATTAAAAAAGCAAAAAAAGCGTTTAAGAAACTTGTTAAGAAAGGAAAGGCTAAGGTTAAGGGAGTTGCTAAGAAACTTTTGACATGGTGGAAATCTAAATTTGGTTTTAAAACAAAAGATGGTCATCAACATAATCTGTTATTAAAGGGAGGTCCCGATAACCCTAAAGTAATGGTGGCATCTAAATTAACAGATTATGAAATTTTCTTAACAAATGCACAAAATAAGTATAATGAACTAAAAAAAGAAAAATCTGATACACAAAGTGATGAAGGAGATAGGGATAAAATAATTTTAAGATTGTTAAACGAAGCAAGAACCAAGTACACAGAAATAAAAACGAAGATAAATAATTTAAGAAAACTCAAAAAAGATAAAACACAAGATAAAGATAAAATTGAGGCTTTACAAAAAGATCTAAGGGCTTTAAAAAAGGATACAAAAGCTTTAATGGATGCATTAATGTTAGAGCCTGGGAATGATGAAATCCCAGAAACAGCAAAAGTAAGTTACGGAACAAAATTTAAAGGTTTTGCGAGTTCAATGACGGTTAAACCATTAACTTTTAAAGGTCCTTCAGGCTCAGGTCCAAACCCGAATAGTGTAGGTAAGAAATGGAAGGATTTACTTTTAAGAAGAACAAGGACGAAGAAAAAAGGAAGTTATTATATTCTTGGGCATTTATTAAATGATAATCTTCATGGTCCTGGAGAAGGTAAAAATTTAACACCTTTAACAAGGGGAGCAAATAAAGATCATAGCGATAACTACGAAGAGAAAATAAAAAAGGCAGTATTCAAAGGAGCGGTTGTTTATTATAAAGTTACGGTTCAATATGGTATTTCAACCCCTACTGATGCCGATGTAGATGCTCAGACAAGTTGGTCCGATGATAAGAAAAACAAGGCTAAGAAAATTATAGCGGCAGAAAAAGAGGTGGTGCCTAAAACAATTACATTATGGGCATACAATACTGATAAAGACGGAAACGAGCTCGATACTACTGCGATGGGTGCACTACCACCGGAGAAAAAGTTAGCCAAAGTAACTGCTGAAACTGTTACAAATAATATTGAAAGTATAGGTGATTATGTTATTTCAGATGATAATGTTGATCAAATTGATGCTGCGCCAATTGATGACTTAGATGCAATGCTAGAAAATGGTGTAGATGCTAAGTTGGCGGAAGCTATTTATGAAGAAGTTGAAAGTAGAAAAGAAAGAGGACTGAATACTACAGAAACAGGACATTTAGGTAATATACCTTCTGTGTATGCATTGGCTTGGCAAAAAGCGTATAAAGAAGATATTAAACTTATTAAGTTAATACATGAGTTTGTTAAGAAAGAAGACGTATATTTAATTAAAGTTGGTTCACAAACTTTTAATAGAGATGATTTTAGATCTAACTGGTCAGATACGGATTGGAGTAGAGAATTCTATGAAAATAATAAAGAAAGTCCTGTTGTTTTAACTGTAAGAAAGGTAGGAAAAAAAGAAAAGATTGCTAGGTATCCAAGTTTTGATGAATTTTTCAGAAGTGGTGCATTAAGAAACAATATTTACAATAATGATTAATAATTATTTACTTATGTTAAGTGATAAACTTTTTAGTGAAAAATTGGATGAAATCAAAGAAGGACTGAACGAGGTAGATAAAACATCAGAAGATTATAAAACCTTTTTGGGAGATATTATGATGCTTGAAAGTTTTATTGAAGGTAATAGTTTTTTGCCTTTAGAAGAACTCATTTATCAAATTAACACAAAAAAGGAGCTAATTATTACTGGTAAATCTTTAAGTAGTGTTCTTTCTAAAATAAAGTACTATCGAAATGTGGATAGTGTTAAGTTTTTGAAAACTGATTTTGAAGTGATTCCTGAAGAATTGTGCTTATTACCAAAACTAAAATGCATTGAGTTTTTATTTGGAGTTTTGAAAGAAAGTATTCTTCCTGACAATCTTGATACTTCTATTCTTCAAACAATTCGTTTGGATAACAATCAAATACATGAGGTTTCTGAATCAATTATGAAGCTTTCTAATTTAAAAGAACTGTCTTTAAAAGAGAATCGAATAGAAAAAATTCCTGAGAAAATAAAAGGTATGGAAAATATACAACGTTTTTATTTAGAAGGGAATCCGTTAAAAAGTGTTAGTATAAATATCAATCAATTAACTTTTTGGGATTGGTTGGAAGGTAGTCAAGGAACAGCTCTAGAGACGGTATGTGAATTTTATTTACTATATAATAGTGTGGTTTATCCAAGAGAAAAAAACTTAGAGGAAGAATATAAAACTCAAAACTTTAAGGGAGTAAAGAAGAAGATAATGATAAAAAATCGCTTAGAAATAGATGAAAACTCTGTCCAGATACTATCTAATCTATCATATTTTGAAAAGGTCTCATCGATAGAAATTGTAGGAATAGATTTTAATGTTTTTTCTAATAAATTGCATCATGCAAAATGTTTGAGATCACTAATATTGAAGAGGTGCGGATTAAAAGAAATACCTTTAGAGTTAAAGAAATTAAAAAAAATTGAGTATTTGGAGATTTGCGAAGAAACTATTTTGGACACCAAAAATTTAAGCGTATTAAAAAAATTAAAATCTTTAAAATTGTATCAGTGCAATTTAAGTAATTTTCCTAAAGAAATTAGCTCGCTTTTGTATTTAGAGCATTGCGAACTAAATGATAATTTTATTCAAGAAATACCAAGAGGTATTTGGAAATCAAATAAAGCTTTAAAGTTTCTTAAGATTATTAATAACGAAATTGAAAAAATATATGATTTACCTCAGAATATTGAAGGGGTAGATTTTTCAGATAATCATTTAGTTGAATTTTGTGAAACAGAGATACCATCTAAAGAACAGTTAAAAAACATTCAATATATAATCTTAGAAAATAATATTTTTGATGAAAAGCCACAATATTTAAATTATTTTGAAAAAGGAATATTTCATTTAAAAGGGAATCCTTTTCTGAGTTAAATAATAGCAAAATAGTTTAAAAAAATATAGATATACTAAAAAAATAGAAAAGTATTTCTGTCTTTACTTAACAGGAATTCATAACGAAAAGATATTTCTAAAAGCAGTTCAGAGCCTAATAGTGATTTGTATGAATTATCTTAGATATTCAAAGAGAAAGAGTATTTTAAAATCCTAAAAAAACTACAAGACATGCGCATACTAAAATATCGATCACGAGGACCATCAGTTTATATTTTGGAAGAAATATTGGTCAAATTAGGTTATAAACTTAATGTTTCGGAATATTTTGGAAAAGACACGGATAAAGCAGTAAGAGAGTTTCAATTAAAAAACAACTTGGTCGTTGACGGTCTAGTGGGACCAAAAACTTGGTCTAAAGTTATTGAAAAAGAACAGTTATTACCGAAGTTTAATGACAAGTTTTTGTCGGAACAGGATTTAATAGATTTCGCCAGTGAGAATAATTTGGAGTTGGCTGTTGTTAAAGCGGTAAATGAAGTAGAAAGTAGGGGGAAAGGATTTTTCGTTTATGGAAAACCTGTTATTCTTTTCGAGGGGCATGTCTTTTGGAGACAACTAGAAAAAAGAGGTGTTTCACCTGAAAGCCTACTTAGTGAGGAAAGTAAAGATGTACTCTATAAAAAGTGGACGCGAAAATACTATATCGGAGGTGAAAAAGAATATTCTCGTTTAGAAAAAGCAGCAGAACTTTTAAATTCTGAAGATGTAAGAGAAGCAGCATATTGTTCGGCATCTTGGGGTGCTTTTCAAATCATGGGATACCATTATAAAAGTTTAGGATATGATTCTATAGACGATTTTGTTTCTAAGATGTATGACCATGAAAGAGAGCATTTAAAAGCCTTTGGTAAGTTTATTGGTGTCAACTATTTTAAAGGAAAGAAACTAATCGATTGGTTAAGAGATAAAAACTGGGCAAATTTTGCTCGTGCCTACAATGGACCAGGCTATAAAGAAAATAGGTATGATAGTAAATTACAAAATGCATATGAAAAGTATTTTCATTAATCTCGTCAAAACCACCAGGTAAGAACAGGTAAATCCCCTAGTCTTTGTAAGGAATAAACTAGTAACTTGCTTGTCTCATAAAGAAAACATTGAACTACAAACTAACTAATCATGAAAAAAACGGCATACAAAAAAGAACTAGTCCTAAAAGGAACTCAACAGAGAAATGGAGCAAACAATAGACGAAATGAAGTAATAAAAATTCAATCTTGGCTTACTTTATACGGAACTCAACACCCGACAAGTGGAACAGCTACTTCAATTGACGGCTCCTTTGGTCCAGCAACCGAAAGAGCTGTAAAGATTTTTCAAAATCACAATGGATTATTAGCTACAGGAATTGTAGATCAGGAGGTTTTTTCAGTCCTAACTCAAGGAATGGTCAATGCTTTTGAAACACCTTTGCAAGCGAATAATTTAAGAGATATGGTTTTGGAAGCTGCTCATTTACATTTAAATCAACAGCCTTTAGAATTACAAATTAATGGAGAGTGGAATAGTGGACCCTGGGTACGAAGTTATATGGATGGAAACGATGGAAGTATTTGGTTTTGGTGTATGGGATTTGTACAAACAATTATTGACCAAGCTGCTTCTGCATTGGGAAAGGATTTTACGAAGTTGATGCCATTAACCTATAGTTGTGATACTGTTGGTCAAAAAGGAGTTCAAGAAGGCTCTTTACATAGATATCAACAATTAAGAAAGAAACCTTCGTTTATGAAACCAGGAGATATTTTCTTAATTCAAAAATCAAAATTCGATTGGGTTCATACCGGAATTATCACAGAAATAGAAGGAGACACTATTCAAACAGTTGAAGGGAATACGAACCAAGCGGGATCAAGAAATGGCATTGCCGTGATGAAAAGGATACGCAATTTTCATAAATCGAAAATAGATGTATTCTCTATAGATTCGTTAGTTTAAATAAAAAATTACTAAAAGTTTAGTTGGCAAATGCAAGAGCATCTTACGATAATATCACCCAATAACATTAATGAAAAAGAAAATTACTTTTTTAATTTTTTATCAGAAGTAATAAAATACCGTCTTGATAAAGAGTTTGGAGAAGGGGGGGCTGAACAACCTATTTTTGAATATCGAAAAGGAGAAACTTACATTGATAAATTCATTATTGAGAATAATTTATCTCAAGAAGATACAGTTATTTTACTGTTAGCATTAATACCTCATATTTCACCAAACTTTATCAATGACATTATTGTTTCGTTTTTGCCAAATGGTGGCGAGTTTCCTGAGTTTGGAGGAGTAAAGGGAAAAAACCATAGAGGTATTTTACCAACCGTTGAAACGGCTTTATACATTTTGTATGGAAATAGTTTAAAGGATAGATTACAAGGAATTTCTTATGTTCTTAATGATTCTTTTGTTATCAATAATGGAATCGTAGATATTGAGAGAATTCCTTTAGGAGAGCCGGAAATGAGTGGTAAGCTTTTGATAGATGAAGAATATAAAAGTAAAATTTTATTAGGAGAAACAGTAAAACCAGAATTGAGTCCTTCGTTTCCTGCTAGTTTAATTGATACATCTCTTAGTTGGAATGACTTAGTTTTAAAATCATCAACACTACAAGAAGTTAAGGAGATAGAAGCTTGGTTGCAATGCAACGAAGTTCTCTTGAATCAATGGAATATGAAAGGTAAAATAAAACCAGGGTATCGTGTGTTGTTCTGGGGACCTCCAGGAACCGGTAAAACTTTAACAGCTGGTTTGCTCGGGAAGTATACTAAGAGAGATGTATATCGAGTAGATTTATCAATGGTAGTTTCTAAATACATTGGAGAAACAGAAAAAAATCTTTCAAAATTATTTGATAAAGCAGAGAATAAAGACTGGATTCTGTTTTTTGATGAAGCCGATGCTATTTTTGGAAAACGAACTAATGTAAGAGATGCACATGATAAATACGCAAACCAAGAAGTATCCTATCTTTTACAAAGAATTGAAGGACATGCTGGCTTGGTTATTTTAGCTTCGAATTTCAAAAACAATATTGATACTGCGTTTACTCGAAGGTTTAATAGCATTATAGAATTTGAAGCTCCGTCGTATGATGAAAGAATCAAGCTTTGGGAAAAGAGTTTACCAACAGGAATTGAAGTTGAAGAGTCTGTTTCTATTCCAGAATTAGCCAAGAAATACGGAATTACAGGCGCAAACATTATCAATATTGTACAATATGCTTGCCTAAAAACAATCCATGCAAGTCATGATAAAATTCAAAAAGAGTTCATTTTAGAAGGAATTAAAAGAGAGTATGGAAAAGAAGGGAAAACGATAAGGATATAAATTCAAAATTAGTTAAATTTTCTGCGATCTATAATGCTCTCTTTAGGTCTTTTACTTTCGTATAAGATTGGAATTGTTCCGTTCCTTAATTTACTATTGAGCTCTTTGAGAAATTTAGCATTTACAAGTTTGTTTAAAATTATACAGGTATCGGAATAGTATTTTTGATTTACTTCATAGTTGTATATTACGTTAAAAGAATTTGTTATTAAAGATGTTCCTGAAGCTCCATGAGAAAAACCATTATTCTCTGTAATGTTTTGAATTATGGCAGAGGTAGGAGTATCGTATTGAGAATAATCGGGTTCGGGAATATAATATATTGTAAAATATGTAATTAGCGATCCGAAGGATATTGTTAGTAAAACAAAAAATAGATTTTCAAAAATAATTTTTAAATCAAATCTTTTATAAAATGGGATAAACAATTTAGTAGGCTTTGACTTGTTTTCTGAAATTTGATCTTTGTGTTTCTTATTATATCTCAGATATTCTCTTATTTCCAACTCTTTTTTTGATAGAAATTTTTCAGACGTATGACGAGGTGAATTAGAGTTTATTATTTCTAATAGTTGATCATCTGTAAGTCTAGATAGTCTTTCTTTAACTTTTTTAAGTGATGTTTCTTTTGATTTCATAATTACAATTTTTAGCCACTCCTATATCCAGTAAAACTGAATAAATTGGAGGAATTTAAAAATGGTCTAATAAAGATTCATTTTTATCAATTAATCCTATTATATTTAAAAACAGATGATTTGCAATGTGGTTATAAGTATCTGATATTAAGGTTTTTTTTGTTGGATTGGCTGTTTTTTAATTTTAATTTTTTTTCATCGCATGATCGCCTATTAAACAAGCTTCTACGAAAACTGTTTCCTAAACCAAACCTTTTTCCAAATCCTTTTAAGGATTTCGAACGAGACTTTTTCGAAGTATTCAGTCATATTATTAGTGTTTGAGTAAGCTATTTTCTTTTCAGAAATATCAATCCTATATAATAGATTCAAATAGGTGTTGAAGTCCGTATTGATGAGGTTTTCTACAATTACAATTAGGTTTTCCTTTAGTTGAATAGGTGTTTGATCTTTTGAAAAAGTATAATCTAATCCAACTAAAGAAAAATCTTTGTTTAATTGTAATATAAGTTCTTGGTATAAGTCTTGCTCAGAAACAGTATTTAAAAGATCTAGACTGTTGTTAAATTCTGAGAGCATACTTTAATTTAGTTTATAATTAATGAATTGTTCATCTAAAGAAACAAGGAACTTATTAGAGATTTTCACTTTGGTGGTTCTACTCGGTAAACTGAGTTCTATTTTTTCCTCAGCATCCCAAATGGTAAAGTGTAAACTTTGTGAACCTTTATTTGTGGCAAATAAATGCTGTAAATCTTTTATGGTTTCTTCTTTAATTTCATTTAAAGGCATGGTGATGGTGATTTTCTTACAGAGCTTATCCATAATATCTTGAAGGAGTGTAAACTCCGTAAATGAAACTCTTGGATCTCCTTTTACACCTTCCTTGTTCGTCCATCCAGGCTTCACCATAGTTTTTACAAAAACAAAGGAGTTTGGTACTAAAAAGTGCTTGAATCGTAAGTATTCTTCTCCGAAAATTCTAAATTCAAAACTATCTCCGTAATCTTCCACTGTGAAGGCAGCCCATCCTTTACCCATTTTAGATACTCGATGCTGTACATCAGTAACAATACCAGCAAAGCTCAATGCCATACCTTCGTATTTCGCTAAATCTTTATAATGACTCAAAGAAGCATTACAGAACTTTAATTCATTCTTAAAGTCATCAAGAGGGTGCGCTGAAATATACATTCCAATAACCTCTTTTTCTTTGGCTAGAAGTTCCATAGTTCCCCAGGTATCACATAGAGGAATTGTAGGTTCAGGTAATTCTACTGCAGAGGCTTCCCCAAATAAAGAAACTTGAGAAGAGTTTTTATTTTCTTGATATTTATTACCAAATCGCAATGCTTTTTCTAAAAAGGTCTGATTTTTCTCATCTAAAGCAAAATATTGTGCTCTATGTGCACTGGTAAACGAATCAAAACCTCCAGCTAAAATAAGTCCTTCAAAAGCCTTTTTATTCGCAACCCTTAAATCTACTCTTTTGGAAACATCAAAGATAGAAGTGAAATTTCCATTTTCTTTACGTTCATCAATAATCGCCTTAACAGCCGATCCTCCAACACCTTTAATTGCTGCCATTCCAAAACGTACAGCTCCTTCGTTGTTTACTGAGAATTTAGAAAAAGATTCATTCACGTCAGGACCTAATACTTCAAGTCCCATTCGTTTACATTCTTCCATAAAGAACGAAACTTGCTTAATATCGTTCATGTTATTGGATAGAACTGCAGCCATATATTCTGCAGGATAATGAGCTTTTAAATAAGCTGTTTGATAGGCAACCCAAGCATAACAAGTAGAGTGGGATTTGTTGAATGCATATGAAGCAAATGCTTCCCAGTCTTTCCAGATTTTTTCAAGCTTCGTTTCATCATGACCATTTGCGGCTGCTTGCTCTACAAACTTAGGCTTCATTTTTTCAAGAACCGCAATTTGCTTTTTACCCATTGCCTTACGAAGTACATCGGCCTCACCTTTGGTAAAGTCGGCTAGCTTTTGGGACAAAAGCATTACTTGCTCCTGATAAACCGTAATACCATAGGTTTCTGCTAAGTATTCTTCCATAGCAGGAAGATCATATTCAATAGGTTCATCACCATGTTTCCTTCTAATAAAGGAAGGGATATATTCTAATGGACCTGGACGGTATAATGCGTTCATGGCAATTAGATCAGCGAAAACGGTAGGTTTTAATTCACGCATGTATTTCTGCATTCCAGGAGATTCATATTGGAATATCCCAACGGTTTCTCCTCTTTGGAAAAGTTCATACGTTTTTACATCATCAATCGGGAAACTTTCTGGGTCGAGATCCACATCATGACGCGCTTTTACAATTTTTACAGTATCCTTAATCAGGGTTAGTGTTTTTAACCCCAAGAAATCCATTTTAAGTAATCCAGCACTCTCTACTACGGAGTTATCGAACTGGGTTACATACATGTCAGAGTCCTTCGCTACCGAAACCGGTACGAAGTTGGTAATATCATCAGGTGTAATAATTACCCCACAAGCATGAATTCCTGTATTTCGAACTGATCCTTCAAGAATAACTGCTTGACTAATGGTTTCAGATTCTAAACCATTTCCTTGAGCAATATTTCGAAGTTCTTCTACACTTTCTTTCTCTTCCGAGCGAAGCCCTGCTATTTTCCCTTTACTCTTTTCATCATCACCAAAAATGTTTTTCAGCTTTACCCCAGGGATCAATTTAGATATTCGGTCTGCTTCGAAAAGGGGTAAATCTAAAACACGAGCGGTATCACGAATTGACGATTTCGCAGCCATCGTACCATAAGTGATAATCTGAGCTACCTGATTCGCACCATATTTATCAATTACATAATCCATTACACGTCCTCTACCTTCATCATCAAAATCGATATCGATATCGGGCATCGATACACGCTCAGGATTTAAGAAACGCTCAAAAAGTAAGTCGTACTTAATTGGGTCAATGTTTGTAATGGTTAAACAGTAAGCTACAGCAGATCCAGCGGCCGAACCACGACCAGGTCCAACGGATACTCCCATTTCTCGAGCAGCTTTAATGAAATCTTGTACAATCAAGAAATACCCTGGATATCCAGTATTTGCAATTACATCAAGTTCAAAGTCTAAACGTTCTCTAATGCTATCAGTAATTTCCTCATATCTTTCTTCAGCGCCTTCATAAGTTAAGGCTCTTAAATAATTGTTTTCTCCCCTTTTACCTCCATCTTCTTTATCGGCTTCATCCTGATACTGTTCAGGAATGTCGAATGCAGGTAATAATACATCTCTTGCTAAGGTATATTCTTCTACTTTGTCTACAATTTCCTGAATATTAATAATAGCATCAGGAATATCAGCAAAGAGTTTTTTCATCTCTTCAGATGACTTGAAGTAATATTCTTCGTTAGGTAAACCATAACGATATCCTCGCCCTCTACCTTTAGGAGTAGCTTGTTTTTCTCCATCTTTTACACATAATAAAATATCATGTGCATTGGCGTCTTCTTTGTCTAAATAATAGGTGTTGTTAGTCGCTATAATTTTTACATTGTGCTCTTTGGCAAATTTTAGAAGCGTCGCATTTACAGCATCTTCATCTTCTTGTCCATGGCGCATCAATTCAATATAAAGATCGTCACCGAAATGTTCTTTCCACCAAAGTAAAGCGTCCTCGGCTTGTTTTTCACCAACATTTAAAATTTTACCTGGAACTTCTCCGTACAAGTTACCCGTTAAAACAATAATATCTTCTTTGTATTGTTTTATAACTTCTTTATCTATCCTTGGAACATAATAGAAACCATCAACATAGGCAATAGAGGCCATTTTGGCCAAATTATGATATCCTTTTTTATTCTTAGCAAGAAGTACTACCTGATAACCATTATCTTTCTTAGACTTATCAGCATGATTTTCACAAACAAAAAATTCACATCCGACAATTGGTTTAATAGGAGTTTCGGCAGATTTGTTATATCCTAAAACTTCCTTAACAAAGTGAAAGGCAGCCATCATATTTCCACTATCAGTAAGAGCCACTGCGGACATTCCATCTTTTGCCGCAGCCTTTACAATACTACCAATTTGAATGGTTGATTGTAAAACTGAATATTGAGTATGATTGTGTAAATGAGCAAACTTTACGTTTTCTAATTTGGCTAAACCTTCAGAGGTACTATGTGTTGATAAATCACTCGTTTCAGAAGATTTTCTTTTACGAATTTTATCACTCTCCTTTTTTAAGTTTAAGTGCTTTAACCCAATTACCTTAATAGGCATTGGATTGCTTTCTGAATATTTATCAAAATAATCTTCAGGTACATCTAATTGTTCCTGAGTATATTGACGAAGTCTAATTAATTCGAGAAAACAACGTGTAGTTGCCTCAACATCGGCGGTGGCGTTATGAGCTTCACCAAAGCCTACACCAAAAAGGAAATTATGTAATTCAGTTAGGGTTGGTAGTTTAAATTTACCACCTCTACCTCCAGGAATTTTACAAAGCTCAGCAGTATGCTCGGTACATGTATCTAATACAGGAAGCTCTGTAAGATTATTTTCGACACCTAAACGATGGAATTCGCATCCCATAATATTCACATCGAAACCTACATTCTGACCTACAATAAACTTGGTTTTTTTTAACGCTTCATTAAATAAATCAAGACCTTCAGAAAGTGTAATACCTTGTTCATCTGCTAAATCTGTTGATATTCCATGAATACGTTCAGCATCGAAAGGAATGTTAAAACCGTCAGGTTGAATTAGAAAATCGTTGTGTTCAACTAAATTCCCCATTTCATCATGTAATTGCCAGGCAATTTGAATGGCTCTAGGCCAGTTGTCGGTATCAGTAATTGGTGCATTCCAACTCTTTGGTAATCCAGTTGTTTCCGTATCAAAAATTAAGTACATTCTCCTTTTTTTTCTGTTTGAAGCTTTATCCCAAGTAAGCATGTAAAAATACGAAGAATTTATGGTTCATTTGAGAGTTATATGATCAGTTTATTAACAGTGTTATTCTTTTTTTAAGAGAGACATTTCATCTATACTTTTTGTTGTTTAGTAGTTGGTTTTTAATTGTTTAAAGATTTTTTTTACTTGCGTTTGATATAAGTTTTTAAATTAGATTGTTTTTAACCTTAACCCCCCCAAGAAATGAAAGGAGCTAGTTCTAAGCTACTTCTACTATTGCTGTTATGCATTAGTATAAGTTGTTCTGATGATGTGTCAACGGAACAAATCGATCAACAGTCAGATATCGAAGATATCGAAAACCTCTACAAAGAATTATTAGAATCCCCAAACGAATTTACTTCAACAGATGCCGTCAAGAGAAATCCCAAAAAGCTATATGTTCATTACATGCCTTGGTTTCACAGTAAGGAGTATGATGGTTATTGGGGACAACATTGGACAATGACCAACAAAAATCCTGATAACTTTGATGAGTTGGGAAATAGAGAAATTGCAGCTCATTATTATCCCTTAATAGGTCCATATTCTTCTCAAGATCCAGACCTGCAAAAATACCACCTACTACTAATGAAATTATCTGGAATTGATGGAGTCATTTTTGATTGGTATGGAAGCCGTGATATTAATGATTATCTGTCAATTAAAGAAAATACTGAATCCTTTATTGAAGAAATAGAGGAAGTTGGATTGGAGTTTGCAATTATGTATGAAGATCGTGTTGCTGAATACACGATGGCCAGAGTACCTGATGCAAAAAATAGAACAGCGGCAGGAATGGAAGCTGTTATAAACGATATTAAGTATATTGAAAATACATACTTCACAAGCGAAAATTACATTAGGCATAATGGAGCTGAAATGTTATTTGTTTTTGGACCTCATTTTATGGTTACTTCAGAACAATGGAATGAAGTTTTTTCTAGTATTAATAGTAATCCAGAAGTTTTTTCACTTTGGAAAGCTAGTGATCGTGTGGGAAAAATGTCAGGAGGAGAATTTAGCTGGGTAGATAAGAATCATATGGAAACATTAACGGATTATTATAACTATGCTAGAGAAAATGGATTGACAACAATAGGTGGAGTATATCCCGGTTTTGATGACTTTTATGTAGAAGGTGGCTGGAGAGAACCTGGTGAGAACGATTGGAGAATTCCTCATAATAATGGAGAAACGCTTTCAGAAACCTTAAATCTTATGGATACAGAACCTGTTGAGTTTATTCAGTTGATTACTTGGAATGACTTTGGAGAAGGAACCATGTTGGAACCTACTCGAGAATTTGGTTTTAATTATTTAAAAGAATTACAGGCCTATACTGGAGTTGGTTTTTCGGAAGAAACGTTGAAGTTACCTTATCAATTGTATCAATTAAAAAAGAAGTACAAAAGTCACAGAAGATTGAACCGAGTATTAGATGGGGTTTATAAGTTTGTCTTTAAATTAAGAACAAAAAAAGCGAATAGATTACTAAAGCTTATTCAGAGAAGATTTCCTGTATAAATGAAAAAATATGTTCGAGTTTATTATGTTGAAAATTAATCGATTAAAAATAAATGAGAAAAATTTAATATGACTCAATAATTAAGCGTACATTGCCGGTTTAATTTTAATACATTTATAATGAAAGAAGGAACGGTAAAGTTCTTTAATGAATCTAAAGGTTTTGGATTCATCATTGAGTCAGGATCAAACAAGGAGCATTTTGTGCATGTGTCTGGATTAATCGACGAAGTTCGTGAAGGAGATACAGTTGAGTTTGAACTTAAAGAAGGAAAAAAAGGATTAAACGCTGTTAGCGTTAGAGTAATTTAAGATATAAATACTTTTAATTTTTTTAAGCACCTGTTTTACAGGTGCTTTTTTCTTTTAAAAAAGAATGTTTTACAGGTTATTAAGTTAAAAATATTTTATAAATTTGCCCACTTAAAAATTAATAATCAAGGTACGTGTACCTTAAAAATTAAAATTATGCCTGTAAAAATTAGATTACAAAGACACGGTAAAAAAGGAAAACCATTTTATTGGGTAGTAGCTGCTGATTCAAGAGCTAAAAGAGACGGACGTTTCTTAGAAAAGATTGGTACTTACAATCCTAACACTAACCCTGCAACTATTAATTTAGATGTGGATAGCGCTGTAAAATGGTTACAGAATGGAGCACAACCAACTGATACTGCGAGAGCAATTTTATCATACAAAGGTGCTTTGTTAAAAAATCACTTAGCTGGTGGGGTAAGAAAAGGTGCCTTAACAGAAGAGCAAGCGGAAGCAAAGTTTAATGCTTGGTTAGATGAGAAAGCTGGTAAAGTAGCTGGTAAAACTGAAGGTTTAGCGAAAGCTAAAGAAGAGGCTAAAGCAAAAGCTTTAGAGGCTGAAAAAGCAACTAATGAAGCACGTATCGCAGCAAAGGCTCCTGTAGCTGATGATGAAGATGCAGCTGGAGAGAATGCTAGTTCTGATAGTGAAGAATAAAAATTCTTAGTACGATGATGCACAAAGACAACTGCTTTTATCTTGGCAGAATCGTAAAAAAACATAGTTTTAAAGGTGAAGTGGTAATCAAATTAGATACCGATGAACCTGAACTTTATGGAAATTTGGAATCAGTTTTTGTCGATTTAGGCAATAATCTGGTTCCTTTTTTTATTGAAAAATCATCTTTAAGTAAAGGAACAATGCTCCGACTAAAGTTTGAAGGTGTTGATAGTGAAGAGGATGCTGAAGCTATTCTAAGATCAGGTATTTATTTACCTATAGATTTACTTCCAAAACTCACAGGAGATAAGTTTTACTATCATGAAGTTATAGGCTTTGACATAAAAGATAGTTCTTTTGGAACTGTAGGCGTTATTAAAGAAATCAATGATTCATCTGCTCAGCCTCTTTTCGTGGTAGATAGAGAGGGAAAAGAGATTTTTATACCGATGATTGATGATTTTATCAAGAAAGTAGATCGCGAAAATAAGACAATTGAAGTTGTCACTCCTGAAGGATTAATCGATTTGTATTTATAATTTTTAGGAAGAAATTTAAGGGGAAAAAAGAAGAAACGAACTTAAATTTTTTTAAGTCTAATTACATCAGTAATTTGATAACTGACTCCGTTAAAGTTTTTCTTAATTAAAACGTTTTCTAGCCAGTACATTGATCCTCTATAAAATAAAGGAAGCACTAAGAATTTTTCTCGTTTTGTTTTACTAATACGTGAGTCTTTCTGTTTAGATAATGGTAGTCTCATTTGGTTTGTAGTTGGTTTATATTGCTAATATTTCACTAAGGGGTAGTACTACAAAAGTATATTATTTAGAACGTTTTTTAAAATAGAAAATTTAAAAAAGGATAATTTTTTTCAACGATAATTGTCAATAAAGTTTAAACTGTTTTTAATCTTGTTGATACATAGGTGTTTATTGTTGTTTAAATCCTGTTGTTAATTGTAGTTTTTTTCAAAACAATTGTGCTTAGGTGTTGGATTGTAGTAGAGAATTCCCATTTAGAATGAATGATTCTTTTGATTTTCCATTTTTTTGAATTGTCTCTTAATTCATTTGTTTTTTATCATATTATATGACAATAACAACTTTGTTTTCCTTTGAATAAATAAAAATTATTGAAGTCATATTAAAAATGTACTTTTGCCTGATTAATTTAACGGATATCATGAGTTTATTACAAGAATTACAGGCAAGGAGTGGACATCAATGTGAATTATGTGGTTCAAAAGAGAATCTAAGTATTTACGAGGTACCTCCTATTTCTACAGGAGGAGTTGATGGAAGCTTATTGGGGTGTAATACTTGTATTGATCAAATAAATAATCCTGAATCTGTTAGTTCCAATCATTGGCGATGTTTAAATGATAGCATGTGGAGTGAATTTAGAGCTGTAAAAGTTGTCGCTTGGAGAATGTTACACAGATTAAAAAAGGATGGTTGGTCTCAAGATTTACTGGATATGATGTATTTAGATGATGAAGAGTTGCGTTTTGCAGAGGCTTCTGGAGATCATTTGGATGAAAGCGAAAAAGTAATCCATAAAGATGTCAATGGAACTGTTTTACAAGCAGGAGACAATGTTGTTTTGATAAAAGATTTAAAAGTGAAAGGCTCAAGTATGGTTGCAAAACAAGGAACTGCTGTAAGAAGAATTTCTTTAGACCCAGAAAATCCTAAATACATAGAAGGAAAAGTTGGAGGAACGCAGATCGTAATTATTACAGATTATGTTAAGAGAATGGCTGAAAAAGAGTAGTTTTGCAAATGAAGAAGAAAATAACTAATTATAGAGATAATTTGCTGTTAGAGAATGTTTTGTTTTTTTACTATTTTCTGACTATACATGCTACGAGAAGTTGAAAAGAGATAAAATAATGTTTTGAAAAGGAATTTAATAAATTCTTGAAAGGAATAATTGCTAGATTCAAAAATTGTATTGCACATAGACAACACTGAAGTTTAAAAATAAATCATAATTAATATGAAGAAGTCAATATTGGCTATGACCTTTTTAGGTCTGGCTGCATTTGCTAATGCGCAAGTAATAACTGAAAAAGATGGAAAGGTTGGAATTGGAACACCAACCCCCGCAACAAAATTGCATATTCAGTCAAGCTCCAACTCCGAGACTTTTAACACCTATTTTACAGGTAATAATTTACATTTTAGTAGGAGCACAGGAGGGAGTTCTTATTTAGATAAAACAGACTCTGGCCATCTTATTCTAAGATTTGGATTACCTGTTACAAATCGTTTTATTTTTAAAAATGATGGAAGTTTTGGTATAGGAACGACTACACCTTCAGAAAAATTGGAAATTTATGATTCAGCCACAGCTCCTGGAGCAATTTCTTTAAAAAGTTTAAGAAATGACGCTGGGTTTGTAGATGTAGGTAGGATATCAGCTAAGCAAGGTAGTACAGAGGTTTCAAGAATTGGAATGCCTAGAGCTGGAGGAACCTATACTGGTTATTTAACTTTTTGGACAAAGAAGAGTAATGAGACTGCATTAAAAGAGAGTGTAAGAATAGACCAAGGAGGTAATGTTGGTATCGGTAATACAAACCCAGTAGCGAGATTACATGTTGTTAATAATATTACTGGAGAAGGAGACTCAAAAGTAAATATGAGTAAAAACTCTGTATTAACATTAAAACCACATGCTACGAATTCAACAAATATGCAATTTGCACAGGTTAATAATGGAAATGGTATGGGGATTCAGGTTACGAATTCTGGAAATACTGCAAATTGGGATATTACTTTAAATCCATTCGGAGGTAAAGTCGGTGTTGGTACAACAAAACCAAGATCGAGACTGGATTTAGGAGGAAGTGTAGGTGCTGAAAAAGGATTAAGAGTAGGAGATTATATTGAGATAAACGAACGTGAAACAATTAACAATGCGGGAGTTATTGGGTTTAATGCTACTATTGATAAAGCGGATGTAAGTAAATTTAAACCTTCCTGGGCGGGCGCTTCAAATGCTTCGGGTATGGTTATGACAATGGAATCAGGAGGAAGAAGTGACTTGAATTTTTATGGATATCAATGGGGGACTAATGCTACCCCTCGTTCTCTCAATGAATTCACAAAGGTATTCCACTTAGGAACAGATGGTGATGTAGGTGTCGGTTTAACAGAACCAAATGGAAGATTAGAGGTTAGAGGTAGTTCCGCTGTCTACAGTGATTTTGCTGGTTATTCAGGAGTTACAAACAATGCAACCTCTCCAAATAATAAAAGGGCTACTTTTATTATAAGTGAAACAGCAACTGGAAATTATATGCCAGGTAATGGAGGTCAAGTTACCTACAAAGGAGGTTTAGTTTTTGGAAAAGGAGGCGCGGGTATTTACTCTATAAACCCAAACCCGGCTGGAAGTGGATATTATGGTGAGCTTCGTTTTCATACAACATCTTGGAATTCATCTGATAGGCAATTTTATAATGCAGATAGAATGGTTATAAAATTGAACGGACGTATTGGTATGGGGACTTCAAATCCTAATAATCAACTTCATGTAGTTGGTGAATCGGGTATAAGAGTATCAGGTAAGGGAATAAATCAAATATTTATTGAAGGTGAAAGGCAACAGTATGGGACCAATTTTAGATTATATGATAATCAAAATATAGTTTATTATGACTCTCGATCAAGTATGACTTTCAGAGCGAATCAATTAGGGGGTAATAATGGTACTATTAACCTAATGGGAGGTAATGTGGGAATTGGAACAATAACTCCAGATGCAAAATTATCAGTCAACGGATTGATTCATACAAAAGAAGTTAAGGTAGATTTGATAGGATGGCCCGATTACGTTTTTGAGGATGCTTACGAATTAAGAAGTTTAGAAGAAGTTGAAACACATATTACTGAAAAGGGACATTTACCAAACATTCCTTCCGCAAAAGAAGTGGAGAAAGTAGGTGGGATTCATTTGGGAGAAATGAACAAAAAACTTTTAGAAAAAGTTGAGGAGTTAACATTGTATACAATTCAACAAGAAAAGCAGTTGAAAAAGCAATCTAAAGAAATAGAAAAACTAAAAAGTCAAAATTCTAAGTTATTAGAATTGGCTAAAGAGATAGAAATTATCAAACAAAAATTAAAATAAAGAAGAGATGAAAAAGATTTTCCTTTTTGCTGTGATGATAACAATTTTTTATACAGTAAAAGCTCAGAATTATACGAATAATGATAATCCAGTGGGACTAGAACATAATGTTTTATTTAATGCTAATTCGCGATATAAAGTTACTCAATCGGGGAGTGCTCAGCTTAATTTATCTATTATGTTCGATGGTAACTTTACTCCGTCTTATACTTCTACGGCTCCTAGCGTGGCTAATCCAACGGTTGTATTGATCGAAAATTTACCCAATAGGCATAGTCAAAGAGGTGCATGGGTAGGTTGGTCTACAAGATATTGGCAGGCTAAACGTTTTAAAATTGAAGGGTTTAATTCTTACCAAGCGAATCAATGGGTAACAATAGCTGATTATACGAATCAAGATTACGCTGGTGGAGCAAAATTTATTAAAAAAGTACCCTCTGGATCTTATACGCAACTCCGCTTTACATTTTATTCTGCTTATGGAACTAATGGAAGATTAGGAGTTTCAGAATTGTTTTATTTGCATCCCGAAGCAACAACACCTTATCAAGGTCTTTTACCAGGTAAAACTCAAGAAGAAATGAGCTTTCCTTTGACTAACTATGACTTTTCAAAAGCACCTAGAACTCAATTAGGAGATATGAGCATAAAACTATTTGATGATTATCATACCAGAAGACCAGGAGGAAGTGCTCCTGACAATAATAATTATGGAACTTTGTTGTCACTTTATGGTTATAATAATCATTGGGAGTCAAATATTTATTTTGGTGCGAGTACTAAAAAAATGTATTTCCGAACGAGTACTTGGTCTGGAGGAACAGCTGAAGGAGGTGTTATTGGTGGTTTTCATCAGTGGCGAACTTTGTTAGATTCAAAAAGTGATATAGTATCATCAGGTTTGCTAAGGGTTACCGGTAGTGGAAATCATTTCATTGAAAATGGTAATATAGGAATAGGAACAACAAACACGAAAGGATTTAAGCTGGGCGTAAATGGGAAAATAGCTGCTACAGAAGTAAAAGTGGCAACTTATGGTAACTGGGCAGATTTTGTATTTTCAAAAGAATATAAATTGCCTTCTTTAGCTGAGGTTGAAGCCCATATAGAAGAGAAAGGACATTTGGAAAACATACCTAGTGCTGAAGAAGTAAAAAAAGATGGTTTTTTCTTGGGTGAAATGGATGCCAAACTTTTACAAAAAATCGAAGAACTAACATTATATACCATTCAACAAGATAAAGAGCTGAGAAAGCAATCTGAGGAAATAGAGGAGTTGAAGAAGTTAGTAAAAGCTTTATTAGAAAAAAAGTAAAGTTAAATGTCCAATTACTATAAAGAGAAACATTTACAAGCCACAAAGAATAAGATAGAGGCTGTTAAAAGTCAAGAAAACTTTTTAGGAAAACGTTTATGGAAAGTTATTTTCGGAGGTGTTTTATTCTCTTTTTGGGCACCACATTATACTTCTCATGATCCATTTAGTGATAGAGAATCTCTCTTTGAAAAAGGAGAGTATTCCTTTTTAGAGTTGGTTTTATTATGTGCTACAGTATACACTGTTTTTTGTTTGCTGTATCATTTTTCATCGAAGTATCAAGATAAGAAGAAGTTGAAAAAACTGACGGACTTAAAAGAGCAATTGGAAAGTGAATTAAATAAAAAAAGCGATTAGAATCTCTAATCGCTTTTTTATTCTGTTGAATAAGATTATTTCTCAGCATTGAAATAAACTTTGTAAAATTTCATTTTTTTATCTTCATCGTATCCTCTTTCTAGATATTCTGAAGGTGCATCTGGAGCATCTACATCAATTTTAATTTGAATATTGGTGTCTAGTTTAATTTCTGTTTTAAACTTGCTTTTTTCCTTTTTTAATACAGCATCAGAAACATCAAAGTTATTGCGAATTAAAACATCATTGAGTTTTTCGAAGTGCTTTTTGTAATCCTCAAACATGTCTTTATGCTTGTCTTCAGCAAACACATCATCCTTAAAATTATGATAATCTACACTTTCATGCTCTTTAAAATAATCAACAGTATTCGCTAAAAACGAACTCTGTTCTTGCTTTCCGAATTCAGGTTTAATTACCTCTTCTGAAAATTCTCTACATAGCTCCAAGTAGTTTTGTGTATGTAAATTTCGGTCATCTGCATATTTTACGTTCAAAAAGTTTTTAATCCAATATTGAGCGTCATAATTATTATTATCAACGGATAAAACTACCGTTCCTTCAACATCTGAAGTATTGAGGATTAAACATCCTTTATCCAGTTTTTTTGTTGAAATTCCTTTTTGAACAACTACGTCAAAACTATCCTCTTCATCCAAATAGGTCTGAAAGAAATCTACTTTACTTTCAATTTTAAAAATACCAACAGCTTCCACCAGCACATCTCGATATTCCAGTCCTTCAAAATAGGCAACGATTACATCACCAGTTTTTATATTGGCTGAGTTTGATTGCTCATATAAATGGTTCACAATATTTTTAGAATGCTCAATAAAACTTTCTTCATTTTCAAAGATATCCGCTGAATATTTATTGATCTCATTTAAACCAATATCAGCGTGATGGTTAAAACGATAACTTTGAGTAACAGAACCAAAAGGTTTCAGTAAAAAAGGAAGTAACAATTCATAACTTTCTTCATCAAAACGAACTAAACTTTCAGAGAGAGCATTTTGTCCGCTATTGTATTTATTAGCTACTTTATGAATAATACATTTATTGAGTTCAGCACGTGTTCTTTTGATCATTGTTCTAAAAAATTGAATCACAAAAATACATGAAATTTTTAATTTGAACTCTTTGTAGCAAAGCTTCGCTAAGTCAGGTAGATAACAGTTATTTCATCTCTGAAATTACAATGTGTACAAACAACTATTTTTCAAATAGTGCAGTAATTGATTAGCTAGAGCAGAAGTAATTACGTTTTTACAGAAGAAAAATAACTATTTTAGTGTCTTCTAAAAAAAATAGTGAGGTATAAATCGTTTACATTACGGGATAATTAATTAAGATCCTTCAATGTTTAGGAATACCTTACCTAAAAAACGGTAAAAATTAAAGAAATGAAATTATTAGGAATAGGATCAAGAATTAATCATCCAGAATATGGTTTTGGTGTAGTAACTAATGTTGATAGCAAACATTATTGGGTAACTTTTCAGGAAAAAGGTTTAGAAACAATTTCTTTAGATGAAGAAATTGAAGTTATTGAAGCAGTGAATGATGAAGTTGATACCGTTAGTTTTTATGAAGTTGAAAGTACATTAAGAAAAATATTAAAGCAATGGAGTGATATTTCTGAAGTAGTACCCATAGCAGACAAGTATAAAGGGGGAAAGTTAATTATTGAGCCGGCCGACACTAATTTAGTATCAAAAGAAATTCCTATTGATACCTTTTTTCATAAAATAGTTATGGTACGCGATAGAATTCGAGTAATGGAGCAAAAGATCAACTCAAGCAAAACACTCGATGATCAAGATAAAATTGACTTGCAACAATATATTACCAGGATTTACGGAAGTTTAACCACCTTTAATGTGCTTTTTAAGCTTAAGTCAGATCAGTTTGTAGGATCAAAGTCTAAGTAATAAAGAAATGATTATTTATCAGTATACTAATGGTTCTTGTGGTTGTTAAGTTTTAACCAAGAGGTGGAAAATCTAGAAAATTGTTTGTGTAAGAACTTATAAATCCAATTTTAATTGTTCTGGTAATAATTTAAAGGATTTACGGTGATATTGGGTTGCGCCAAATTCTCTAATGGCATTTCGATGTTCTTTAGTTGGGTAACCCTTATTTTTTTTCCAGTTATATTCAGGGAATTCTTCATGGATTTTCTCCATATAATCATCTCTATAGGTTTTTGCTAAAACGGAGGCCGCAGCAATATTCATGTATTTACCATCACCTTTAACGATGGTTTCATGTGGAATTTCTTCGTAAGGTCTAAATTTATTACCATCGACAACAATAAACTCTGGAGCGGTTTTTAGTTTAGCTATAGCTCTATGCATACCTGTTATAGAAGCTTGTAGTACGTTTAATTCATCTACTTCAGTTTGATCGATAAAAGAAACACCAAAAGCAATAGCATTTTCTTCAATATAAGGGCGGAGTTTTTTACGTTGTTTCTCAGAAAGTTGCTTAGAATCGTTTAGCAGTTCATGAGAAAAATCTTCCGGTAAAATAACAGCAGCGGCCACAACTGGACCAGACAAACACCCTCTTCCAGCTTCATCTGTTCCTGCTTCTAGAGAAAAATCGCTAAATTTTAGTTTCAACATGCTACAAATTAACAGTTTTCAAAGAAAATATTGGCGCTTTTTTTCGTTTTATTATTTTACTTTTGCCACTATGAAGAAAAACTTGTTGTTAATAGTCTTTTGTTTAATTGGAATTCAGACGTTTTCACAACTTAAAACAGTAGATGGAGGATTCGCTGCCCCAAGAACAGGGCAAGGTCTTGGAGATAGACGCGTTGATAGTCTTGGAGGAGAAATAGATGTTCTGTTAAGCGGGAAGACAAAATATACGGATTACAAGATAATTTCTCATAAAAATGATACCACTATTGTTGATACCACATTAACAATTCAGAAATATTACAAGTTTAATTTTTTAAGAAAAGATAATTTCGAATTATTAGCGTTTCATAATCAGGGACAAACATTTAATCGATTAGGTTATGACTTTGGCAAAACTTCTGTTATTCCGGATATAGGTTTTGCGGCAAAACAATTCAATTATTTCAATATTGAAGATGTGGATTATTACTACGTTCCAACACCTACAACCGAAATTATGTATCGAACAGGTTTAGAACAAGGACAGGTTTTGGATGCTTTGTTTACTGTAAATTTTTCGAAACGTTTAAATATTGCAGTTGCTTATCGCGGATTAAGATCTTTGGGTGCCTATCGTCGTTCGTTGGCCAGTACAGGTAATTTTAGATTTACATTTAACTACGAAAGTCCGAAAGGACAGTATGCCATAAGAGGTCATGCTGTAAATCAAGATTTTTTAAACCAAGAGAGTGGTGGTTTAACGGAAACAGCTCTAACAGCTTTTTTAAATGATGATCCAAATTTTAGTTCTGATAGAGGTAGATTGGATGTTAATTTGAATGATGCGGAAAGTAATTTAGAGGGGAAGCGACTCTACTTTGAGCAGACCTATAAAATACTATCTTCGAAAGATACTGTAAATGATAAAGACTTTTCGAATCTAAAAGTAGGACATTCGTTTACAAGAGATTCAAAGTTTTTCGAGTTTAAACAGAATACCGCTTCTGATTTTTTTGATCTAAATAGAATATCTGGGTCGGTTTCAAATAAAACAAACTATTTGGTTTATGATAATCAGTTATTTTTAGATTTCAATTCTAAATATGTTCTTGGTAAGTTTAGGGTTAGATCAGGCTACACAACTTACAATTATGGTTATGAAAACCTTCAGAACAATCTTGTAGATATTCAAAACAATCGTTTAAAAGGTGATGCTATTTCCTTTGGAGCGGATTGGAGAGGGAAGGTCAAAAACTTTCATATCAACGCAAGTGGAACTTTGATTCCAGGTAGCGGGAGATTGTCAGGAAATGATTTAAAAGCTGAAGCTTTTTATAAAAAAGATAGTGTTTTTTCAATAAAAGCAAAACTCCGTATAAATAATAAAAGCCCCGATTTTAATTTCCTTTTAAATCAAAGTAATTACAATAAATTTAATTGGGAAAACAATTTTTCAAATATTGGAGCTAGAGTTTTAGGAGGTGAGTTTAACAGTAAATGGGGAAATGCATCTTTAGACATTACTAATATAGATAATTATACCTATTTTAAAGAAGATGGAACTCCCGAACAACATGGTGGCAACATTAATTATTTAAAAGCAAAAGTTTCAAAAGAGTTTAAATTTTGGAAGTTTGGTTTTGATAACACAATAATGTATCAGAAAGTAGCGAGTGGAAGTGATGTTTTAAGAGTACCTGAATTTGTAACTAGAAATACTTTATACTATCAAGATAATTGGTTTAAAGGAAACCCTTTACTAGTCCAAATAGGGGCAACGTTTAAATATTTTTCTGAATACAAAGCAAATGCTTATAACCCTTTATTGGGAGACTTTACCATTCAAAATAATACAGAAATTGGATACCCTACGGTTGATCTTTTCTTTAATGGTAGAGTTAGGAGAACAAGGATTTATTTTAAAGCTGATAATATAAGTTCTTTTTTCTTTAAAAAAGATTATTTGTCTGCCCCTAACTATCCTTATAGAGATTTCGTTATACGTTTTGGAGTTGTGTGGAATTGGTTTATATAAAATAAGGATTACTAAATTAAAGTTAATTGAATTTGATAGTGCCAAAAATTAATGCTAAACACCATATAATAAGCGAGAAAATTGAACGATCGGTCTAATTTAATTAAGACTAGTTACAAACAAATAAAAGAGCGAATTCGCTTTGTTTATAGTCCAAATGATAGGTGTAAATAGCTCAAAAACAACTAAAAAAACCTGTTTTTGTAGAAAAAACGCCACATATTTAGGAGTTTTTTTTATTTTTTAATTTTATAAAATAAGATGTAGTTTTCTGTTTTTCAGTTGTTTGTGGTTTTGTTTGAAGGTGTTTAGCTTACTTGTAAAAAAGTGGTTACACTGTTTTTAAGTTTTTTTAACATTAATTAATTTTTTTGAGGTAAAAAATTACTATACTTGTAAGGTAAAATGATAGTTATTAATACCTTACTACCTACTACATCAATAGCTATCAAATAAAGGGATTTTGAGTCCATTTTATTTTACTTAAAAAATAGACCTTACGTAAGTGAGATAGGCGTAGCCTAGTCTAGTTTTTAACTAATCAAAAATTTAACCGAACTATGAATTACACGAGTGGATGGCATGTGATATATGTCAGGTCTCGTTGGGAAAAGAAAGTATATGAATCTTTAAAAGAGATAAGCTTAGAGACTTTCTTACCTTTAGCGAAGACCGTTAAACAATGGAGCGATAGAAAAAAAATCGTTCTTAAACCCTTACTTCCCTCCTATGTGTTTGTTAATCTTAACTCCCCTAAAGAATTCCATAAAGCACTGTCAGTTGATGGGGTATGTTCTTTTATTCGATTTGGTAAAGAATATGCAAAGGTTACTGATAAAGAGATAAATAATCTTCGATTTTTAGTTGAAGATAAAAACATTATGGATTTACAAACAGATAATAATTTGCCTAAAATTGGAGATAAACGGACGATATCATTTGGTTCTCTTCAAGGAATAGAATGTGAAGTGATTAAAGTAAACAATTCCAATAAAATTGTAGTTAGAATAGATTCTCTACAACAGAATATAATTGCAACTGTACCTACCAGTTATGTTTCTGAACTAGCAGTGGCTATTTAACATGTTTTAAAGGGAAGGATACCTTGAAGAAAGCACTCCGTGAGCTTGGCACGGAGGGTTTTATGTCAAATGAATTTTAGCTTTTATTCGGAATTACGATAGCTTTAATCTGAGTACATTGGAATTTCAATCTTTTAAGTTGCCAAAATACTCAAAATCAGAGGGTGTGAATAGTTACTTATACGGGGTGTATGATTAAATAGGAAATTATTAAAGAGATGCAAGTTTTAAGATGTAACTTTGACTAAGAAGAATAATAAATGTGTGTTTCAACTGTTGCGCTGTATATAATTAATGATCGAGAATGGCCGTCTCATGTATTTGAAGAAGTTATTGAGGAGCTACCTCATGATTTTCATGAGAAAGCTAGAAGGTTTCGATTTTGGAATGATAGACAAGCATTTGTCTTGGGAAAACTTCTTATAAAGAAGATATTAAACGATTATACTAATTTAGGTCTAAAAGATGTTCAATACACTAAATACGGAAAACCTTTTGTTCCTGATAGAATATCCTTTAATATTTCTCATTCCGGGAAATATGTAATTTGTCTGTTTTCATTGACAAAAAGCTTACTAGGAATTGATATAGAAAAGATAGATTCAAAAATAAATATAAGTGACTTTAAAGAGGTGTTAACTCATCAAGAAAGCCTCAAAATAATGAACTCAAAAGATCAGATAGAAGCTTTTTACGAAATATGGACTATTAAAGAAGCAGGAATGAAAGCTGATGGAAGAGGTTTAAATATTCCTCTTAAAGAAATATATATAGATTCTCAATATGTTGAAATAGAAACAACCAAGTGGTATTATCGAAATTTATTTATAGACAAAGAATATAAATGCCATCTGGTAATTGACTGTCCAGAGTTTAATGTTTCCGTTAAAAAAGTCAAAAGGGAAGATTTAACAAGACGCAAACTTCTAACTTACTAGTACTAATTGTTGTATTATTTTGTTGATTCTCTAATAACTAATTCTGTAGGAATTTTTATGGTCTTATGCTCAAAAGGTCTGTTATCTCTTTTGGCATGGATTTCTTCAATTAATATATTGCATGCTTCCTGACCAATTAAAAAACCCGGTTGGTTAATAGTAGTTAAAGTTGGTGAACTCGTTTGAGTAATAAACCAATTACTAAAACCAACAATTGATATTTGTTCTGGAATACTGATACCTAACTCATTTAGTTTTTTTAGAGCGCCCATGGCAACTAAATCAGTAAAGCAAAAAATTCCATCTACCTCTGGATGTTCTCTTAGAATGAGTTCAGCAAGGTTATATCCATCTTCATAAGACATGTTTTCAGCATTATATACAAGGTTTTTATCGTAAGTTATATTATTGTCTTGTAGAGCTTGCCTATATCCTTTAGCTCTATCAATAGTTGTTTGAGGTTTTAATGGACCTCTGATATGGGCTATTTTCTTACATCCTATATTTATTAAATGCTCAGTAGCCTTTATTGCAGCTTGAATATCATCAATTTGAACTTTAGAAGCTGAAATGAGTTTTGATATTCTATCGTATAATACCACCGGAACTCCAGAGTTTATTACTTGTTTTATATGCGAATAATTAATAGTATCATTTGATAATGAAACTAAAATCCCATCTACATTTTTTTCAGTAAGTAATTTTATTTGATTTACTTCATCTTCGTAAGATTCTTCTGAAGGCATTACTAAAACGAAGTAACCTTTTTTTCTGGCAGTAACTATTACACCATTAATAATATTCGAAAAAAAGTGATGAACTATCTCTGGAATGATTAAACCAATAATCCTTGATTCATTTGAACGCAAACTTTGTGCAAACGAATTAGGTTTATATTTAAACTTCGTCGCATATTCCAAAACCTTCTGTTTGGTGTCTTCGCTAATATCCTTATAATCTTTCAACGCTTTTGAAACTGTAGCTACTGAAAGATTCAACTCTTTTGCGATACTTTTTAAAGTGATTTTATTAGACATAAAAGGTTGTAAGCGGTTTAATTATTTTAAAATAAGGGTATTAGGAATACTGCAATATGCATATTTTTTTTCAAATTAACAGTATAATAAGCCGAAAACGTTTTCGGCAACAAATTGATACTCTTACTCTTAAATATTTGTAAATGTGTTAAAATTTTGCAAATTTTGTTATAGATGTGGTTTCGTTTTGGGTGTAGAAATCACACGTGAAGATTAACTAATTAAAACATAAAATCTAATTCAATTATGAAAAATGGTTTGCTTAAGAAGTTAATACTTCTGACTTTATTATTAGTAGGAAGTATTACCTATGCACAGCAAATATCTGGAAAGGTTTCCGATTCTCAGGGGCCTTTACCTGGTGTTAGTGTGTTGGTTAAAGGAACTACTGTTGGTTCCGAAACAGATTTCGATGGAAATTATTCCCTTGAAGCGAAAAAAGGAGATACTCTCGTTTTTAGTTTTATAGGTTACAAAACAAAGGAAGTAGTAGTTGGAGATTCATCAACCATAAATGTGGTTTTACAAGATGATGACCAACAACTAGACGAAGTAGTAGTAGTGGGGTATGGTACTACTACCGTAAAAGATGCTACTGGAGCGGTATCTGCCGTTAAATCGGAAGAATTTAACAAAGGGGTTATTTCCTCTCCAGAACAATTAATTCAAGGTAAAACAGCTGGGGTTCAAATGACGGCTGCCAGTGGTGAACCTGGTGCAGGAATAGCACTTAGAATTAGAGGGTCAAACTCTATCCGCTCAAACAACAATCCACTATTCGTAGTTGATGGAATTCCTTTATCTAGTCAAGGAACAACTCCTGCCGCTGGAGGTATTGTTGATGGAGGTGATACAGCTAGAAACTCATTAAGCTTTATTAACCCTAATGATATTGAGAGTATTTCTATATTAAAAGATGCTTCGGCAACGGCGATTTATGGATCTCGAGCTGCTAATGGGGTGGTAATTATTACCACAAAGAGTGGTAAATCAAGACAAGGAAAGTTTGAGTTTAGCTCTAATGTAAGTTATTCAAGTCCTGCAAACGAGTACGACTTGTTCGATGCAAATGAATATAGAACTCAAAAACTGGCGATTACAGGAACTCCAATTCCAGCAGTAGACGACAGAGGAGGAAATACGAATTGGCAAGATGTTATTACAAGAAGTACTTTCTCAGTGAATAACAATATTTCGTATTCCCAAAATTATGGGAACGGGAATATAAGAGCTACGTTCTCCCAATCATTACAAAATGGTATTTTAGAGAATTCATCTCAAGAGCGTATAACCGGAAGAATCAATGCTTCTCATAAGTTTTTTAATGATAAATTACGTTTAACAGCAAATCTTTCTGTTGCACAAGTTGAGGATGAGTCTCCTCAAGTAAGTGGAGGAGCTGGAGCGAGTGGAAATTTAATTGGTGCAGCTTATTCTGCGTTACCAACTTGGCCTAACTCTCCATCATTCTCAATCCCAGGAAACAGGTTAAACCCAGCAAACATTTTAAAAAACTATTTAGGTTTAACAAATACTGATAGATATCTATTAAATGGATCTGTTGAATATGATATAACGAGCGATTTAACGGCTAAAGTAAATTTAGGATACGATCAATCTGATGCCGTAGCAACTTCTGCAGTTTCGGCGAACTATGCTAATAATGGACGTATAACTGGTAATGGACAGGCTTCTAGAAATACATTGAAAGCAACAAGTAAATTATTAGAAGCTACATTAAATTATAAGAAAGATATTTCTGAAGACCTATCTATTGATGCTTTAGTAGGGTACTCATTCCAAGATTTTAGAAGACAAGGATACAACTCTCAAGCTTGGGGAAGTCCTACAACAGATTTAGAGAGGATGAATAGTGTTTTGGAAAGCTCAATAACAACAATTACAGATGCAATTGGAGGTGCTCCTTACCAGCAATTTGGTTATGATTCTAATGGAAGCTTTATTAATACTTTAGACCCTTTTAGTGATTCAGGAACTTTTAATGTAAGAGGAAATTATAGATCACTTTGGTTAGATACCTTTGATAATACAGATGAGTTACAAGGTTTCTTTGGAAGAGTTAACTTAACATTAAATAACAAGTTTTTATTTACAGCTACTTTAAGAGCTGATGGATCTTCACGATTTGGAGGGAACAATACTTATGGTTATTTTCCTTCTGGAGCTTTTGCTTGGAAAATGCATGAAGAAGATTTCGTAGGAGATAATGTTTCAACGTTAAAATTAAGATTGAGTGCTGGTATTACTGGTAATCAGGCAGGTTTAGGGTACGCGAATTATTTATTTAGGGAAAGATTTGCAGGTCCTAGTATTCCTGATGGAGGAAGTATTCAAAGACCTGGTCTAGAGACTGTTTCAGTTCAAAACCCGAATCTGAAATGGGAAAAATTAACTGATTATAACTTAGGTTTAGATTTCGGATTCAATAACGACAGGCTTTCAGGATCTTTGGATTTCTATAGAAAAGAAACAAGAGATTTATTGTTTAGAAGCCCAGCTGCGGCGCCTGCAGATCAACCTTTCGTATTTAAAAACTTAGATCAAGGAGTGGTAATAAACCAAGGGGTTGAACTTTCTTTGGCTTATGATTTTATTCAGAAAGATGATATGGGATTCTCTGTTGATTTTAATATCGCTTATAATGACAATGTTGTTGAAGGTTTACAACCAGGATTTACGGCGGATATAGGGCCAATTCGTGGACCTGGATTAACTGGGGCATTTGTTCAACGTATTGGCGAAGGACATTCATTATTTTCGTTCTACATGGCTGAATATGCTGAAACAAACGGAGTTCCTGATTTTGTACCAGACAACAAAGATTTTGTAGGAAAAGATGCTTTACCTGACATCACTACTGGTTTGTCGTTAAACTTTAATAAAGGAAACTTTGATGCTAGTGCTTATTTTACAGGTCAATTTGGATTCTACGTATATAATGCTACGGCCAATGCGTTTTTAAATAGACCTACCTTCGAAACTGGTAGAAATGGAACATCTGATTCGGTAAATTTATTATCTCAAGAAATTTCTACTTTATACTTAGAAAAAGGAGATTTCGTAAGATTACAATCGCTAAGTTTTGGTTATAACATACCACTAAAAGAAGAGGGACCGTTAAAGTCTTTAAGATTCTCATTAAGTGGACAAAACTTATTCTTAATAACAGGGTATAGTGGATTAGATCCAGAAGTTTCTTCTGATACAGGATCTGTTAACAATAATGGAATTCCAAGTTCTGGAATTGATTATACTTCTTTCCCTAGACCTAGAGTTTACTCGTTTGGTATTAATGCAACATTTTAAAAAAGGAAAAAATGGAAAATAAAATATTTAATAGAATCACCACGGCGTTAATGTCACTTGTTTTGATATTCGCTGTTGGTTGTACTGATTTGAAAGTGGAGCAAACTGATTCTATTCTAGGAGAGGCTTTTGATGGTCTTAGTGCGGATGAATCTAGTGCTAGAGTAAATGATATGTATAACCAGATAAGAGGTTATATAGGTGATCAAGCTAACACTTTTGCTTTAAGTGAAGTAACAACTGATGCCTTGTTAATTCCAACCAGAGGTTCTGACTGGGGGGATAATGGTATTTGGAGACAGTTACATCAACATTCTTGGACTCCAGATCATGCATATATAATGAATGTTTGGAATCAATGGAATCAATTACAATTGTCAGGAAGTAGGGTGATCGATGATCGTTCTTCACCTTCTACAGAAATAAAGGCGCATGCTCAATTTTTAAGAGCATTAGGGATGTTTATTATTTTAGATAATTTTGGTCAAGTGCCTTATAGAGATACACAAGCAGATCCAATTGCAGATCCTGATGTATTTACAGGTGCTGATGCGGTAGACTTTATTGTTTCGGATTTAGAAGCTTCAATGACTGGATTACCTGATGCAACTGTTAGTGGAGATAATGGAAGAGCAACCAAAGCAGCAGCAAGATATTTATTAGCAAAAGTTCTTTTAAACAAACACATATATACCAAGTCTGGATCTGCTGATGCAGCTGATATGACAAGAGTAAGCTCGTTAGTTGACGAAATTACAAATCAAGGTTTTGCTTTACAGTCTGGATATTTCGATATTTTTAAAGACACACCTGATACTGAAACTATTTGGTATATAAATACAAGTGTGGGTAACAGAATTTTCAATGGATTACATTATAATTCAACTTCAGCCGGAGGTGGAGGATGGAATGGATTTAGTACTCTTGCGGAGTATTATGATTTATTTGAAGGTGATGCTAACAATAATCGTTATGATGCATCAGGAATGGCTATCGATAATCAAGAAGAGCGTCGTGGAGGTGTCCCACCAAGTGGTGATGGAAGTATGACTGAAGGGTCAAACGTTGGTTTTGGTTTCTTAATTGGTCAGCAATATGATCTAGATGGAACACCGTTAAAGGATAGATCAGGAGATCCATTATCATTTACTCGAGAATTTACAAGTACTGCAACTGGACAGTCTAGTTTAGTTGATAATAGCGAAGTTTCTGGAATCAGAATGATGAAGTACAACCCAAGAAATGGTGGATTTACTGAACATGAAGTATTTTTTAGATATGCCGATGCTTATTTAATGAAAGCAGAAGCAATGATGCGTTCAGGAGGAGATCCAACAGCAATGATTAATACTCTAAGAACTATGAGAGGAGCAGCTACCATAGCAAGTGTTACAGAACAAGATTTAATAGACGAAAGAGGTCGTGAACTATATATGGAGTTTTGGAGACGTAATGATTTGATCAGATTTGGCCAGTATACCAGAGATTGGGAGTTTAAAGATCCTAGTGCGGTAGGGAATGCAGATCGCCAACTTTTTCCAATTCCAGCATCACAAATTATTTTAAATCCGAACTTAACTCAGAATCCTGGATATTAGTTGTTTGAATAATTAATATGATATTAAAGAGGGAGTACTCCCTCTTTAATATTTTAAATTTTACTTGTTGAAAAACTTCATATATTTTCCAATTATGAAAAGTTTTTTGCTGTTTAGTTTATTGTTTTTACTACTACTCTCTTGTAAAAAAGAAAGTACTTTATTTACTGCTTTAACCAGTAACGAAACAAATATTGATTTTCGAAACAATATTGAAAATAGCAAGAATTTAAATATTTTAAATTATCTCTATTTCTACAATGGTGCAGGAGTAGCTTCTGGCGATTTTAATAATGATGGACTTGCAGATTTGTACTTTGTAAGTAATCAGTTTTCAGATAAGTTTTACTTGAACTTAGGTGATTTTAGGTTCAAAGATATAACTGAAAGATCTGGCATAAATAACGATGCTCCTTGGACTACTGGAGTGACTACTGTTGATATAAATAGCGATGGTCTTCTTGATATTTATGTTTGTAAATTAGGAAAGCACCTTTCAATCAAAGGAAGGAATTTATTATTCGTAAATCAAGGTATTGATGAAAATGGTATTCCTTTTTTTAAAGAAGAAGCTTCTTTATACAATTTAGATATTGAATCCTTAGCGACACAATCAGCGTTTTTTGATTACGACGGAGACGGAGATTTGGATATGTTTTTATTGAATCATTCCTTATATCCAAATAGCAATTATAATCGTGGTAGTTCTAGAAAATCAGTAGATAAAATTTCTGGAGATAAGCTTTTCGAAAATATTGACGGTAAATATGTTGATGTATCTTCAAACGCAGGAATTTTTCAAGGTAAAATTGGATACGGACTTGGGGTTTCGATAGGAGATATTAATAATGATGGTTACCCAGATATTTATGTAGGGAACGATTTTTTTGAGAATGATTATCTCTACTTGAATAATCGCGATAAAACTTTTAAAGAGGTTATTTCCGAAAACAAAAACAAATTGGGACACACTTCTCATTATTCTATGGGAAATGCTTTAGCAGATTTAGACAATAATGAAGCTTTAGATATTATTTCTCTTGACATGCTTCCAGAAGATTTAAAAACATATAAAACCTCCGGATTAGAATATCCATACCAAACCTATGAATATTATTTAAAAAACGGGTATACTCCACAGTTTATGCAAAATACATTACACTATAATAATGGGAATGCTACTTTTAGCGAAACTGCTTACTTAAGCGGTATTGCTGCGACGGAATGGTCTTGGTGTCCTATTGTTAGTGATTTTGACAATGATGGTTTTAAGGATTTATATATCACCAATGGTATTTTAGGAGCAACAAACGATATGGACTTCATTAACTTTATTTCTGATAATGAAATCCAAAAACAATTAGCAACTGAAAATTCTCAAAGGAATGTTGAGTTATCAAAAAAAATACCTGAAAAGAAAGTTAAGAATTACTTTTATCAGAACAAGGGAGATAGAAGGTTTGAAAATGTTACGGATAATTGGGTGAATCATAAAAGTTCTTTTAGTAATGGAGGTGTTGCAGTGGATTTAGATAACGATGGTCATCTAGATTTGGTGATTAATAATGTAAACGAAGAAGCCTACTTGTTTAAAAATACCTCAAAGTCGATATCAGGTAATAACTATCTTAGAGTGGAATGTAAGGGTTCTTCAAAAAACACCTATGGTATTGGAGTAAAAGTGAAAGCTTATCTCGGAGATAAAGTAATTACTGAGGAGAACTATACAACCAAAGGATATCTTTCAGCTTCAGAACCAAAAATTCATTTAGGATTGGGAGAAAACAAAATAATTGATTCGCTGAAGGTAATTTGGGTGAATGGATTTTCTCAAACAATTAAGAATATAAAAACCAATCAAACTATTAAATTCTTTGAAAAGGATGCAGTTCAGAGTGATTCGATTGAAAGTTTAAAGCTTGAAAAACCATTTTTAGTTAGTTGCGATTCAGTACTGGAGTTCAAGCATAATGACTCACAATCTATTGAATTTAATAGAGATCCTTTGATTCCTTTTGCAAATACCAATCTGGGACCAGATGCAGCCATCGCAGATGTCAATAAGGATGGAATGGATGACATTTTTATCTGTGGAGGAAAACTACAATCAAGCAAAATGTTTCTTCAAAATTTAGATGGAAATTTTACTTCCTCTCAAGATTCGATTTTTGAAAAGAATGCGAAAAGCGAAGACGTTAAAGCAATCTTTTTTAATGCAAATAACGATGGATATAAAGACTTACTAGTAGTTAGTGGAGGAAACGAATTTAGAAAAGGCAAACCTTTGCAACCTCGTTTATACATTAACAATCAGGGAGTATTTAAGGAAGATACAAATCAATTTAAAGAGTTAGAGTTGAATGCTTCTTCTGTTCAAGCGATTGATATTGATAATGATGGAGATCAAGACGTTTGTTTTACTTCAAATCTTATTCCTTGGGAATTCGGGAAAACGCCGAGACAGTTTATTTATAAGAATGATGGCTCAGGTAATTTTCAAGATGTTACGAGTGAAATGAGTACTCAGTTTCAGAATATAGGAAATGTTCAAGAAGTTCAGTGGGTAGATATAAACCAAGATTCTTTTTTAGATGCCGTTGTTGTTGGGAAATGGATGCCTGTGAGTATCTTTTTAAATGATGGCAAAAAACTAACACTTCAAAATCAAAATGGATTAGATAAATCTCACGGTTGGTGGAATACAGTAAAAGTAGCCGACTTTGATAATGATGGGGATATAGATATAATTGCTGGTAATTGGGGCTTGAATACAAGGCTTAAACCGTCAATAAATGAACCGATTACTCTTTACAGAAATGATTTTGATGACAACAAAAAAGTAGATCCAGTAATTACTCATTATCATGACGGGAAGGAAACAGTACTTGTTTCAAAAGATATATTGGCTTCTCAGTTACCTTTTTTAAATAAGAAGTACTTGTACTATAAAGACTTCGCTGAGGCGAATTTTGATGACTTGTTTTCTAAAATTAAGATTAAAGAAGCAGAGAAAAAACAAGTTTTTGAATTAGCCAGTTGCTATTTTGAAAATAAAGGAGATTCTTTTAAAGCACACAAGCTCCCATTCTTTGCTCAAATTTCTTCTGTTAATGCTATTGAAGTTCAAGACTTCAATAAAGACGGATTTTTAGATGTATTCTTGGTTGGGAATAATTATCATGTTAATACCCAGTTGGGTAAGCTTGACGCTTTGCATGGTGTAATTTTAATGAATGATAAAAATGGCTTTTTTAAAGAAGAATTAAATCATAAATTTAATGTGGAAGGAGATGCTCGAAATATTGATAAAATAAAAATTAAGGATGACCATTATTTCTTGATTTCTAGGAATAATGATTCTCCTGTCTTTTTAAAAATAAATGACTAAACTTTTATGCTAAACAAAATCGCTTTAACCATTGTTGCATGCATTTTTCTATGTTCCTGTAGTAAAAATGAAAAAAAGGATGAGACACAAAACAAAACATTATTTACACTACTACCATCTGAAAAGACGGGAATAGATTTTATGAATAATGTCAAAAACCAAAAAGACTTCAACATTTTCAAGTACAGAAACTTTTATAATGGTGGAGGAGTTGCTATTGGTGATATTAATAACGATGGTCTTCCTGATATTTATTTAACTGGAAACATGGTAGCCAACAAACTTTATTTGAATAAAGGAAATTGGCAATTTGAAGATATTTCAGCAAGTGCTGGTATTGAAGGAAACAAGCCTTGGTCTACAGGTGTTGTAATGGTTGATATTAATCAAGATGGTTTGCTGGATATCTATGTAAGCAATGCTGGGAATTTAAAAGGAAACAATCACGATAATGATTTATACATAAACAATGGCGATCTAACCTTTACTGAAAAAGCAGCCGAATACAATTTGGCGAAAACAGGTTTTTCTACGCATGCTTCTTTTTTCGACTATGATAAGGATGGTGATTTAGATGCTTATATTTTAAATAACAGCAATATTCCCGTAAGTAGTTTGGGATATGCTGAACAGCGAGAAAAACGCGCACAGGATTGGGAAAATGTTCCGCATATTTTTAGAGGAGTGGGTGATATGCTTTTACGAAATGATGGAGGCAAGTTTGTTGATGTAAGCGAAGAAGCTGGCATTTATGGAAGCTTAATTGGTTTCGGTCTTGGCGTTATGATTACCGATATTAATGGCGATTTATATCCTGATATTTATGTTTCTAACGATTTTTATGAGAGGGATTATCTGTATTTAAACAATCAAGATGGAACATTTAAAGAAGATATTAAAAATTGGATGTCGCATTTAAGTTTATCTGCCATGGGAGTTGATATCGCAGATATTAATAACGATGGAAATGCAGACGTATTTATTACAGATATGTTACCAGAAGCGGAGCAGAGAATTAAATCCGTAATGGAATTTGAAAACTATAATGTCTTTAAATTAAAACAGAGTAAAGATTTTTCGCAACAATACATTCAAAATACTTTACAATTAAACAATGGAAATCAAACGTTCTCAGAAATAGCCTATTTCAGTGGAGTGGCAAAAACAGATTGGAGTTGGGCAGGTCTTTTATTTGATATGGATAACGATGGTTACAGAGATATCTTCGTGACCAACGGTATTAATCACGATTTAACGGATCTAGATTTCGTTGATTTTTTCGCGAATGAAATCATTCAAAAAATGGCATTAACAGGTAGAAAACAAGCCATAGATTCTATCATCAATAAAATGCCAGTAAAGCCACAGCCAAATTATGCTTTTAAAAACAATGGAGATATAACGTTTAAGAATGCAAATAAAGAGTGGGGCTTCGAAATTCCAAGTATGTCTAATGGAGTTGCTTATGGAGATTTAGATAACGATGGCGATCTTGATTTGATTGTTAACAACGTAAACATGGAAACTTTTGTTTATAAGAATAATACAGATGTATTAACCGAAAACAATCATATAAAATTAAAACTTGAAGGAAAACCAGTAAATAAATTCGCTATTGGAAGTACAGTAAAGTTGTACTATGACGATAAAGTTTATTTACAAGAACTAATTCCTTCAAGAGGTTTTCAATCTTCAATGGACTACGCAATGACGATTGGTTTAGGAAAAGCAAAAAAGATTGATTCCTTAAGAGTCATATGGCCAGATGATAAAACACAATTGTTTACAAATCTTGATGTGAATACTACGTTGTCATTAAAGCAAACTGATGCAACTGAAGTTCAAAAATTGTTTAACAAAAAAGAAGAAAAAACCTTAATCACAGAGGTTACGAATACAAAGCTAGAAAAGCATGTTGAAAATAATTATTCAGATTTCGATTATGAAGGATTGATTAATAAAATGCTTTCACAAGAAGGACCTGCACTTGCGGTTGGCGATGTGAATAATGACGGAAATGAAGACTTCTATATTGGTGGAGGAAAGAAGCAAGCAGGAACTTTATACCTAAACCTTGGAGCAGGGAAAACAAAGAAATCAAGTCAAAAAGTATTTGAAACGGATGCGCTTTTTGAAGATACTGCAGCGAGTTTTTTCGATGCAAACGGTGATGGCTTTGTGGATTTGATGATAGGATCAGGTGGAAATGAAGTTGGGCAAGCAAAAGATTACAATGTTCGATTATATCTAAACGATGGTAAAGGAAATTTTAGTTCAACACAACCATTGCCTTCTCTGAGAAGAAATATTTCTGTAATTGCTCCGACCGATTTTGACAATGATGGAGATATGGATGTATTTGTAGGGGCACGAAGCGTTGTTGGTACCTACGGTGTAAATCCGAACCACCAATTTTTAGAGAATAATGGTGATGGAACTTTTGAAGAAGTTACCGAGAAAGTGGCTTATGATGTTCGAAATGCAGGGATGGTAACAAGCGCTATTTGGGTAGATACAGATGGTGATAAAATAAAAGATTTAGTAACTACTTCAGAGTGGGATACTCCTAAAATATTCAAGAACAATGGAAGACGTTTAATCAAACAAGAAACGTCTTTGGATGATTTGTTCGGAATGTGGAATGCACTTGAAGCTGTCGATTTAGACAACGATGGCGATTTAGATTTTGTTTTCGGAAATCAGGGAAGTAATACCTTTCATAAAACATCAGAAGATGCTCCGTTAAAACTATGGATTAATGATTTTGACAATAACGGAACGATCGAACAAATTTTGACAAAACAGAAAGACGGGAAAGATTATCCCGTTCACATGAAAAAGGAGTTAACGGCTCAATTAGTATCACTTAAGAAGCAAAATTTAAAGGCTTCTGAATATGCTGGTAAATCTATTGATCAATTATTCCCAAAGGAAATATTCGATAAATCCATCATGAAAAAAATGTCCATTTCTGAAACAGTTATTGCAGTTAACGATGGAGGAGGTAAATTCAGTATTCAGAAGTTGCCGAGCAATGTTCAGTTTTCTTGTGTATGTGACATCATTTGTAAAGACCTGAACAATGACGGTAATATCGATATTTTAACAGCTGGAAATAATTTTGAGTTCAAGCCTCAATATTCAAGGTTGGACGCTAATTATGGAAGTGTTTTATTGGGGGATGGTAAGCTTGGTTTTTCTTGGCAAGATTATAATAAAAGCGGTTTTGTTATTAAAAATGAGGTAAAGCATTTAAAAACCATTAATGATAAAAATGGGAAAGCTTTTATCGTTGCTGCTGTTAATAATGATACTCCAAAAATATTCTCTATTAATGAATAAGTATAGTGTAATCATATTTGGAGTTGTGCTACTATTCTTTGGATGTGCAAAAGATGGAGAGTTATTGTTTAAAACACCATCTTCCAAAGATACTGGATTAACTTTTGTAAACACCTTAACAGAAACCGATGAGGTTAACATTCTAGAGTATCTATACTTCTACAACGGAGGAGGTGTTGCCTTAGGTGATATTAATAATGATGGTTTGCTCGATGTTTTTCTGTCAGGTAATCAAGTGAAGAACAAACTGTTTATCAATAAAGGAAACTTAACTTTTGAAGATATAACGGAAAAAGCAGGGGTTGCAGGCGAAAGTTCTTGGAATACAGGAGCGGTAATGGGAGATGTAAATGGTGATGGACTGCTTGATATTTATGTTTGTGCAGTTGTCGGAGTAAATGGATTTTATGGGTATAATGAGTTGTATATCAATAATGGAGATGAAACATTCACTGAAAGTGCTAAGCAATATAAATTAGACTTTGATTCTTATAGTTCTTCTGCGGCTTTTCTTGATTATGATTTGGATGGTGATTTGGATATTTATTTACTGAACCATGCAATTCACACTCCTGAATCTTTTGGAAAGGCTGAATTGAGAAACAAAAGAAATTATCAAACAGGTGATAAATTACTGCGAAACGATGGAGGAACATTCACAGATGTAAGCAAAGAAGCTGGGATTTATGGAGGAATCAATGGTTATGGTTTAGGAGTTACTATTTCAGACTTTAATCAAGATGGTTACCCTGATATCTATGTAGGAAACGATTTTCATGAAGACGATTATTACTATTTAAATAATGGAGATGGAACGTTTACTGAAAGGCTAAAAGAGTATTTCGGTCACACATCTCGTTTTTCAATGGGGAATGATGTTGCTGATATCAACCATGATGGTTATCCAGATATTATTTCTTTGGATATGTTACCAGAAGATGAAACGGTACTGAAAACTTCGGAAGGTGATGATAACGTACAGGTTCAAAAAATGCGGATCAATAACTTCGGATATCATTATCAATTTACACGAAACATGCTCTATGTTAACCAAGGTAATAGTCCATATTTAGAAACAGCTTTGTTAAGTGGTGTGTCTGCAACGGATTGGAGTTGGAGTAGTTTGTTTGCAGATTATGATCAAGATGGGGAGCAAGATTTATTCATATCGAACGGAATTCCAAAACGCCCTAATGATCTTGATTATATAAAATTTGTCTCAAGCGATCAGATTCAAAGTAAGATAGATAATACCAAGTTAGTCGATAAAGAGGCTTTAGAGATGATGCCATCAGGTGTGGTTGAAAATTACATCTTTAAAGGGGCAAAAGACTTGAAATTCGAGGATAAATCGCGAGTTTGGATTCCTAACCAAAAGTCGGTTTCGGGTGCTACAGCCATGGGTGATTTAGATAATGATGGTGATCTTGATTTAGTAGTAAGTAATCTAAATGAAGAGGTGGCTATTTATGTAAATCAAACCAATGAAAAGGCGAATTATTTGCAAGTAAGTTTTAAGTATACTAAACCCAATCCTTTTGGAATTGGAACAAAAGTGTATTCGTATTCAAAAGGAAAATTACAATTCAAAGAGTTGTATACAGTAAGAGGTTTTCAAGCATCTTCAGAGCCTGTAGTTCACTTTGGATATGGGCAAGAGCAAAAAATTGATTCACTTAAAATCGTTTGGCCTAACAAAACGTATCAGGTCTTGAAAAATGTTTCGGTAAATCAACGATTAGAAATAAGTCCTGAAAATACGATTTCAGTAAAAGTTGATTCAATAAAAGCTAACGAAACCGCTTTGTTTAAAAAAGTGGAAAATAATTTAGGGATAGACTTTAAACATGAAGAAGATAATTATGTTGATTTTACTCGCCAAAAATTAATTCCTTATCAAGTTTCTGACCGTGGCCCTGCAACAGCTATCGGAGATTTAAATAATGATGGTAAAAAAGATATTTATTTCGGAGGATCTAAGTTCAAAGCTGGAAAAATATATGTTCAGAAGGATACTTGTTTTGTTGAAGAACAAATGACTTCTTTAACAGAAGATCTGAAAAAAGAAGATGTTGTTGCCGTTATTTCGGATTTCAATAATGATAAAAAGGAAGACATGATTTTAGGTACTGGTGGTGGTGATTTTTTCAAGAAAATGAAACCATTATTGGATAGCTATTATCAGCAAACCGAAAACGGTTTTACCAAACAGAGTTTTCCTGAGTTCTTTGAGAACGCCTCAGTAATTGAACCTTGCGATTATGATAAAGATGGAGATATGGATCTTTTTATCGGAAGTAATTCTGTTTCCAATGATTTTGGAGCGATGCCAAATTCATATATTCTAAAAAATACAAATGGACAGTTTGCATTGTTAGAAAACCAACCTTTTCAAAATGCTGGGATGATTACCGATGCCATTTGGGATGATTTTGATTCAGATGGGAATATGGATTTAATTGTGGTTGGAGAATGGATGAATCCTAAGTTCTTTAAAAATGTAAATGGAAGTTTTCAAGAAGAAAAAAAGTTGACAGCGTTAAAAGGCTTATGGCAACAGATAGCTCCTTTCGATATTGATAATGATGGTGATACCGATTACCTGTTGGGTAATTGGGGGACAAACTCAAAGTTTAGGGCTTCAACGGAGCATCCGCTACGAATGTATTATTCTGATTTTGATAAAAATGGAAGTACGGAAACAATTGTCTGTAACTATAAAGACGGCGAGTATTACCCATTGTTAGGCTTAGATGAATTAGCGAGTCAAATTGTTAGCTTACGAAAGAAATTTACAACCTATAAGAGTTTTGCGGGAAAACCTATTGAAGATCTTTTTGAGAGATCAGTTTTAAAGAAAGCTGATATTTTGGAAGTACATACCTTGGCTTCAGGATACCTTAAAAATGAGGGAGGTTCTTTTGTATTCGTACCTTTTCAAAGCGAATTACAAGTATCTCCGATTTCCTCATTTTTAGAATATGATTTTGATCAAAATGGAAAAAATGAAGTATTACTAGGAGGGAATTACTTCGGAGTAAGCCCATTTCATGGAAGGTTTGATTCGTTTCCAGGAGCAATAATTTACGATGAAAACAAGATTGTTTTAGGAAACAATCTTGGGCTAGATTTTAGTAGAAAAGCAGTGAAAAACTTACAAATAATATCATTAAACAAAGTGCCGTATTTATTAGCAACCATAAATAATGATAGGGCACAAGTGTATAAATTAACCAAATAAAATGATTCGAAAACATTACAAATTATTATTCGTAATACCATTTCTTGTATTCAGTTACGCTTGTAAAAAGAATACAGAACCCATTCAGGTAACAACAGATAATTTTCATCAATCAGTAGACAAGGTTGTTGAAATTATGGTTCATGATATTTTCTCGCCACCAGTAGCTAGTAGAGTTTTTGCGTATCCAAATATTGCAGCTTATGAAATCATAGCTCAAAACGATAGTGCTTATAACTCATTAAATGGGCAAATAAAGCATTTCGGAGCAATTCCTAAACCTAAAAAGAAAGTAAATTATCCATTGGCTGCTTTAATTGCTCATATCGATTTGAGTAAACAGCTTATATTTTCTGAACAGAAAATGGAAGAGTACCGTGATAGTTTGTATACCGTATGGAAAACTAAAAACGAAAAAGAGTTTGAGGAAGCCAAGGAATATGGATTGGAAGTTGCTGGTTTTATTGCCAATTGGATGAATAAAGATAACTATGCTCAAACAAGAACTATGTCTAAGTATACCGTAGATTCTGATATTGAGAGCAGATGGCAGCCAACACCTCCTTCATATATGGATGGTTTGGAACCTCATTGGAATAAAATTAGAACATTTGTGTTGGATTCAGCAGCGCAATTCAAACCTATTCCACCACCTGCTTTCTCAATGGATAAAGATTCGGATTTTTATAAGGAACTCAAGGAAGTCTATGATATCAGTTTGCAGTTGGATAAAGAGGGAGACACTTCTGAAAAAATTGAAATAGCTCAGTTTTGGGATTGCAATCCTTATGTTTCTGTAACCAGAGGGCATTTAATGTTCGCTGTAAAAAAGATTACTCCAGGTGCCCATTGGATTGGGATTGTTAAGATTGCAACTAAGAAGAGTGAATCGGATTTCAATAAAACAATTTATGCGTACACTAAAACATCAATAGCAATCGCAGATGCTTTTATCAGTTGCTGGGATGAAAAGTACAGAAGTAATTTGGTAAGACCCGAAACCTTAATCAACAAGTACTTTAATGATGAATGGAAACCTATTTTACAAACACCTCCTTTTCCAGAATACACGAGTGGACATTCAGTAGTTTCGGGAGCTGCTTCAACAGTACTAACATCAATTTTTGGAGATAATTTCGACTTCAAAGACGATACAGAGACTCCTTACGGATTACCAGTTAGATCTTTTCCTTCATTTAAAGCTGCGGCAGATGAAGCGGCCATTAGCAGAATGTATGGAGGAATCCACTATCGTGCAGCTGTTGAGGTTGGTGTAGGGCAAGGAAGAAAGGTAGGAGATTTAGTGGTAGAAAACATTAAGATGATAAACTAACAGAGAACCGAGGGGATTCTTCCTTTTGAAAGAATAGATGAGTTTAAAATGAAACCAGTATTTAAATCAAAATCGAGCTTGTGAAGAAAATTTGGGGACTTATAGCAATGCTTCTAATAGCGGGATTACTTTGGTATTTATTTATCAAACCTTATGACTATTTGGTTACGTTCAAAGTAAAAACTACTGCTGGAACCATTAACCAATCGTTAAAATCTTGGAATGAAACTCTTAAGGAGACAACATCTCTCAAGCAAATTGAATTAGATCACTTGTTGCAGGAAATAAAGGTGAAAGACTCTCTCTTTACATTCGATTGGAATATTGAATCAATGAATGATTCTGTATCAAAAGTAAAAGTGTATGTTAAGGATGACAATAATAGTTTTCAGAATAAAGTCGTAATACCTTTTAAAAATACAGCTATAGAAAAAAGAGCGACGAATACAGTAAATGACTTTTTCAAAGTTTTAAGAAAGCATTTATCTGAAATTAAAGTGTCTGAGGTTGAAGAAACTCAAACTAAGGAGTACTACTGTGCATATATTAACATAAAGGCAAAACAACACGAAAAAGCTTTAGGGATGATGAGATATTATACATTTCTAAGTGGCTTTCTCAATAAAAACAAGGTCAATTATAATGGACTTCCCTTCGTAGAGATTGAACATTGGGATATTGAACAGGATAGTATTTACTTCAATTTTGGGTTTCCCATTATAAAAAGTGATTCTTTACCAGAACATCCTGAGGTAAAATATAAAATAAACAAAAGTGTAAATGCTTTAAAAGTTATTTACAACGGAAACTATATAACATCCGATAGAGCTTGGTACAAACTTCTCGATTATGCTACCAGAAATGGCGAAGCTATTACTAGAAAACCTATTGAGGTTTTTCATAATAACCCAAATTATGGAGGTGATGCTTTACGTTGGAAAACAGAAGTGTACATGCCAATCGAAAATTAACTAACATTTGAAATTATGAAACTTTATTATCTCTATTTTGCATGCCTTCTTTTGATGGCCTCATGCAATAAAAAAGAAGAAGTGCTTAAAATAAAATCACCAGATAACAATATTGAAGTAAGCTTCGATGTAAACGAGAAAGGCGAGCCTTATTATACGGTATCACTTAAAAATAAAACAGTGATAGACTCTTCAGGTATGGGCTTCGAATTCAAAACACAGAACCCCTTACAATCTAACTTTCAAATATCGAAGGCTGATATTACCAAAGTTGATGAAACTTGGCAAATGCCTTGGGGAGAACAATTGGTTGTTCGAAATAACTACAACGAGCTTAAAGTTGTTTTGGAAGAGCAATCAGAAGCAAAAAGACAGTTGGTTGTAAATTTTAGAGTTTATAATGATGGTATAGGTTTTCGATACGAATTTCCAGAGCAAGGAAGTGTGAAGGAACTTGTAATTACTGATGAGAACACAGAGTTTAATTTAACAGGGGATCATACTGCTTGGTGGATTCCTGGAGATTGGGATATTTACGAACACTTGTATACAAAATCTAAATTTTCAGAGATTGATGCTTTGTCAAAAAGGGATCATCCAAATTTAAGTGCGACCTATATTCCAGAAAACGCAGTGAATACTCCTGTAACGTTAAAAACGGATGATGGACTTTATGTAAGTTTTCATGAAGCCGATTTAACTGATTATTCAGGAATGACTTTAAAAGTAGATAAAGAAAATACAGCTTTTGTTAGTGAGTTGGTAGGGTCAAAAAACTTAGAAGCGAAAGCGAAAATAACGTTGCCTTTTAAAACTCCTTGGCGTACTATTCAGATAGCGGAAAGAGCTGGTGATTTAATTGAATCGAATTTGATTGTTAATTTGAATGATCCAAATGCTATTGGTGATGTGAGTTATTTCACCCCTATGAAATACGTTGGTATTTGGTGGGAAATGCATATTGGTAAGTCAACATGGGATTATGAAGCGAGTCAGGATATGACAACTTATGTTGAAGGGAATGCTAGTTCTAAAAGTCACGGAGCCACAACTGAAAACGCTAAGCAGTTAATTGACTTTGCTTCTGAAAATAATATCAAAGGAATGTTGGTTGAAGGATGGAATACTGGATGGAGTCAATGGTTAAGTGGAAACCGTGAAGGTATTTTTGATTTTATGACTCCATACCCTGATTATAATTTTGATGAGGTAATGAAATATGCAAAGGAAAAAGGTGTAGAAATCATCATGCATCATGAAACATCTTCAGCTCCAAGAACCTATGAAAAGCAAATGGAAGTTGCCTACAATTTCATGAAAAAACATGGAATAAATTCAGTAAAAACTGGATATGTAGGAACCATTTTCCCGAAAGGAGAATATCATCATGGACAATGGATGGTAAATCACTACCACAAAGTATTGGAGGAAGCTGCAAAGAAAAAAATAGCGGTAAATGCACATGAACCCATTAAAGGAACGGGGAAAAGAAGAACGTATCCGAATGCCATAGCAAGAGAAGGATTAAGAGGGCAAGAGTTCAATGCTTGGGCCAGTGATGGAGGAAATCCTCCGAGTCATTTACCAACCGTAGCTTTTACGAGAATGCTAAGTGGTCCTATTGATTTTACGCCAGGAGTGTTCAATATCAAGTTTGATGAGTATAGAAAAAGCAATCAAGTAAATACCACGCTAGCACATCAGTTGGCGCTATATGTTGTAATTAACAGTCCGATTCAAATGGCATGTGATCTTCCTGAACATTATATGAAAGATGGAAAAATACACCCAATGTTTCAATTTATTAGCGATGTTGGGGTGAATTGGGAGAAAACAAAAGTACTGAATGGAGAAGTAGGTGATTTTGTAACCATTGCAAGGAAAGAACGTGAAACTGGGAATTGGTTTGTCGGAGGAATAACGAACGAAGAAGCACGAACTGTAACCTTAACTTTCGACTTTTTAGAGGAAGGAGCAACTTATAAAACAATCGTTTATAAAGATGGAAGTGAAGCACATTGGAAAGATAATCCACAAGAATATGAAATTTCAGAAGGGGATCTAATTAAAGGCAAAACTTTGGTAATACCTATGGCTGCTGGTGGAGGATTTGCAATTTCAGTTATAAAGAAAGAAATACAAGGTTAAGATCAAATCCTAGGATATGAGTGTTTTTGTTGCAGAATTTATCGGAACTTTTTTATTGATCTTACTCGGAAATGGAGTTGTTGCGAATGTCGTTTTAAAGAATACCAAGTTTAACGGAGGAGATGCTTGGGTAGTCATAACTACTGCTTGGGCTTTTGCAGTTTTTATTGGAGTAACGGTAGCAGGCCCTTCAAGTGGGGCGCATTTAAATCCTGCAGTTACGCTTAGTTTGGCTATTCTTGAAAAAATAAGTTGGACAATTGTTCCTACCTATATTGCTGCGCAAGTTTTGGGTGCTTTTTTAGGTGCTTTAACGGTTTACTTATTTTACATTCAACATTATCAAATTACCGAATCTCATGATGATAAATTGGTGACGTTTTCTACGATTCCAGCCATACGTCATAATCTACACAATTTTATTTCGGAATGTATAGGGACGTTTGTACTCATCTTTGTGATTTTATTCATCACAGGAGCATCATTTGAATTTAACAATACAGAAATCCCAATTGGCTTGGGAAGTATAGGAGCTTTACCAGTAGCCATATTGGTTTGGGCTATTGGATTAAGCTTAGGGGGAACAACAGGATATGCTATAAATCCTGCTAGAGATTTAGGGCCAAGATTGGCTCATACCATTATTTACAAAGGCAAGAGTAATTGGGATTATGCTTGGATTCCTATTGTAGGACCAATAGCAGGAAGTGTGTTGGCCGCCTTTCTTTATTCACTAATCTTTTAAAACAACTAAAAATGATAACGAAACCTAAACTTTCCTTTTGGCAAATATGGAATATGAATGTTGGTTTTTTTGGAATTCAATTTAGTTTTGGATTACAGCAATCGGCAGTGAATCCTATTTTCGAATTTTTAGGAGCTCATCATGATGAGTTACCACTGCTTAATTTGGCAGGTCCAGTAACAGGTTTGTTAATTCAGCCGATTATTGGTGCTATTTCTGATAAAACATGGTCTTCTAAATATGGTCGACGCAAGCCATTCTTTTTAATTGGAGCAATCTTAGCAAGTTTGTGTTTGTTCGCATTTCCTTTTAGCCCTGAATTATGGTTTGCTGTAGGTTTATTATGGATTTTAGATGCTGCAAATAACACAGCTATGGAACCCTATAGAGCCTTTGTAGGTGATAAATTACCAGACAATCAATTGACCTTTGGGTATCAAATGCAGAGTTTATTTGTAGGAGCTGGAATTACCATTGCAAATTTCTCGCTATTTCTATTTCAAAAATGGTTTAGTGATTCTGGAACAAATGAAACGTTACATGCCATTCCAACATGGGTATATTACTCTTTTTTCTTAGGAGCTATTGCGTCCATAGGAACGGTGTTATGGTCAGTAATGAAAACACCGGAAATACCACCTTCTGAAGAAGAGTTAAAAGAAATTGAAGAGTTTAATGAAGGAAAACCAAACCCATTGGTTCAAGTATTAAGTGCTTTGTTTATCGTGTTGTCTGTTCCTTTGGTTTTAGGTTTAGGACTAGGCTATATTTTTCCGTACCTCTTTGTAAACTATAACCTATTGGTGATAATAATGCTATTGATTGCATTTGTATGGTTGTATTTCATTTATCGATTAATCAAAACCAATCCAGAGAATGAAACCATTCAGAAGTTTGGCCATTTGTTGATGCCTTTATTAGAAGCAGCCGAAGCGATTGGAGACATGCCTAAATTCATGTGGAAGTTATCAGGAGTTTACTTTTTTCAATGGTATGCCTTATTTATTTATTGGCAATTCATTTCTCCTATGCTTAAACATTCCATTGATGGAATTAGTGATAGCGATGCACTTGCACAAGTAGGATTAATGAATGGAACTTACAACTTTGTTACGATGACAGTGGCTTTAGCTTTAGTGCCTTTGGCGAGTAAATTTGGATCAAAAAAAGTATATGTATTGAGTTTGTTTTTATCAGCAATATCGATGCTTTCATTACCTTTTATTCAAGATGAATATTTATTACTAATACCAATGGTCTTATTAGGAATCGGGTGGGCAGCCATGATGGGAATTCCATATGCGATGGTATCGAAAGTGATTCCAGCAACCAGAAGAGGTGTGTATATGGGAATTGTAAATATGATGATTGTAATTCCGATGTTAATCGAAACTGTAAGTTTTGGACCTATCGTAAAGTACGTTTTGGATGACAGTCCTATTAACGCAATTTTGTTTGCAGGTGTATTTTTTACCATATCAGGAATTTTAGCGTTGCGTTTAAAAGAACCGAAAGATTCTGGAAATGGAATTGAAGTGCCTCCAATTGCAGGACATTAATTTAATTATCGAATATGAAACATATAGGAATTAAAATATCATTGTTTTTAATCTACTTTGTTTTTGCTGCACTTTTAAATAGTGTAGGAATTTTAGTAGAACGTTCACAAGAAGTTTATGGCGTGTTAAAATCTGATGCCGCCTTATTAGAACCATTTAAAGATTTATCAATAGCCTTTGTATCTTTTCTTATTGGTTCTTTTCTTCCAAGATTAGGATATAAAAAAGGAATGCTCATCAGTCTTGCCTTTGTATTTATCGGTTGCTTGGGAATGTATTTAGGAAATTCATTTTGGGCTGTTAAAATTTTATTTGCCATTACAGGGATGACCTTCGCTATAGTGAAAGTGGCAGTATATGCTTTGATTGGATATATAACAGAATCTAAAAATGATCACAGTCAATTAATGAGTTACATAGAAACCACTTTTATGGTTGGTATTATTTTTATGTACCTAGTTTTTCCTCTTTTTTATGAACATCCCGATCCCAATAATTGGCTCAAAGGATATTTGTTAATGGCGGGACTCATCGCTATATCATTCCTCATTATTTTGTTTTCTAAGTTTGATATTAAAGTTGAGCGAAAGGATACAAGCATACAAGAGGATTTTAAGAGTATGTTTCAGCTTTTTTCGAAACCTGTTATTTGGATCTTCGCCACCTTTGCATTTTTTTATGTAATGACGGAGCAGGGAATCATGACTTGGCTACCTACTTTTAATAAAGAAACCTTACATATTACACCGCAGCTAGCTACTCAAGTAGCTGTCATATTAATGGCATCATTTGCTGTTGGTAGGTTTATTACTGGAATATTAGTAAAGAAAATTAAATGGTTTTATATAGCTATTACAGGGCTTATTCTAGCAGCTGTTTTGGTGGTCATTGTATTACCAATGGCGAATAATGTACCAAATCAAGAAGTGAATTCAATTGGTGATTTACCATTAGTTTCTTTTTTATTCCCGATGATAGGTTTGTTTTTAGCACCATTATATCCATTATTAAGTTCAACGGTATTATCGAATACAGATAAATCTCAGCATAGTGCCTTAGCAGGAATCTTAACTTTTTTCTCTGCTATTGGAGGAACCTTAGGATCCGTAATTATTGGAAATCTATTCGATTTACTTGGAGGTGATCGAGTATTTTATCTTTCCTTAATTCCTATGTGTGCAATATTAGTAGCAATTATCTTTTTAAATAGAAAAGTACAACAAAATGAAGCTTAGAGTTCCAATAGAGAGCACCTTAAAAGCTCTCCTAGCACAAGAAGATACTGATGGAGATAAGAAAATAACCATCGAAGACAATGGGTCAAAGTCTTTTACTATTAGCTCGGAAGGAGTTACGTATGAAATAAAAGGAACGTATCATTTATCCAATTTACTTCAAGAATTAGTGATAGCTAAAAACGAAGGGAAAACAGAGTTGGAAATAACGGAAGCTATTATTGAAGAATTGCCTGCAAAGCGTGTTTCAAGAATGATAAGAGATTATTACTGGAATGGTCTTACAAGAACAATGGATGCTGATGGTATCGAACGCTTAATAGCTGATACGAAGAACGAATCATTAACTGCCGAAAGACTTCCCGTTTATGTTCCTTTTCATGATGAATTGGCCTTTAATTATTATAAAGAATTAGAAGCTAAACTTTTGATAGAAACGCTTAAGTTACCTGAAGAAATCACACCAGAATATGTGAAGTCTATCAATAAGAAACCCGGTGTTTTAAGTCTAAAATTAGAAGAGAAGAACGGAGAAATAGAGGCAGTTCCTTTTGTGGTTCCGGGTGGACGTTTTAACGAAATGTACGGATGGGATAGCTATTTTGAAGCGGTAGGTCTTTTAATTGATAAGAAAGTTCATTTGGCAAAGGGAATGGCAGATAATTTTCAATATGAAATTGAGCATTATGGAAAAATTTTGAATGCTAATAGAAGTTATTATCTCACAAGAACGCAGCCTCCTTTTTATACTTCTTTAATTCGCGAAATTTATGAAGTTACCAAAGATAAAGAGTGGCTTAAGAGTCATTTAATAACAGCAATAAAGGAGTATGAAACTGTTTGGATGGTTGAAGGGGAAAGGGAAACATCAAATGGATTGAATCGTTATTTGGCTGAAGGAATCGGAATTCCTCCAGAATGTGAAGAAGGTCATTTTGATGCTGTTTTTGCACCTTTTGCTGAAAAGCTAGGGGTTGATATTGCGGATTATGAACGTAAATATGTAAATGGAGAAATAAGCAATCATTATTTGGATACTTATTTTATACATGATAGGAGTGTAAGGGAATCAGGACATGATACTTCTTATAGAATTGATGGTAATTGTGCAGACTTGAATTTGGTTGATCTAAATGCTTTTTTATACAAATATGAGACTGATTTTGCCGAATTAATTAGTGAGGAATTCAATAATAACTTTGAAGGGTTTACCAGTGAAATTTGGGAAGGAAGAGCGAATCATAGAAGAGAACTTGTTAATCAACACTTATGGAATGAGAATGCTAATTGTTTTTTCGATTATAACTGGATGACAGAAAATCAAATTGAATTTATTTCGGCAACATCTTTGCTTCCTTTATGGTGTAATTTAGCTACGGAAGAGCAAGCTGAAGCGTTAGTGGAAAATATTCTACCATTATTATTGGAAAAAGGTGGGATAGCTGGATGTACAAAAGAAAGTAGAGGAGCAATTTCGAAGGAAAGACCTCAAAGGCAATGGGATTATCCAAATGGTTGGGCACCACACCAAATGATGATTTGGAAAGGGTTGTTAAATTATGGATTTAAGAATGAGGCTCAGGAAGTAATTTATCGTTGGCTGTATATGATTACCAAAAACGCAGTTGACTATAATGGGACAATTCCTGAGAAATACGATGTGGTTGAAGCCACTCATAAAGTATTTGCAGAATATGGAAATGTAGGAGTCGATTTTGAGTATATAACAAGTGAAGGTTTTGGTTGGATGAATGCCTCGTATCAATATGGGCTTTCGTTATTATCAGATTCTTTGTTGGAACGATTGAATAGCTTAGAAGCTCCTGATCATATTTTTATGAAGAACAGGGTTTAAGTGTTTGTTTAATAGAGTTCTTTAAATTTAATAGGATAAGAAAAGTTACTTGTAGTCAGGTAATTAAAATTCGAAAACGATTTCGCTTTCAATATCAGGTGTTTAAGGCTTGTTTTTTAACATTTGGATACAAATATTTTTATATTGCTTTTAGAATGAAAATAAGCTAAATCGAAAGGATAAAACCAAATGATTATTGGCTTCGTATACCTACTACAAAATACTATTCAAATAAATTATTTTAATAAAAAGGCAATGCCTTCTATGTCTTCTTATGTTGAAAAGTAGTAAGTCTTTACATAATAATATCTCAGAGGAAAATACATTATATCGACCTCAAATACATTTTACTCCGAAGAGTAAATGGATGAATGACCCTAACGGAATGTTTTATCTGAATGGGACATACCATTTGTTTTATCAATACTACCCTGATGGCAATGTTTGGGGACCGATGCATTGGGGGCACGCAACCACTAATGATTTCATACATTGGGAAGAGCATGATATCGCCTTGTTTCCTGATGAGTTGGGATACATTTTTTCTGGAAGTGCTATTGTTGATTATCACAATACTTCTGGTTTAGGAGATGGAAATACAATTCCTGTGATAGCTATTTTTACCTATCATGATCCAGAGAAGGAGAAAAACGGAGAAGAGGAATATCAAACACAAGGAATAGCCTTTTCTTTAGATGAAGGGTTTACTTGGAAAAAATATGAGGGGAATCCTGTTTTACCCAATCCTGGATTAAAAGATTTTAGAGACCCGAAGGTGGTTTGGGATGAGGAAAGGAATTCTTGGTTAATGGTTTTATCTACTTATGCTAAAACCTTATTTTATCGCTCCAAGAACTTAATCGACTGGAAATATTTATCGTCTTTTGGTAAAGATTTAGGAGCGCATGGCGGTGTATGGGAATGCCCTGATTTCTTTCAACTTCAGGTCAATGGAATAGGTGAGAAAAAATGGGTGTTATTGCAAAGTATAAATCCGGGAGGACCCAATGGCGGTTCTGGAACGCAATATTTTATCGGTGATTTTGATGGCGTTGAGTTTGTAATTGATAGTGAATTTCAAAAGCAACTTGATCGTTATGGAGCCATTTGGTTGGATTATGGAAGAGACAATTATGCTGGAGTTACTTGGTCTAATGTTCCGGAAGAAGATGGTAGAAGACTGTTTATAGGTTGGATGTCGAATTGGAACTATGCAGATAAAGTTCCCACATATCAATGGAGAGGAGCAATGACGATCCCTAGAGAATTGAGTTTAAAAAGAGTTGAAAGTAAAGGTTATTCGCTACAATCACTTCCAGTAAAAGAATTGATTGATAATTCAGACTTGATTTATGAATTAAATGAACCATTAAGAACAAAGACTTTTGATATTAGTAAAGACGAATTCGCGGACGGAATTAGTTTTAAAATTGAACTAGAGGATTTATCAGATAATGTGTATACTTTTTCATGGTCTAATAATAAGGGGGATAGTTTGGAGTTTGGTCTGGATGCTATTTCAAATACTTTTTTTATTGATAGAAGCAAAGCGGGTAATACGAATTTTAGCAATCAATTTTTGATTGAAAAACTAACGTATAAATTAGAAAAAGAAGTTCAAGGCTTAAGTTTGGAAGTTGTCATTGATAAAACATCAATAGAGATTTTTGTAAATGAAGGAGAACATGTATTTACGGAGATCTTTTTCCCAAAATATAAAATGACAAATATGTCATTATTTGCTAAAAAAGAGCTTACAATTAAAAGTTTAAAAACGTACAAAATAAAATCATATGTCTAATATAGTCTGTTTTGGAGAGGTTTTGTGGGATGTTTTTCCAACTTATAAAAGAATTGGAGGAGCACCTTTAAATGTAGCATTACGGCTACAATCTTTTAATAACGATGTAACCGTTATTAGTGCCGTTGGTGAAGATTCTGAAGGAAATGAGATCTTATCTTTTATGAAGCATGAAGGATTGTCACTTGAATACATACAAAAGGTCAATCATCCTACAGGAAAAGTTCAGGTGAGTCTGGATGATAATGGATCTGCGAGCTACATAATTGTAGAGGGGGCTGCTTGGGATTTTATCAAGTTTGAAGATAGAATGAAATCTATTGTAAGAAACTCTGATGTGTTTATCTTCGGATCACTTATCAATCGGAATAGAGTATCTCATGAAACACTCATAAAATTACTTAAAAGAGCACCTTATAAAGTGTTAGATATCAATTTAAGATCGCCTTACTACGATACACTCATTTTGAAAGAATTATTGCAGTTAACGAATTTTCTTAAAATTAATGAAGAGGAATATATTGAATTATTCCAGTTGTTGAATATTGAAATAACTAATGTAGAAACTGATTTTAGAGTTCTTTCCAGAATTTATAATTTGGATGCAATTTGCATGACTAAAGGAAAAGATGGGGCAGTATTGTATTATAAGAAAGTCTTCTACCATAGCAAAACAATACGAGTTGACGTTGTTGATACTGTAGGTGCCGGAGATTCATTTTTAGCGGCATTACTCGACGGATTATTGAAGAATAAACCACCACAAGAGGCATTGCGATATGCTTGTGTAACTGGAGCATTAGTGGCAAGTAAGCCTGGAGCGAATTCTAAAGTTTCTAACGAAGAAATAAAGAATTCACTGGAGTTCATAAATACCAACTGACTGACCCTTTCTTCTAATTAAACTGAAAATCTTTTATAGGAGAAGAAATATCCACCAAAGTTCCGTTTGGATCTTTCAAAAGCAGTCTTCTTTGTCCGTAAAAGGTATCTGTAGGTTTGCTTAGTACTTCAAAACCTTCCTTTTTTGCTATTTTATATAAATCATCAGCATTGTCAACAACAAATGTGATAAAGAATCCTTCTGGTTTTTTCTGATAATCATTGTGAACAGTTTCATTATTGCGGTCAATAATTCCTAATTCTAAACCATTATTTTTAGAGATAAGTTGTATAAACCAATCACTATCAAAAGCAATGGAAAAATCAAATAACTTTGTATAAAAGTATTTACTTTTTTCTAAGTTGTCCGAACATATATTGGTAATGAGTCTACTTATATTTTTCATTGGAATATTAGTTTTTAGTGTTATCTACTTTTAATAAATCAAGCATTTTTAATGCGTAACGCTTTCCCAGTTCTCGATATCCTTCAGAAGTAAAATGTGCCACATCTTTGGTCGTACAATCTTTAGAAGAAATTACATGAGCATTATTAATAGTTTCTGGGATTTTATTGATTATCAAATTCATGGAGCTACAACAACTGTTTTCTTGAGAGGCCACTTCACCAACTAAAAGAGGGACTTCTTTTGAGTTTAGATTTAAATCATGTAAAAGATCATTGTGGATTTTACTTACATAATTAGGCCATTTTGCATCGCCTGTATTTGATTCACCTTGATGTAATAAAATCCCTTTAATAACACCATCTTTTTGAGCTTTTCTGGCTAAATCGATTAGGCGTTCATATGGATTTCCACCATAACTTTTAACAATATTATTAAACCAATCTGCTTTATGAGTATCATCATAGGAAGTGTAAAGCTCTTTGTCAAATAATCGAATATCGCATCCTGAAATACTCACGTTAATTACTCCTATTTTAGTAGTGTTCGGTAGGTTTTCAACCATCGTTCTACCAAAATAATCCGCAGGACTTAAGCCTGATTCACATTGACATAATGGAGGAATTGCTGCTCTCCAAGTACCTTTCTTTCTGTTGTCAGGACAATCAACTCCTTGAAGTACAACGAAGTTTTCTGGAACAACTTTGTCAATTTGTTCAATGATTCCAGCACCTTCCATATTCGATTGTCCAAAACATAAATAAATATGAAAGTTCGTGTCTTGTGAAAAACAAAAGGAAACAGAGGTTAACGCAAGGAATACGAATATTCCTAGTGTCGTTTTTTTGAACATAGTAGTAGAGTTAGTTAGTTTTCAAAAAACAATCTTATAAGAATTGTTTTATGTGAACAATATAGTTAAAAAAATAACAACGGTTCAAAAATATAGATGAACCGTTGTTGATAATTGTGTTTCGGTATTGTAAACTTCGACTAACGTTATTTATAATACCTTCTGTTTTAATTTGTAGAGTGAAGACCAATAATATTCCCTTCCGTATCAATAAGAAGAGAAATAAAACCGAATGTTCCAATAGAGGTTTTAGGTTTTAGAACTTTTCCACCAGCATTTTTTGTTCTATCTTCTTCTGTTGTACAATCTTTTGAAGAAAAGTAGACAATTGTATTGTTCGCATTAGGCTCATAGTTTTCCTTTTCAACCAAAGCGCCAGTGGCATTCACTCCCTTATTCTCGAAAGGAAAAGTAGATTGACGCCCCCATTCAATGGGTAAATCCGTGAGTTGAATATTAAAAACGGTTTCGTAGAAGTTTTTTGCTCTATCGAGATTGGCAACATGAATGTCGAACCAACATACAGGATTTAAATTTTTCATAAGTGCTTGTTTTATAATTGAACTACAAAATTCTAAACTAGCATGATGAAAAAATTGTAAAAATGAGACAGGACTAAAGCTTCTATGAAACTAACGCTTTTTGTCAAAGATTAACGACATTTTCAAATCAGTTCCATAAAACTCTTTTGGAGTAATTCCAGTAAACTCTTTAAAATCTTTTATAAAATGAGCTTGATCAAAGTATTCGTTGCTATGTGCAACTTCAGTGAGTGTGGTATCTTTTTCATTTAGTAAAACTTTTAAGGACGCTTGAAGTCTTATAATTTTCGATAATTGTTTAGGGCTTAATCCTATGCTTGAAGAAAATTTACGTGCTAAATTTCTTCTGTTTAGTTCAAGTTTATCCGAGATTTCATGAATTGGAATTTGACCATTTGCTGTTGAAATGGTTTCAATAGCCGAAGTTAGAATTGTGTCAATCGTTTTTCTATCAGATAACTTATTTCTTAAAAACGTTTCAATGATTTTAATTCTCTCATCAATATGTAAGGCATTCAAAATATTCCTCCCCAGAAGAATTCCTTCTTTTCCATACAAATCCTTTAAAGGAATGGCTTTATTTTCCATTTTTTTTATTGTTTGATTGGTAAAAGGAAGAAATCCATTTGGATGAAACCTAACAATAAATGTACCTGTTTCACCAGTTGGCTCAACAATATAAGGCTGGGTAAGTTGACCAATTAAGAAGCATTTTGGTAATAAAAAGGATGGCTCATCTTTAGGATGGTGTTTATAAGTAGCACCATAGTGAAATATAAACTTCATAGTTCCATCTGGAACAATAGTATTTATCTCTGGAGTGTCATTTATTGAGCTTTCCAAAGTCCAATAACACATCACAAAATCTGCTAAGTCGTTACTCGGTGTATATATTTTTCCGTTCACTGATTTAAACTCTAAAAAAGTGTGCAATAATGATAAAATAATTGCACACTTACACACTATATGGAAAAATAGGAAAAAAAAAGCTGGATTTTAGTTTTCAGACGCTAATAAAGCTATCTCTCTTGTTATTTTAGTAGGAGAATTGCAATCACAATTTGTTAAACTGATGACATAAATATCACTTTCAGGCAAGTAAACTCCCATTGATTTAAAAGACGGTCTATCCTATCTAAATCTTGCGCGTTCAAGAAAGACGAGGTAAGTAATAAAATTGCAAATAGTCGTATGAGGAAAAATGTTTTTTTCATTAAATATAGTTTGAGAATATATTCCTCTGACGAAAATTGAATGAAGGAGGTTACAAAAACATTCGTTTAGAAAATAAAAAACAAAGAATAACCAACAGTTTTACGGTGGTATTCTTTGTTTTTGTTTTACGATCTTCTAATTTGTCGGATGTTTACTTCCCGGTACAATAATAATATTAGAGACTTTTAACGTCAATTACTTCAAAGTTTCTAACGTCAAAATAGTCGTCTAATCCGTAGTCAGTATTGATTACAATTCCTCCGAGTAAAGTAATGGTATCAACGTGAAATTCCTTTTTACAAGCTTTTATATGCTCATGAATTTGTTTGTCAATAATCTTATATGTAGCCTCAGTAATGGCCTTTTGTTGATTTTCATGATTAAGAATTTCTTCTCTATAAGGAAGTAAGCTTTCTTCAAGCTTCATTTGCTGATAATCTTCATCATTAATAGTTGGTTCATAGTCTTTGTTTTTCAGTCTGCTTAAGGCTAACATTAATGCACCACAAGAATTACCCATTTCTTCTTGTCTTGGTCTGTACATTTTACCTAAATGACCTTCTGGTGTTATACCAATATGGGGACCGTAAAAAATAAAAGCACTTCCGTTATCAGGGATATGATGTGCAAATGCAGTCATTCCTGTTTGGCCAACAAATGGGATGCCTCCCAATCCTCCCATAATAAAAGGACCAAATAATACATTAAAAAAAGTTGTCGATGGAACGTTAATGTCATCTGAGCACACAGAGGTAGCCATTAATACTTTGGAGATATCAATGTTATGTTCAATGTGCATTTTCCCTAAATAATGGATGGATGTGTCCTTAGCATCCTTGGCATTTGGGAAGTGTTTTTTCACGGTTTGATCAAATTTTCTTTGTAACATTATAATTATATTTATTAAATAGACCGTTAAGGTCTGTAGCTTATTTAGTTATAAATATACTAGAATGTTTTTTAAATGCAACTCTGTTGCTTTTAAATATTGAGATTACCGTATAAATTATGTTATAAAACTAGTTTTTATTTTAATTTATTGTTTAAAAATTGGTATTTTGTTAAGGTTTTGGGTGTTTGAAATGATTTTCAGAGAATTGTTTTCGTTGTTATATATAAATATTTTACCTAGCATGTCATTTACACCAAATATACCGTTGACATTTAGAGGTTTTAACTCTTCTAGATTAGCACTTTCCATATTTAGACAAAGTCTTTTATTATTAGAAGTGACCTTCGTTAATCTACTAGGGAATTGCGTGTTTTGAAAAGTTACAGTTGAGTCTTTTATTGATAGATTTAAAGAATTGTTGTCTAATTTGGAAACAGGAGTACCAGTATCAAAAAGTAGTCGGAAAGTCTCGTTTTTTGTCGATTTAAATTCACTAATTAAGTAACCATAATCACTATTGATAGACGAGTTAAAACCATCGATATTAATAGGTTTTTTGTAAAGTTGGATTTTATTTTTTTTGAAGTTTAATATAAAATTCTTGTTTTTAAAGTACCCGAATCCAATAACAATTTCGAAGATAGTTCCAACCTGTTTACTAACGGATTCAATTTCGTTTTTGGCTGAGAAAAATTCAATGTTGTTTTCAGAGATCTTATCAATTTTTAGTTTTTTTATGATTCCTTTTTCAAGGGCATATTGATTTCCATTTATATCAGACATGATAATGTCTGATTTTTCTGTTTTAATACCCAGTTTAGTAATGAGTTTTGTTGACAGTTGCAGTTTAGCAAAATCTCCGAAATCAATAAGAGCTTTGTACTTTTTGTTGTTAATTTCAACGGTTGTAAATAACAAATTATACTCAGATATTTCAAAATGGATTTCTTCTTGAGAATAGCCTTGTATTGATACAAATAAGCAAGTTAAAAAGTAGAAAAATGATTTCATAGATTGTAGTTTCATTAGGGGAAACAATAATACTATTTTCCTCTAATGAAAAACGTTAACTAAACTTAATGAAGGTTAACAAATGTTAATACTACAAATCTATTTATATTGTTACAGACAAGGCCATTTACAATTCCCATCTACATAATCAACAGCAGATAAATACCATCTCTTGTTTTTTCTAACTAGGCGATATTCATAGTCAACTTCAAAATTGTGCATTTTATTCATCTTAGTCATAACTATAGCTTCATCGCCTTGAATATTTTCAGAAGTTATTATTTCTTTTTTTGGATGATGAGCAGTATCATCACTAAAAGAAATGGGTTGTCCTTGGAAATCTTCATGACAATACTTTTCAACTATCTTTTTAGAATAATTCTGTTTAGCCTCATTAATAACACTAGAAGAATCTTGAGTAGTACTTTGGTTTTTTACTGCGATTTCATTCCATTTATGATAATCTTTTATGAATTCATTTACAAAGTTTTTAGGAGAACTTGATCTTTTCGCGAAATAAATATTTGAAAAAATAGAGAACATAATTCGGGGTTTTTATTAGTGATTCAATTAATATCAGGAGAGTCTCTTCAGCTCTCAAATGATTGTCGATTTCATTTTAAGTTTAGGATGGATTGTTTTTTAGCTTTATAAATATACTGAAAATTAAGCTTTTATGCAGGGTTGTATGTTTTTTATTTTTAATTTCTTGATAAATAAGAGTTTTAGAAAAGTAGAAATTTAGAATAAAATGATTATTTGATTTATTTAGTTTTCTAATTAGTTTGAGAGAGGAGTTAAGTATAATGTCGATAAAGATAATATAAAGCGATTCTGAATTTGAATAATTTCAATAATGCCTTTACCTATAGTGTATCGTTAAGTGATAATTTATTTCCAGAAAATGAAGAAGGAACGTTTTGATAAATTGTTTTTTAACCATTTTCAGTAGGGCTTTTAATTGGTTATAATAAGGTGTTACCTGAAAGGACACAAAGTGTTATCATGAGTTATTTACTAGGCTAATATTAACTAAATATGTTTTTTATTTACGTTAGAGTCTATGCGAGAACAACGATAAACAAGCTTGAATATTTTTTATTTGAATAGTGTCTCAATTTTTCCATTATTAAAAACCATTTTAAAAAAGTTGTCTTGTTCTATGAATTCAATTTCAAAACTAGAGGAATAAGCTTTGTCGCCTGTTGGATACCAATCTTTAATTTGTTTATTGATGCAAATAAATAAACCATTTTCATCTCCAATAGCGCAGAACCTTTCCAATCCACCAGAATATATAGCCATTCCAGTAGTTTTATGAATATCTTTATAGATACTTTCGATGTTATTCACAGGAAGTCCTATTTCGGAAATTTCGAATATGGAATCTCCACTGAATGAATCTGTACTTTGATTATTAAGGTTTTTACGGGCAATCAACTCCACAATATTGTGATCTTGATCGTAAAAATAGATAGCTTTTGCGTTCCATGACTGGAAATCTTGTATTTCGGCATTACCATCCTTTAAAATCTTAACTCTGGTTTTTAACCATTCTAAGGCTTCAATTTCTTTATTAGAAGGAATATTGAAGGCAAAATGATAAGGTTTAAATTTGTCTGATTTAACCAGTGTTAACTCTGAGTTTCCGATCTGGATTATTGCTTTATGATTCGATTTTTCAACTAACGTTAGCCCTATTTTTTGAGTGTAGAAGGTTATCTGATTGTTTAAATTAGAGCAATATATCTGTAGTCTTTTTATTTTCATTCTTAAGTTAAATAATGAGTTTAATATAAAGACTTATTCTTAGTTTCTAAAATATTCATTCAAGAAGATAATACTACTTTTCATACTTAAAATGAAATACTTCCGAATAGTTATGTTGTTCTTTCATAATGTTTGCTATTTGTTTTACAATTTCAGGATGTTTATCAGCAATATTGTTTTGTTCACCTATGTCCGATGTTAAATCATACAATTCAATTGGAGCTTCTGGATTGTTGGTCATGCTTAAACGAACACCTTTCCAATTATTAATTCTGACTGCTTGTTTTCCTCCTTTCTCAATAAACTCCCAATACAAAAACTTATGTTGCTTTTGTTTTTTTCCTAATAAGGTAGGTAAAAACGAAATACCGTCAGTTTCTTTTGGGGTGGTTATTTGCGTAAGATCACAAATTGTGGGTAAAAAATCCCAAAAAGCAGAAACATGATTAGAGGTGGTATTAGATTTAATGGTGCCGGGCCAATATGTAATCATAGGAACACGAATTCCTCCTTCATATAAATCACGTTTATAACCTTTAAACTTTCCGTTACTATTAAAAAAATCTGAGTTTTTTCCACCAACATTGTGAGGACCGTTATCAGAGGTAAATATGATCAAGGTATTTTCTGCAATACCAAGATCTTCCACTTTTTTTCGAATTTGGCCAACCTGCTCATCTAATAAATATACCATAGCGGCGAAAGCCGTGTTTGGTTCTTTTTGTGAACCATAACCACCATTCTTGTATCGCTTACCACTGTCAACACCTTTATAACTTTTTTCAGGAAGGAGTTTTCCTCTAAATTTTTTCATATATTTTTCAGGAGCTGCAAGTTCGGCATGTGGAATAATAGAGGGGTAGTACATGAAAAAAGAAGTGTCCTTGTTTTTTTCTAGGAAGTCTAGCGCTTTTTTATGGATGATTTCTGGAGCATAAACTTTTGTATTTGTGCCAGTATTTTCTTCTAATAAAATTTTTGTTTGATTGTGCCAAAGATGATAAGGGTAATAGTTATGAGCAATTCGCTGACAATTATAACCGTAAAATACATCAAAACCTTGTTTGTTTGGATCTCCTTCCGAAGAAGGGTCTCCCAATCCCCATTTACCAAAAGCTCCTGTGATATAGCCGTTAGCTTTTAAAATTTCAGAAACAGTAACCGATGATGAATTTAAAGGGTATTGACCTTCTGGTTGAACACTTTTATTTCCTCTGATAAAAGTATGTCCCGTATGTTCTCCTGTTAATAAAGTGGATCGGGAAGGGGCGCAAACAGTTGAGCCAGAATAATGTTGAGTAAAAAGCATTCCGTCTTTTGCTAATTGATCAATATTAGGAGTTGAGAATTTCTTTTGACCGGTTACACTTAGATCGCCATAGCCTAAATCATCAGCCAAAATATAGATGATATTTGGTCGTGAATTAGTTTTGGAATTCTTTAGGTTTTTTGAGTTAGAACAATTAAATAGAAAAGCTGATAAAATTGTTATTACAAGTATATTTTTTATTTGATTCATTGTGCCTTGTATTAGTGAGTATAGTGAGGGTTTAATTCAGTAGGGATTGGTGCTTTTGTTTTTTGCCACCAGTTTTTCAATAGTGTAAGCATTTCTTCTTTCTTTTTTACTTTATTAAAAGCAAGGTTTTTCTTTTCTCCAATATCATTGCTCAAATTGTAAAGTTCTACTTCATTGTTTTCAAAATAATAATGAAGCTTATAATCTCCATATCGAATAACCGAACCTGGACGAGTTCTGAATAAAGGATCCCTATTTTCATTTTGATCTTTGTTATATGCTTGTAAATAAATTGGGAAATGCCAGTAAAGTGAACGATTGAAAGTTTGAGTGTTACCTTCTAGAATTGATGAAAGATTATCTCCATCCAAATTCAAGTTAGAATAATCGATACCTGCATAATTTAAAATAGTAGGGAATAAATCCAGCTGAGTAATGGGAGTATTGTTTTTAGAATTTGTCTGTATTTTGGATTTGTAAACAAATAAAAACGGAACTCTTATACCTCCTTCATAATAACTTCCTTTACCTGCTCTTAAAGGTGGTTGTTTTGTAATACCATATAAACCACCATTGTCGGATGTGAGAATTATAATTGTATTATTTAAAATGCCTTTATTTCGAAGCTTTAATATGAGTAGTCCAATATTCCGATCTAGATTTTCTATCATACTTGCATACTCGGCATTATTCTGTCCATTTGACTTTTGTTTTGCTTTGTACTTATTCAGTAGGTTTTTTACAGGTGTAATTGGAGTGTGTACAGCGTAAGGAGCGTAGTAAAGAAAGAATGGGGATTTCACAGAATCGACAAAATTCAACACTTTACTCATAATTACATCGGTCAAATGTTCCTTAGAATTTCCTTCTATGTTTATGTTTTTATATGGAGGATAATAGCTTTTAGGTCTCCCGTTGTGTCCTCCTCCAATGTTTTTATCAAAACCAAAGCTTAGAGGATTATTGCTTAAATGCCATTTACCAGCGTGACAAGTTTCATATCCATTCGATTTCAGAATTTCTGGAAAAACTTTGTGGTTTTTACCCAAAGTTTTTGTGTTTTTGATAGGAATAAGTTTTCTATCTCTATGGCTTCCCCTTTCAGAAGATCCAACGGTGTAAATTTCGTGTCTGGGAGCCCATTTACCTGTCATTAAACAAGCTCTACTCGGTGCACAGTTTGATGAAGCTGCATAACCATTGGTAAATGACATTCCGAGCTTAGCTAAATTATCAATATTGGGAGTTTCGTAGTATTCGCTTCCTTGATAGCCAGTATCTTTCCACCCCATATCGTCAATGTTAATTAGGATGATATTGGGTTTGGATTTACTCTTTGAGGAATCGGAGTTGCAGAAGATTGAAGCTACTAAAACAATGGAGCACAAGAATCTCATAATTAATGATTTTTATGTTGAAAATCATTAATTCATAATCTATAACAAGATCATTGATTTCAACATTTACGGTTTATAATTAGAGAGCTCCCAAACTCTAAGACAAGTATTCTTTGATAAGGTTTAAATTTCTATTTGAAATTGGAATATTAAAGTTAAGGTATATTATTTTGAAAATCAAGTGTATTGAGTGATTTTTATACGAGTTTAAGAGAGGTAATAGGATAAGAACTTTTAAGCGAAATTAAAGTAGAATGAAACTAGTAGTGAATTTGATTTTGGCAAAATCAAATTCACTATGTTTTACTATGAATATCTCACTATTCTTTTGTTTCTTCCTTTTCTTTTCTCCATAAAAAGTAGCAAATAATTGCCCAAATAATATTTACAGTTACGATTCCTATGACAAAATGATCTCTTCCAGATTCTAGTGATTTTCCCATAATCTCAAATATATAATAAGCGACTAGGATAAAAGAGATTATTATACCTACAAAATAGGCTATCTTTCCTGTTTTGGTTAAATGTTTAAGTAGTAATCTTTCTATCATAAATGATTGTTTTTTTTGATAAAGTCAATGTTTTTCACCTATTCTTTTGTAGTTTCAGTACACTAAAAATACTTGATTAGTTTTGAAGTGCTTTGACGTTTGTAATCTCCAAACTTTTTTGTTGGAAAATAAAGTAAAAAGGCGATAACTGCGGATACCAACCATAGTTGATAAATATGATTTAGCTTTATGATCTCTCCATTGTTAAGGGTGAACATTAAGATTCCGTGCACTATTAAAAGAGTGTAGAGGTGGACCAAATAGAAAAACATAGGTGCTGAACCATATACTTTTAAAATTTTGGCGAATTTGTTTGAAATGGTTTCAAAATAAGATAATAGTAGAAAACCAATTCCTAAAGTAAGAAGTAGGAAATCAAGAGAGGGAGGATACTTTGTGTAATTTAAAAATGACATGGTAGATTGTAGGATTGAATTCTGTTGTTTCCATGGTAAAGTTTCTCCATAAATATTAAATCCTCTCAACAATATTAGAAGAGCTAAAAGAGATAAACCTATATAAAGTAATAGTTTCTTTCTGTTTTTTTGAACTCGATTATAATTGTATATAGGGCCTGTGAAGTAGCCTAATAATATAACACCTATCCAGGGAAGTACTGGATAGGAAACTCTGGTTTTTATAAATCCTTCAATAAACAAATATCCGCGGTCATGTAATATAGTCCATAGGTTGTATCCAAATTCGGTATTTGTAAAAGTAATTGGAGTTAAAAGATTATGCCCGAATACAATTAATAGTCCTATTACGCCAATCCAAACCCTTGGAAGTTTACTAAAAAAAGCTAGGGAAATCATACTAATGCCTATAGCCCATATAACTTGTAAGTATAAGGTGTTATATGAGGCAGACCAAGAGAAATTCACTAGTGTAACCTCTAAAAGTAGTAAGAATAGTCCTCGCTTTAATAAGAAACTAGTTGCTGATCTTGATGGTTTTCCTTTAGGATTAGAATAGAGCCAAGCAGATAACCCTGTTAAAAAAACAAAGATAGGAGCGCATAGGTGAGCAGATAGTCGAGTAAAAAATAAACTAGGATTGGTTTCTTGAATATTCATAGGATCAATAACATGTTGATGAGAGAAAAAGTGTTCTCTGGCATGATCAACCAACATTATTAACATAACCAATCCTCTTAATATATCGATTGATGCAATTCTTGTAGTCTTATTTTCCAAAGTTGCAATAGTGAGTTATGACTTAATAGATAGTTTTCTAACTTTTTATTTAGATGTGAACAAATTAAAAAAAACAGAATAACCTAGAATCACAATCTTTTGTTAATAGTACTATAAGGTTCTAATGAAAAAGAGGTAGCGTTAAAATTTAAAAGAAAAGTATGAGTGTAAAATGAAAAAAACACCACTGTTTAGCGGTGTTTTTTAAATCCATTCCTGTTGATACTCAAAATCTATAGGTTGATAGTTGATATATTGAACTATTCTAGGCAATTCAGCAAGGTTTCTTCTGCTCCCATGAGGTAAGCAATGATTCCAAAAAATAAAATCTCCAGCATTTGCAGATATAGGTTTTTCCTTGAAAGAATCTAATAAGTTTGTGTCCCTCGGATCGTCATTTAAAGAGTCTAACCAACTGGTAATAGAGTTATGAAAGCCTGGAATTACAGTAAAAGCTCCTTGATCTTCGGATGTGTCAGTCAGGTATAACAAACCTTGAATTCCAAAGGGTATTGGTTGTTTTAAACTGACATCCCAATGTAAATTTGGTCCTTGAAACTTATAATAATCGGTTTCAGGAGGGTTAAAACTGACTCTATCCATGCTTGCAATTAAATTTTTCTTATTCCATAATTGTTCAAAAGCTAATCTTATTTTATTCGAGTATCGATTTTTTTCCAGAATCTCATGATTGAAAAGTTGGACCATGATTCCTTGTTTCAATGGATGAGAACGATACCAAGATGACTTGTCTTTTAGATCTGCATCAATTTGATTACAAATGAAGTCTACAGTTTTCTCACAATCTTCTTTCGAAATGGCATTTTTTAAAATTACAAAGCCTTCTTTATTCCAGTGTTCGATTTCTTTATGGGTTAAAACCTCTTCTTTTATCGAGTTCTTATAAACTTTTTCGTTTTCAATAATACTGTTGAAATGGTTTATTGCTCTTTTAGAAATTGTACCGTTTTGTTCTATCCAAGATTCAAAGTCATCAAAAGATTTTGATGAAGTCATCAAGTATTTTATGGTGGGTTCGCTACCTATTCTTAAAGTATTAAATACAGCATTAATATAATTCCATTTAATTTGTTTACTTGGTTCACGAGAATGTTTTAAATCGTTATGTTGACTCCATATTTCTTTTAAAAAATAAATTCCGATTTTTCCGTCTTTATTCATTGTAGTAGGTTTCTTTTCCTGTTATTGTTTATACATTTTGATATGTTGGTTGCTAAAGATATTTATTTTTTAAGTTACCATTGGGCTGGTTATGTTTCTTTGTGTGCAGAAAATATTCCTTGGCAGAGTTTCTAGCATTGGTAACAAAACCAACCCTTTTGAAATATTAATGAATTCACTTTCTAGTGACCTTATAAAAGGTTTAATTCGTTTTAAGTTGTTAGTTATGTTCTAGTAGACGATGTTTAATCTTTTATTTAAAGGTTGAAATATTTCAGAAATACTTTTTTGAGTCAATGGTAACGTTAAACTAAGTTATGTGGTGAAGGTATATTACCTATATCTTTCAAAAGTGTTTAGTCCAAATGATTGATATATTGCAATGTGTTTTAAATTATAGCTTGATGAATGTTCTGATAACAATTGTATTAGGCTCAATTTCTTCCATAACTAAAAGCTTTGTATCGTTATCAAAAAGTGATACCTCTGTCGTTGGTTTAGGGAAAACATCATTAAAATTAATAGAATAACTATTGTTTTCGTTTTTCCAATAGCCATTTTTTATCCCAGCTGAAGTACATGCTCCTCTAACCGAACCAAAAAATTCTGAAGATAAGGACTTATCAGATTTAAAGTGAACCACACCTTTGGTGTTGCACCTGTTTGTATGGTTTTCTCCGTTAACAGTTATATGAGTGAGTTTCCATTCACCGATAATTTTATCGGTATACACTTTTTCTTCGGTTATATCATTTTTACTACATGATAGTAATGACATAAATAAAATTATTAGCGATAAATTTTTCATGAATATATTGATTTAAGATAAACATGGTGGATGAGTCGTTGGGGTAAATGAAAGCTGACAAATTGAATAAGGTAAATTGTAAAACGAAGTAAATAAAAAAACACCACTGTTTAGTGGTGTTTTTTGCTCCTCTTCTTGGGCTCGAACCAAGGACCCTCTGATTAACAGTCAGATGCTCTAACCAACTGAGCTAAAGAGGAATGTTCTTTGATGAACAAATATATGTAAAATTTGGAAATTATCGGCTTCCAAGTTGCCTTCTGCTCCTCCTCTTGGGCTCGAACCAAGGACCCTCTGATTAACAGTCAGATGCTCTAACCAACTGAGCTAAGGAGGAATTTAAAAACTATATTGTTTTCAAATGCGAGTGCAAATTTAAGAGATTTTTATTTATCTGCAAATAAAAATGAATAAAAAACACAATGTTTTTTAGTGTGTTTTGAAAATCAATAATTTAAATCAATATAAAATTTGACTTAATTGTGTTTTGGTCAAAAAAAATAGGAGGAATACCTTGTTAAATTAAGATTAAAAAGAATCTTAGTTTTTACTAAAAGTTGTACTTTTGTAGCCATTATTCTTAGAATTCGTTTATAACATTGAAGTTTAATTGAATTCTTCTAAAAAAAGAAAAGTATAACATACAATATGGACAAGTTTTCGTTCTTAAACGCAGTACACACAGGTTTTATAGGTGATTTGTACGACCAATATCAAAGAAATCCTGATGCGGTAGAACCAAGTTGGAGAAGTTTTTTCCAAGGATATGATTTTGCAAGTGAAGATTATTTGGAAACAGATGAGAATTCATTTGAAGTTCCTGAAGAGGTTCGTAAGGAATTTTTAGTAATCGATTTAATAAATGGATACCGAACAAGAGGACATTTATTTACCAAAACAAACCCAGTAAGAGAGAGGAGAAAATATACTCCGACCTTAGATATTGAAAATTTTGGGCTTTCAAAGAACGACTTATCTACTGTTTTCCGTGCAGGTGAAATTTTAGGAATAGGAGCCAAAACATTAGCAGAAATCATTCAACACTTACAAACTATTTATTGTGATAGTATAGGGGTTGAATATATGTTTTTACGAAATCCTGAGGAGCTAAAATGGTGGCAAAATCGTTTAAATCAAAATGATAACCATCCTAAATATAATGATGAAACGAAGAAATATATTCTTTCTAAGTTAAATCAGGCAGTAGGGTTTGAAAACTTTTTACAAACAAAGTATGTTGGGCAAAAGCGTTTCTCTTTAGAAGGAGGTGAAACTTTAATTCCTGGTATTAGTATGGCGCTGAAAGATGCTGCTGAATCGTACGGAGTTAAAGAATGTGTGCTAGGAATGGCGCACAGAGGACGTTTAAATACATTGGTAAATATCTTCAGAAAGCCAGTAAGAGACTTATTTAGTGAGTTTGAAGGGAAGGATTTTGAAGATCAAGATATTGATGGTGATGTAAAGTATCACCTAGGGCTGACTTTAAGCAAGACTTATAAAGAAGGTCAGGAAATAAAAATGAACTTGGTACCTAACCCATCTCACTTAGAAACAGTGGATGCGGTTGTAGAAGGTATTGTTAGAGCTAAAATCGATAACGATTATGAAGGTGATAGTGGAAAAATTCTCCCTATTTTAGTTCATGGTGATGCTGCAATAGCAGGACAAGGAATTGTATACGAGGTGGTTCAAATGGCTCAATTAAATGGGTATAAAACTGGAGGTACAATTCACGTAGTCGTAAATAACCAAGTAGGATTTACTACAAATTACTTAGATGCGCGTTCAAGTACGTATTGTACTGATGTAGCTAAAGTTACATTATCTCCTGTACTTCATGTGAATGCTGATGATGCTGAAGCAGTTTGTCATGCAATGCAATTAGCGGTTGAATTCAGAATGAAATTCAAACGTGACGTATTCATAGACTTGTTAGGGTATAGAAAGTACGGTCATAACGAAGGTGATGAACCAACATTTACACAACCTAATTTATATAAGGCAATTGCAAAACATCAGAATCCAAAAGTAATTTATGCTGAAAAATTAAAAGCAGAAGGAAAACTGGATGATTCATATGTTGATCAAATGACAACTGACTTTAAAGGAATGCTTGAATCGGAATTCCAAGAGTCTAAAAAACAAGAGTCATCACGCGTAAATGAATTTATGCCTGAGGTTTGGGAAGGATTTATAAGAAAGCACCTAGAAGCAATGCTTCAACCTGTTGATACATCTTATGATCTTGAAAAGTTAAAAGGAATTGCGAAAGTTATTTCTACAGCTCCTGAAGGCGTTAAGTTTGTTAGAAAAGCAAATAGAATATTAAAGGACAGAGCAAAAAGAGTTTTTGAAACAAACCAATTAGATTGGGGAACTGCAGAAAACTTGGCTTATGGTACTTTATTAGAGGAAGGTTATGATGTAAGAATCTCAGGAGAGGATGTTGAAAGAGGAACATTTTCACATCGTCATGCTATCATGAGAGATGAGGTTTCAGAAGAAAGAATCAACCTTTTAAATACAAATGCGAATAATAAAGGGGAAATGACCATTTATAATTCTCATTTATCAGAATACGGAGTTCTTGGTTTTGATTATGGATATGCAATGGCAGCTCCAAATACCTTAACTATTTGGGAAGCTCAGTTTGGAGATTTTGCCAATGGAGCACAAATTATGTTTGATCAGTACATATCTTCGGCTGAAGATAAGTGGAAACTTCAAAATGGATTGGTAATGTTATTACCTCATGGTTATGAAGGTCAAGGACCTGAGCACTCTTCTGCAAGAATTGAACGTTTCTTACAATCATGTGGTAAAGATAACTGGACAATAGCAAACTGTTCTACTCCAGCAAACATCTATCATATTTTACGTAGACAGATGAAGCGTGATTTCAGAAAGCCTTTAATTGTATTTACACCAAAAAGCTTATTACGTTTACCGAAAGCTGTAAGTACCATGGAAGAATTAGCTTCTGGAGGTTTCCAAGAAGTGATCGACGACACCATTGCTCCTGAAAATGTAAAGAAAATGGTGTTCTGTACAGGGAAATTCTACTATGATCTTGAACAAAAGAGAGAATTACTGAACAGAAATGATGTTGCCTTAATTAGAATTGAGCAGTTATTCCCATTGCATACTGAGAAGATCAAAGAGATCATGGATAAGTATCCAAATGTAGAGCGTTATGTTTGGGCTCAAGAAGAACCTAAGAACATGGGAGCTTGGGCGCATATGTTAGAGCGTTTTGAATTGGCACGTTTAGAATGTGTTTCAAGAAATTACCGTTCGGCACCAGCCGCTGGATCTAAAAAGCGTTACGAACGTCGTCAAGATACTGTGATGGCAAAAGTGTTTGACTTGGATGTTGATGCATTCAGAGAGTTAACAAAAAAATAAACAAAAAAATAAATTCAGATATAAAATTTAGAACTGATGGTTTTAGAAATGAAAGTTCCTTCTCCGGGGGAATCAATTACCGAAGTAGAAATAGCAACATGGTTAGTTGAAGATGGTGATTATGTTGAAAAAGATCAACCAATTGCCGAAGTTGATTCTGACAAAGCAACGTTAGAGTTACCTGCCGAGGAAAGTGGAATAATCACCTTAAAAGCTGAAGAGGGAGACGCTGTTGAAGTTGGGGCTGTAGTTTGTTTAATTGATATGGATGCTCCAAAACCAGAAGGGGCTTCTGCAGCAAAGGTTGAACCAGCAAAAGAAGAAAAGAAAGAGGCTCCAAAGGCTGAACCAGCAAAAGAAACCTATGCAACAGGTACGGCTTCTCCAGCCGCTAAGAAAGTATTAGCAGAAAAAGGAATGAGTGCTTCTGATGTAAAAGGAACTGGAAAAGATGGTAGAGTAACCAAGGAAGACGCTGTTAATGCGGTTCCTTCAATGGGAACTCCAGGAAATGGTACTCGTACAACTGAGCGTAAAAAACTTTCTATGTTACGTAGAAAAGTGGCACAGCGTTTAGTATCTGTAAAAAATGAAACAGCAATGTTAACTACATTTAACGAAGTTAACATGCAGCCAATATTCGATTTACGTAAAGAATATAAAGAAACATTTAAAGCAAAACACGGAGTTAGTTTAGGATTTATGTCATTCTTCACTTTAGCTGTGGTAAGAGCTTTAAGAATGTATCCAGATGTAAACTCAATGATTGATGGGGATTTCAAAATATCTCACGATTTCCAAGATATCTCTATCGCAGTTTCTGGACCTAAAGGATTAATGGTTCCTGTAATTAGAAATGCAGAAAACCTTTCTTTTAGAGGTGTTGAAAGCGAAGTAAAGCGTTTAGCTTTAAGAGCAAGAGACGGTCAAATTACTGTTGATGAAATGACTGGTGGTACTTTTACTATTACAAATGGTGGAGTATTTGGTTCTATGTTATCAACTCCTATTATCAACCCTCCTCAGAGTGGAATTTTAGGAATGCACAACATTGTAAATCGTCCAGTAGCGGAAGATGGTCAAGTTGTTATTAGACCAATTATGTATGTAGCATTATCTTATGATCACAGAATTATTGACGGACGTGAGTCTGTTGGATTCTTAGTGGCTGTAAAAGAAGCTTTAGAAAACCCAGTTGAGTTATTAATGGATAACAATCCAACCAAGGCATTAGAGTTATAATATATTTTTCTAGGTATATATTAACTTTTAACATATTTGAATTAAAAAACCCATATCAATTGATATGGGTTTTTTAAATTTAAGGACATATTTAATTGATTAAATAAATGAAAAGCTACCCAATATTAGATACTGAAAGATTAACACTAAAACTAACAGATCTCGATGATGCCTCTTTTGTTTTAGAATTATTAAATACACCCAAATGGAAGCAATATATAGGGGATAGGAATGTTCATAACCTTGAAGATGCAACTCAATATATTAAGGAGAGAATGCTGCCTCAAAGTGAAAGGTTAGGCTATGGTAACTATATTGTAATAAGAAAGGAAGATGGTGTTAAAATCGGAAGCTGTGGTTTGTATGATCGGGAAGGAGTTGAAGGAGTAGATGTCGGTTTTGCTTTTTTACCTGGTTATGAAGGTAAAGGTTATGCTTACGAGGCTTCGCAGAAAATTATGGAAATGGCTTTTACCGATTTTGGAATTTCAAAAGTATCAGGAGTGACTGTAAAGGAAAATGTAGCTTCTCAAGGACTACTGAAAAAGTTAGGATTGACCTTTAAAAAATATGTCAATCTTCCAAATGATGATGAAGAACTTATGTTGTTTTCTGTTCAAAAAAAAGAGGATTAGAATAAATCTAATCCCCTACCTTCTAGACAATGTAGTAATAAGCATTATTTAACGTTGTCTTTATTTTTCATTTAATGTCCAGTCGTAATCTAAATAAACAACTTGTGCATTATCATTAGCCTTTATTTTAGAGTATTTGTTTAAGTAGTCAACAAGTGAAATTTTTAAAGTAAAATCCTCTTGGTACCATTCAAATATTTTCGAAACTTCAACTTTGTCAAGTGAAATTTTATTTTTAGTTGTGTCATTAATAAAATCACTCATTAACCCTTCTAATTTCTTGTCGATATTGGCTTCCGTAAAAGCGAAATTCACAAATTTAGGTCCAGATTTCGAAGCTGCATTTATTCCAACATGAATTCTAGGGTCGTCATGCCATCTGCGTAAAATTTTATGTTCAATATAATCTAATGAATATGTTTCGTTACCAACTTTAGCAAAAGGTATTTTCCATGCATTTCTTCCTTTTCTTTTAATAGCGGTAATCTTTTTCAGAGGGTAGCTGTCTAAGATTAATTTAATAGTATAAGCATTGTATACATTTATCCAAAATGCTTTCGATTTGTTCGAAGACCACCTTTTACCTGGAATGGTCTTTTCAAGGTGTTTTAAATAGATATTTAAAACCGCTTTGTTTTTACGTAAACCAACATAATCAACATTTCCTTCGTTGTCAACATATGTCTTTAATAAGGCATCAAAAACATCTGTTTGAGCCTGTGTTTGGACGCCTATGAAAAGAAAAAGGCAGATTGTAATTATTTTTCGCATAATTTTTCAGTTTTTGAATCTTTGATACCTTTTTGGACGTATAAAACGGGGGCTCATTACATTTTTAAATGAAAAATATCTTTAATTAGGAGAAAGTTTTTACTTTGCGTATTAGTTTTTTTGATCTAAAAGAGTATCTCTAAATTGACTGGAAAAGTTATATGAACCTATCGTTTTTACAAATTTTCACACTTATTTCTATTATTCATAGCTTCTTACTCGGAGTAGTAGTTTTATCATCTAAATTACTTAGAAGTAAAGCGAATTTTTATTTAGGGATTTCCCTTGTAATACTGGCAATTGTTGGAATTAATAATTGGTTTTGGGATATTGGTAAAAATCCTCTTCTGGTACGTTTTTTCGATCTTTTTTTATGGCAGTTTTTATATCCAACAACGCTGTTCAAATACTTTCTTCTGGTAACAAAAAGCAAATCTTTAAAAAATTCATTTAAATGGTTTTATATGCCATTTATTATCTTATCACTTTTTAACATAATAGTAACATTTCAGAATCTTTATGGATGGATAAATATTTCTTTTCTTACTGAAGAAACGATTCATATATTCTATAAAATAATAAGTTTTTTATCGATAATTTACTCATTATCCTTGTTATTGGTTTCTTTTGGAATGATTTTCTTGAAAAAAACGAAAGCTCATTTCTTATGGGTAAAGATATTTTGGGGACTTTTTTTCTTCATAGATTCGTATGGCGCCGTTTTAGAATTAGGAAGGTTTTATACAAATGAACGAAAATCCCATACATATTTATGGGTTGCTTTTAGTGTTGTTATTTATTGGATGATATACATCGGGTTGTATAAATTCAAGTTTTCCAATGAAAAGTTTGAAATCCGAAAGTTTTTAGAGAACACAAAAGCATCTAACTTAGAATCGAAAGGAACGAATGATTATTTGGATAAACTTCTCAATCTACTTACTACGCAGAAAATATATTTAAATGCGCAATTAAATAGAGAAAAGGTTGCCGAAATGCTTAACATTAGTCCTGGATATTTATCTCAGGTTTTAAGTAAAACTGAGTATAAAAACCTTACGGCAATCATTAATTATTATCGAGTAGAGGAAGCAAAACGTTTATTGAGGAACTCAGAGTTTAAAAACTATAGCTTAGTTTCTGTTGGTTTGGAAGTCGGGTTTAATTCGAAGTCTACTTTTTATAATACATTCAAAAAGCAAACAGGACTAACACCCAATGAATTCAAAAAACAGGTTTTATAGGTGTTATTTTGTTAGGATCTAACATTTCTACACCTCTTAACTCTTACATCTCCATAGGTTTGCAGTCGTAAACTTAAAAGAATTAATAATGATTAAAGAGATCGTAAAGAGTTTGTCAATGTTAGCAGTACTGTTTATCACAGTTCAATTTTCCGTGTTTCCACAATCGAAAGTGGTTAGTGATTGGTCAACAGATATTGACGTTTATCATAAAAACTTAGAAGAAAAACATATTGATCTTTATAACAAAATATCTAAAGTTGAATTTGAGAAAGAGTTGTCTTCAATAAAACAAAAGCTGCACAAGAAGAATCAAATCGATGTGATTATCGACTTAATGCGTTTAACAAGAAAGATAGGAGATGGTCACACTTCCGTTTCACTTAGAACTATCAAAAAACATGTTTTTCCTTTCGAATTATATCCGGTAAATGGAGAATGGAGGGTTGTAAAAGCTATTTCAAAGTACAAACATTTGTTAGGTAAAAGGTTGCTTAAAATTCAAGGGATGAATGTTGAAGAGGTAGCCAAAAGAGTTTCAGAGGTAGCACAATTTGTAGAAAACAGACATTCCAAAATAATACGAACGGGTCAATACATGACAATTTCAGAATTATTATTCAATCTAGGCGTAATTGATAATTCTCAAAAGGCGGAATTTTCCTTTTTGAATGATTATAATGAAGAGTTTGAAGCTGTTATTGAAGTCGTTGAAAGTAATGATTATCGAAAAAGAGAAAAGGAAAAATTAGAAAGAAAAGAAGGGGCTTTGAAGCAACCAGATAATGCTAAGCACGATTTTCTTTGGTTTACTTCTTTAGAGTCTCTTTCCGCGGTGTATATAAAGTTTGAAAGCTATCCGTCATTTGATGAAATGAAAACTTTTGGAGCTAGTGTTTTGGGGCACATTCAAAAAAACAGAACCAAACGATTAATTATTGATTTGAGAAACAATGGGGGAGGAGATTTTTTTGTTGGAACATTTTTGGCATATTACTTAAACTTGGCAGATAGCATTGACTGGAAAAATGGAGTGTATGTTTTAACAGACAAGGTTACTTTCTCAGCGGCAACAAGTAATGCTTCACAATATAGACAAATGCTTAATGCTAAAATTGTCGGTGAACCAACAGGGTCTAATCCAACTGGTTACCAAGACATGGGGCAATTTACATTACCAAACTCTAAGTTGGTAATTACATATTCAAAAAGGTTGTTTCGATTCCAAGATACTTTTATTGAAGGAGTACAACCAGACAAGGTAATTCATTATGATTGGAAAAGTTATACATCAGGAAGTGATCCTATGTTGGAATGGGTTTTTAAGGATATTAAAAACGAAAATAATTAAAAAGTGTAAGAGGTTAATAAATAATAACTTAACTAATGGTAGGATTATTGTAGGGTTTAGTGAGTTTTTCGTAGAAAATTATCTAAATTTTAACATTAATCTTGTAATATAGATTGATTATTAATAATTTAGCTGTTAAATATTAACCAATAATACCCTTCTAAAAATGAAAAATCACTTTTTCAAAGTGGTCATAATGGCCATGGTTTTTTTGTGCGCTACAACTACAAGCGCTCAGAAAATTTTTAAGATCGGAGATGAGTTTGACTCCGATATTAAAGTAACCAAAACTTACCAAAGATTTAAAAGAGCAAATTCCAACAAATCGGGAACAGAGCTTGTTTATCAGAAAGAATTTTATTCAAAAAATTCATCTTACATCAAACTTTATTTTAAGAATTTTGATTTAGCACCTGGAGACTATGTTGAGATTACAGGAAGTAACTCAAAGGAAACTATAATATATGGTGGTAAAGGGAAAATTGTAGATGATCAAATGACTATGATTAGTGATTTCTGGTCGAAAGTACTTTTTGATGATAAAGTAGTTTTAAAACTTTATTCGTCAGGAGCTGCTGAACGTTATAAAGGATTTGAAATAGGCAAAGTAGCCTATGGTTATAGCGAAGAAAAAATAGAGGCAACTTTAGCTGGACAAACAAGATCAATTTGTGGATCGGATAACAAAGAGCGTATTGCTTGTTATCAAGGAACAACAATGTTTGATAAAGGGAAAGCTGTTTGTCGTTTATTAATCGGAGGTAGTTCTCTTTGTACTGGATGGTTGTTAGGAAGTGAAGGTCACTTAATGACAAATAACCACTGTATTGGTACAGCTTCAAGAGCTCAGAATACTGATTATATTTTTAACTATCAACATCAAGGCTGTACTGGAAGTACTTTAGCTCAACAAGATGTAGTAGCACAATCAGCAACGTTTATTAAAACAAATTCTACATTAGACTATACCTTGGTAAAGTTACCAACGAATCCAACGAACACTTATGGATATTTAAGTTTAAGTTCTGCGGTGCCTGCTGCAGGAGATAGAATTTATATTCCTCAACATCCAGGAGGAAGAAGAAAAGAGATTTCTGTTAAAACTGATACGGATGCAACCGCTGGTGGATTTTCGAGAGTTTACCAAAGTTCATCAGGATCAGGTCAGCAAGTAAGATATTATGCAGATACTGAAGGAGGAAGTTCAGGATCACCTGTATTAGATTATAATTCTAACTTAGTTATTGCAATTCACAATACAGGAGGATGTCCAAATGGTTCTTACGGTAGATGTGATAATTTAATTAGTGCTATCGGTAACGACATGCCAGCAAACGGAGTTGACAACTCTGGAGGCGGCGGTGGCGGTGGCGGAGGAGATCCGAAATGTGAAAGCACAGTGTCATCTTTCCCGTACAGCCAGAGTTTCGAAAATACTTTAGGTAGTTGGAAACAAAGTACCTCAGATGATTTTAATTGGGCAACACGTTCAGGATCAACTCCATCAAGAAATACAGGACCATCATCGGCTAATGCTGGGTCTTATTATTTATATGTAGAGTCATCTTCACCAAATTACCCTTCGAAATCAGCAATCGTAACTTCTCCATGTTTTGATTTAAGTCAAGTAACAAGTGCTTCATTTACATTTGATTATCATATGTATGGAGCTTCTGGTATGGGTAACTTAAAACTTGAAGCTAGTACTGATAAAGGAGCTACCTGGACAAGCGTATGGCAAAAGTCGGGGAATCAAGGTAATTCTTGGTCATCTGCTTCGGTAAACTTAAATAGTTATGCTGGAAGTCAAGTTAAATTAAGGTTTAACGGAACTACAGGATCTACTTGGCAAGGAGATATGGCAATAGATAAATTAGGCTTATCTACCAATGGTTCTGGTGGCGGAGGAGGAAACTCTACTGTTACTTTAGAAATTGTATTGGATAACTATCCAGGAGAAACAACTTGGGAAATAAAGAATAGCGCTGGGTCAATAGTATCATCTGGTGGAACTTATTCGAACGCAGATAAACCTAAAGTAACAAAAACTATCACATTATCTAATGGTTGCTATAGTTTAACATTTAAAGATTCTTATGGAGATGGTATTTGCTGTGCGTATGGAAGTGGTTCTTATACACTTTCAAGTAGCACAGGAGCAGTATTGGCTTCAGGAGGGCAATTTGCAAGTTCTGAAACTAAGAATTTTTGTGTGGGAGAAAGTGCTAATGAATCATTCGTAGAAAAGTTTGTGCCAACAACTCAAGTAATTGATGATTTAATGATTTATCCTAATCCAGTACAAGGAGCTTTAAGTCTTAAAATTCCAGAGAGAGAATTAAATGGAACTTATAAAATTGTAAATGTTACTGGAGCGGTTATTCAAACAGGTAAACTATCTAGAGATATATCAGTTAATCAAATGCAAGAAGGAGTATATATTTTAGAAGTAAAAACTGATAAGTCAACATATTCTAAAACTTTCGTAAAAGTAAAAGGAAAATAACAACAAGAAAAAATCTAACCATAAGTTAGAGAGTAACAGAACTGCTCGGATGAAGATCCGAGCAGTTTTTTTTAACTTATTTATATAATTAATTATGATTGAAAAAAATGAAGACAGTTTTTTTATACACTCATTAGCAGATGTTAATACACCTCATATTGGTTCAAGAACAAGAGTATGGCAGTATAGTGTTATTATGACTGAGGTTTATATTGGACAAAACTGTAACATAGGTTCTCACACATTTATAGAGAATAATGTTCGATTAGGAGATAACGTAACGATAAAAAATGGTGTTTTTCTGTGGGATGGGATAACGTTGGAGAATGATGTGTTTGTGGGGCCGAACGTTACATTTACAAATGATAAATATCCAAGATCAAAGGAATATAAAGAGAGTTACCAGAAAATAACAGTGAAGAATGGAGCTTCAATTGGAGCGAATTGCACAATTTTAGGAGGTGTTGTAATCGGAGAAAAAGCTATGATCGGTGCTGGAAGTATTGTAACAAAGGATATTCCTAGTGGCGAATTATGGGTAGGAAGTCCTGCGAGGTTTGTTAGAAAAATAGAAGAATAAAAAGCTCGTTTTACTACTCATTCCGTTGCATATTTATACACTGTAGTTGGGAGCTAATGAAGTGAGCTCAATAGATATTTTCACTACAAGAATTTACTCTTCGAAAAAGTAAATAATTATAGTACGTGTTTTTTATTTAAAACTTACTAATTCATTTTAACAGGTGTGCATATTTCGATTAGAAACCCGTTGTTATCTCTTACATAACCAACTTTTTGTCCCCAAGGTTTTTCAGTTAAAGGTTCAAATTCGATTGCTCCCATTTCAAGGGCTCTTTTAAAGTCCGATTCAATATTTTCACTCACAAATGCCATCTCTACTCCTAAAGGTTTTTCACCATTGTTAGCCTGTATAAATCCATTTTTAAAGTTGGAACTACCTAATTCAATTGAACCGAAAGCAATTGTTGTTTCTCCTGAAATCAATTCTCCATAATCATTTTCTGGCGTTACGAATTTCTCCTGAAAGCCAAATGCCTTTTTGTAGAACTCAATAGTCTCTTTAACATTTTCAACATAAACTATAGTATATCCGTATTTCATTCTGCTTTTGTTTTTTGACTTATGGATACACTAAATTAGTAAATATTGAGTCTATTGTGTGGCAAAAAGCAATTCATCGGCTTTTACCCAATAAACTTCTCCTTTTACAACACCTGCCCATCCTCTTTTTTCAGGGGTGTTATATTTTCTGGAGTAGATAAAATATTTTCCGTCTGAAGACATATATGGACAATAATAGCGCCAATTGTTTTCATATTTTAAAGGTATTTCTTTTGGTTTTGTCCATTCACCATTGTCATTAAATGTAATTTGAAATTTCCCTTGTCCGTTAGTTATTGCGTAACGTTCGTCTGGTGAAACATAAGTGATAAGTTCCTTTTTTTCTGTTTTAGTATTTATAATAACAGGATTTGCAAATTTTTCATTTCCTAAATACTGTGCACGATAGGTATGCATACCACCTTTATCACTTGGTCTATTCGAACGAAAATATAAACTCCCGTCCTCTGTAACTACTGGGTAAGTTTCTATATATTCTGTAGAAATAGAAAAATCTACTTTTGAAGCTAATTCCCACTTTCCATTTACTTTTTTACTTTTATAGATGTCTGGAGGGATTCGGTAAAGCTTTTCTCGGGTAATATCATTTTTATAAAGTTTGGGATCTACACCAAGAAAATACATTGTCTTTCCATCTTTAGTAATTGTGGGATCACAAGCGACTGAAACTAAGATGCTATCACTATACATTTTAATAGGTTTGATCTTAGACCACTTACCATTAATTAATTCTGAATGATGAATAACAAAGCTGTTGTCAACAATTCTTGAGAAGAACATTTCTGTATTATCATAATTAAAAACCACATTAAGCTCAATGTTTTTAGTATTAACAACTGACGGAGCAAATAACTTTGGGGTTGTAGATGGAGGCTCTTGATCGAAATATGAAATAGCATTGTTTTTACAACTATAAAATACTACGACAAATAAAAAAATAGATAAAAGTTTATTCATTGTAATTAAAAGTTTGCCAAGGGTTTTGAATATGAAATTCAGTGCGTTTTATCCTCGCTAATTTTAAGCTTTACGATTACTCCAAATTTATTAAATTTCCTTTGTTTAAGGCTTTCGTAGCTGTTTTTTATGTATGTTGTTGTAACCCTTTTCTTTAATAGAGTTATTTTTATGATTTTTCATTCCGAAAAGTATTCTTGTTATTTTAAAGGGATAGATGAAGAAACGATAAATACATATAATCGTTAAAAACGAACTAACAGATAAAATAATTAGTTTTATTAGAATGTTAAGCTCTAGTTGAATGATATAATATGCAAAAATGACAATAATAGTTTGATGTAAAATATAAAATGGATAAATAGCTTCATTCATTCTTTTTAGGTGTTGACTTGGTTGATTAAAATAAACCTGTCCGTACCCCAATATTGTCAAAACAAAACTCCATCCTAATGTACAGCATAAGCCATACCAAATGTCCCAACGAATAGAAATACTTAAGTAGGGTTTTACAAAACTATTTGGGATGAAATAGTAACCGTAGAATAGAAGTGAGCTAATTATAAAAAGGACAAAATGAAACCGCCTTTTTGTTTTGAGGTTTTCCCAAAATATTTGAGAGTTGGCGAACAAAATACCAGCGATAAAAAAGTACGTATAGTAGAACGTTTCGGAAAGATTGGTCAAAGATGATGATCCAGAGGGATAATACCTTTTAAGAATTATTGTTCCAATAACTAAAGGAAATCCAATGAGTAAAAAACCAATTTTACGGGAAGATATTTTTTCAAACCAGTTTTTAATCTTTCCAGATCTTTTGGATTTAAGAAAGATGATTAAAGGAATTACAAGAATAGAAATTACGTATAGGTTTTCTATAAACCAAAGATGGTTGGTTTCAAATTTTACTTCCTTATATATCTGCCAATAAGAATTGAATTCAGTTATATATTGATAATATGTTTGGGGAGGTACTATAAAAATTACCCCGAAAAAAAGAGGGACTAAAAGCCTTCTGCTTCGTTCCTTAAAAAATTGCTTCCAAGTCCGTTTTGAAAATGCTAACACTGTTCCCGTTCCTGATATCAAAAAAAGTAGTGGGAGCCTAAACTGTTCAAAGTAAACCATAATATCATCTAATAACTTACTGGATTCAGAATTCATAATATGAAAATCATCTCCGTTAAAAGGCATTCCAATGTGATGAAAATAAACAGCAAGAATAGCAATGACTCTCAGCCAATCTAAATCGTATCTTCTTTTTGAAGTATTCATTTATTTTGTTTTTTGACAATGATAAAAACAAAATCAACGTGTTTTTTAGTTAAGTGATGAATGGCAATCCATAGTGACGAAAAGCAAACTTAGTTTTTTTTTAAGCTTGTGTAAACTTGGTTGAACTCTTTAATTTTTGAACGAGAAACTGGGATTGTTCTTTGGGGATAGTCTTTTAAATAAAGTGCATATCCTTGGGCATTTCCGGAAACAGATTCAATAGCGTTAAGGTTTACAACATAAGAGCGATGCGTTTTAAAAATGAACGGATAAGATTTTAACTGATCTAAAAACTCTTTAAGAGCTAGCCTTTTCAGTTTTTTTTCATAACCACTTGAATCGTCATAAAATATTTCCAGATAATTACCATCTACTTTTGCATAAATAAAGGTCTGGATGTTTAGATTAAAATTTTCCTCTTTTATTGATGTAACAATTTGGGTATTTGCATTGAGGTCATTGAAATACTGTTTGCTAATGGATATCTTTTTTAAATCATTAGAGTGCTTGTTAATCAAACGTTGTAAATTCAGCGGTAAAATAATTATCAATAAAAGAATGCCTACTAAAAAGGTATTTCTTATTTCTTCCCATAAATAACGAAAAGACCAATTGTCTGGATTTGTATAAATAAAATCTCGAATCAAGAAGCTGGCAATACCAATAAGAAACAGAAGTACTGCCAAATGCAAAAATTCCTTACCTAGGGTCCAATTTTCAATGTTTTTTATCGATTTGTTGAGCAAGAAAAAATAGATAAATGCAATAGGAATTGGTAGAACTGAGTGGAATACCATAATCCATATGTAGTCTATTTTATGTTCCTTAACATTAACAACAAATGGTTCAAATAAATATGTAAAAGTAAAACTTGCTATTGCAAGAAAACAAAGCAATAGTAATACTCTTTTTAATTCCTTATAGTAAAATGGATAAGGTTGTTTTAGGTAGGCTTTAATTTCCATAAATTTTATTTGACCAACTTTGTATTCGGATCATTGTTAATTTAAATTATCAACTACAACTGGCAATCTATAATTTTCTTGAGAATATTTCCTTTTTATTTCTTTCCCCTTTCCATTAATTTGAATGAGATGTTTTTTAATTATTACCTCATTGTTTTTATAGTTGTCTTTTATTAAACGATTGGAGTTTCGAATAACAAACCTATTTGTTGTCAAAACGTCATCAAAGCCTTTTCTATCAACGGTAATTATGCTGTCTTTGATTATGAAAGTACCATAAAAATGTGTTCTACTCGCCCAACTTCCACTGATAATTACATATTCTCCATTTTTTTTAAAATCAACATATCCACCAAATATTAAAGCTTTTATAAGTGTTGGCTTATTGACTTTTATTTCATAATATGAATAAATACCTACGTTTATTGAAATAACAAGTACACCAATTATAAGGGACTTCCAATTTGTTAGATTACCATTATTGGTTTTTTGTGATTTTATCCACTCAATAATTGATTTAAAGAACAAAAAAACCAAAGGAATTCCTAGTAATAAATATATATATAATTGGAAAATATTATCATAGTGATATGATCTATAAAGAGTAAAAGCAAAAAGACTTCCAAAAATTATTATTGAAATCTGTCTATTCATTTATTTTCATTTTCTTAAAAAGCTTGAAGTTTCTTTAATGACTGCCAATGTTTTTTGGTATGTGTAGTTGCGATTTTTTACAGATGATAATCAAAAATTATCACTAGTAACAAGACCTCGAATAAAAGTTTCAAAATTATTAGCAATAATAGTTTTTTTATAGTCATATTCTTGATCTACATGCACTACTTTAGGTTCTCCATCTTTATTTAAGTTAGCATAGTCGAGCATAACCATATCATGACCGGCAGAAGGACATGTACATATGTATATGCCTGTGTCCGGATATCCCCATTCTTCAATCATAAATAAACTACCAAGTTCACCGCATAGCGAATATTCACTTGATCTACCGATCGCCATGATTTCACTAATTGCTATGTGGTCAAAAGCCCAAGAAGTTTCTTCATTAGTTGGATAACAGTCATTAGTTGGAGCGCCACCATTTTGATGCCTCATGAATTCTATATACGAAATAGGTAGTTTATAGCCCAATTCATTTTCGATTGAGAGTACAATTTCGTCTGTTGGGTATTCGTCAGAATACTCATTGTCTGACCAAAAATCTTTAAAATTAAACCCCGAGAATATTTTCTTTTCCATATAAATTGATTTTAAATTAGGTATACTGTTTTGTTATCGAGGGTATTTATCATTTTATTTTTCCGATTTGCTTTAAAATAACAAGTGTAACTGCGAATAAAATTCCTAAACCACAAAGTAAATATCCACCGTATTTATCTTTATTCCCTCTAATAAAATAAGCATCTTCTCCTTTGTCAATAAATTGTACAGTTTTGTTGAGTCTCAAATCCCTGTTTTTTTGAAAAGGAGTTTTATCAGCGTGATAAATGGTTATTTCATCTCCAATATTCAATTTATCAAGTTGTTCAAATTTTGGGCTAAAATCACCTGTTCGTTTTCCAATAAATAAATCAAAAACTAAAGGGTAATTACTCAAATGTATATATCTATGATCTCGTTTATTGAGGTTCTGAAAAGTTTTATCAAAATAATCAATGGTTCCAGTTATATTTTGAAATTCAGATTTATTTTTACCACCTCTGATGGATAAGTAAACTCCGAATCCAATAATAAAAATACAAGCGAAAAATGATAGATAAAATATTTCTCTAGGCTCCTTTTTGTCATTGTGTAATTCTTTTTTCATAACGTTTTCTGTATGGTAAGTTGCTATTTTTTGTCAAATGTAACTAAAATTATTGGTTTTTAGTTTTGGTTAGATTTCGTTAGCAACTCTTGAGTTATTTCGTGAGAGATTGTATTGTTTATGCGTGATAGATATGTTGTGTTTGTGTAATTGTTTCAAATATAATATAGCAGAAATAGATGTGATGTAAAATATCGGTGTTTGGATGCTGATATTATAACAAAAAAACCTGAGTCATTTCGACTCAGGTTTTATATATGTAAAAGTATCTATGCGTAATAATCTTCAGGTCTCACAATCGCTCTAACTACTGGTGATTTTTGGAAAGGGAGTCTGAAACAATAAACTATAATATGGAGTTAGAAGCTTACTTATTCTCTTTCGCTATTTTTTCAATTCCTAGTAATAAAGTCCGTTTTGTTTAATAAGATCAATAGCTATATTTTCATGATTCATTAATTCATCTAATTTTTGTCTATCTAAATTGCTTTTAACTCCTACAAAATCCATCTCATATTCATTTAGAATTTCTTTAAAAATTAATGAAACCCTATCTCTATGATAATCTGAAGTGATTATAGTTAATTTAGTGTTTTTTAGATCTGTTAAAATCAACTTTATTTTCACTGCGTCATCAACGGTATTTTCTGATAGTGCGAACTCCAAAAAATCTTTTTCTGACAGTCCTTTTTTTATTAAATATTCTCTTCCGTAAAATGCATGAGGTTTATCTGATGTATTAAAATGAGGTCCCCATCCTCCAGTTAGTAAAATTAATTGTCTTTTAGTAAATATTTTATAGCAATAATCTAATCTGCTTTTAGATATTTTACTCAATTCACCTTTTGGAGAATTTGGAGAACCCAGAACCACTAATATGTTATTTTTCATTTGAAATTCGATTGATTGATACAGTTTGGATTGAAAATTTCATTAGGTTCGTTTGTAATGGTTTTATATGTAGAAAGTAACGGATTTTATTTACAGCTTTTCGGTTTTGTACTGACCCTTTAATGTTTAAACTTTCTTTTACAGTTTAAAAATTGTCATTACTTACGGCGATTGTGTCTATTGCATAAGTCCAAGGTACCTAAAATATTCTGCAATAAAAAACCTGAGTCATTTCGACTCAGGCTTTCAATGTTTTAAAGTAATTCTGTTTGGTTTTATAAATCAAAACCTATATTAACTCCAAGTTTATTTGCTATAATCTTGGTGATTCTCTTTTTTACCTCTGGTATTTTAACACTTTCCAATACCGTATTAGCAAATGCATACATTAATAATGCCTTTCCTTCTTTTTTAGGAATACCACGCTGTTGCATATAAAATAAAGCTTGATCGTCTAATTGACCAATAGTACAACCGTGAGAACATTTTACATCATCAGCAAAAATTTCCAATTGAGGCTTTGCATTGATGGTAGCTTTGTCGCTAACAAGAACATTGTTGTTTTGCTGGTAAGCATTGGTTTTTTGAGCCTCTTTCTCAACAACTACCTTACCATTAAATACACCAGTTGATCTTTCATTATAAATACCTTTATAATCCTGATGACTTTCACAGTTAGGTTCAATATGATGAACTAGAGTATGGTGATCAACATGTTGCTTTCCTTCAATAATGGTAATTCCTTTTAAAATAGAATCAATTCTTTCTCCTTTTTGGAAGAAATTTAAATTGTTTCTAGTGATGTTTCCTCCGAAAGAAAAAGTATGAACCGAACAAACACTTTCTTTTTGTTGCTCAATATATGTATTGTCAACTAAGGAAGCATTGATATTGTCATTTTGGATTTTATAATAGTCAACCGTAGCATGAACATCTGTATAAATTTCAGTTACACTGTTGGTTAATACAGGATTGTCAGTTAAGCTCTGATGACGCTCAATAATTTGTACATGAGCATTGTTATCAACAACAATGAGGTTTCTAGGTTGAACCATAGTTGCTTCTTCTTTTCCAGTAGTAAAGTTGATAATTTGAATTGGTTTTTCAACTTCAACACCTCTTGGAATATGAATAAAAGCTCCTTCACTAGCAAAAGCAGTGTTCAAAGAAGTCATATTGTCCTGTTTGGCAACCTTATTGAAATAGTTTTCAATAATAGGCTTGTATTTAGACTTCGTAAGTGCCGCTGACATTAAGCAAACATCCATTCCGTCATGAGTTGTTTCTGACAAGAATGAACTGTATTTTCCATCTATAAAAACAATCTTGTAGCTATCGATGTCATGAATAAAATATTTCTTTACATCGGCTAAATTTATAGCGATATCATGATCAGCAAAAAGACTATAATCTTCCTTTAAAATTGAATTCAAAGAAGTGTACTTCCATGCTTCCAGTTTTTTAGTAGGAAAACCTAGTTCTTCAAAGTTTGATAAAGCTTTTGATCTTATCTCGTGAACATCAGAATTAATGTTTAGTCCATTTTCAAAAGCTACGTATGATGATAATAATTTTTCTTTTAACTCCATTGTTGATAGTTGTAATTTCAAAGGTTAAAGTTTACTCACTTAGTGACATGTAAATTCTAACATTTTAACTATTCACTTCTTCTTTGATCCAGTCATATCCTTTTTCTTCAAGCTTTAAAGCCAAGGAAGCATCACCTGTTTTTACAATTTTACCATCGTGTAAAACGTGTACATAGTCTGGTACTATATAATCTAATAAACGTTGATAGTGTGTAATAACAATTACTGCGTTATCTTCTGATTTTAATTTGTTAACTCCGTTAGCAACAATTCTTAACGCATCAATATCTAAACCAGAATCTGTTTCATCTAAGATTGCCAATTTAGGCTCCAACATAGCCATTTGGAAAATCTCATTTCTTTTCTTCTCTCCTCCAGAAAAACCTTCGTTTAAAGAACGAGATAAAAACTTACGATCAATTTCTAATAATTCAGATTTTTCACGAATCTTCTTAAGCATATCTTTAGCTGGCATTTCTTCCAAACCTTGTGCTTTTCTAGATTCGTTGATAGCAGTTTTAATAAAATTTGTTACAGTAACTCCAGGAATTTCAACTGGGTACTGAAATGATAAAAATACTCCAGCATGAGCTCTTTCTTCAGGAGCCAATTCATCAATATCTTCACCTTCTAATTCAATAGAACCAGAAGTTACCTCATACTCCTCTTTACCAGCGATAATTGAAGATAACGTACTTTTTCCCGCACCATTTGGTCCCATGATTGCATGAACTTCTCCAGCTTTAACTTCAAGGTTAATTCCCTTTAAAATTGCTTTGCCCTCTACTTCTGCGTGTAAGTTTTCTATTTTTAACATTGTTACTTTATATGTTGTCTAAGCTTTTGCTTATATATGAGTTTAAAAAAATGTTTTTTCGAGTTGGTTTTAATTATCCAACACTTCCTTCCAATGATATTTCTAGTAATTTTTGAGCTTCGATAGCGAACTCCATTGGAAGTTTGTTTAGTACTTCTTTACTAAATCCGTTAACAATTAATGCTATTGCTTTTTCAGTATCAATACCTCTTTGATTACAATAGAATAATTGATCTTCTCCAATTTTACTAGTGGTTGCTTCGTGCTCAATTTGAGCCGTTTTATTTTTAGCTTCAATATAAGGGAAGGTGTGCGCTCCACATTCATTACCCATTAATAAGCTATCACATTGAGAGAAGTTACGCGCATTTTCAGCACGAGAATTGATTTGTACTAATCCTCTATAACTATTTTGAGATTTACCAGCCGAAATACCTTTTGAAATAATGGTAGACTTAGTATTTTTACCTAAGTGAATCATTTTTGTACCTGTATCTGCTTGCTGGAAATTATTAGTTACGGCAATCGAATAAAATTCACCTACCGAATTATTCCCTTTTAATACACAGCTTGGATATTTCCAAGTTACAGCTGAACCAGTTTCAACCTGAGTCCAAGAAATTTTAGCATTGGTTTCGCATAAACCTCGTTTAGTAACGAAGTTAAACACTCCACCTTTACCTGATGCATCACCAGGGAACCAGTTTTGAACTGTTGAATATTTAATTTCAGCATCGTCTAAAGCAATTAGCTCTACAACTGCTGCGTGTAATTGGTTTTCATCTCTTTGAGGAGCAGTACATCCTTCTAAGTAAGAAACATAACTACTTTCATCAGCAACAACTAAAGTTCTTTCAAATTGTCCGGTACCTCCTTCATTGATTCTAAAATAAGTAGATAATTCCATTGGACAACGAACTCCTTTTGGAATATAACAAAAAGATCCATCAGAGAATACTGCTGAGTTTAAAGCAGCATAGAAGTTATCTGTTGGAGGAACTACTGAACCAATATATTTTTTTACTAATTCAGGATGTTCTTGTATCGCTTCTGAAATAGGCATAAAAATAATACCTTTTTCAGCTAATGTTTCTTTAAATGTAGTGGCTACAGAAACAGAATCCATTACAATATCAACGGCAACATTAGCTAAACGCTTTTGTTCGTCTAATGAAATACCCAACTTCTCGAAAGTCGCTAATAACTCAGGATCAACATCATCTAAACTATCTAGTTTAGGTTTTTGTTTAGGTGCCGAGTAGTAAGATATAGCTTGAAAATCTGGTTTTTCATAAGTAACATTAGCCCACTCCGGCTCTTCCATTTGTTCCCAAATTCTAAAAGCTTCCAAACGCCATTCTGTCATCCATTCAGGTTCGTTTTTCTTTTTAGAAATAGCGCGAACAATATCTTCATTTAGTCCAATCGGAAACTTTTCACTTTCAATATCTGTGTAAAAACCATATTCATATTCTTTGGTTTTTAGTTCTTCTCGTAAATCGTCTTCAGTATATTTACTCATCAGTTATTAATGTTCTGTTTGTTTTTTTATAAGGAGAAGCTCTCTCCACATCCACATGTTCTATTGGCATTAGGATTGTTGAAAACAAATCCTTTTCCATTTAAACCACCTGAATATTCAAGAGTTGTACCCACTAAGTATAAGAAGCTCTTTTTGTCAACAATAATTTTTACACCATTGTCTTCAAATAACTTATCGTTTTCTTCTTGCTCTTTATCAAATTTTAGATCATATGATAAACCTGAACAACCTCCACTTTTAACACCTACTCTTACGTAGTCATTAACAGCATCGAAGCCATCTTCAGTCATTAATTGAACGACCTTCTTTTTTGCAGTATCTGAAACTTTTATCATATCTTAAATAGATTAAATCCAAATCAGCTACAAAGATAGTGACAAAATATGATTTATATCATTTTTTGGAATGGATATAGTCTATATTGTCATAAAGAAAGTTGATTTTATGTCTTAATTGGTGAATTCAGGGTTGTTTATGAAACTCGGATCGCTGAGAGTAAGTAAAAAAGCTTTCAAATCTGCTTTATCTTGATCGGAGAGTTGCACGCCACCTTCATGAACTTTTTTCATAAGAGGATCTACTGTTGAAGAGTTTTGTAAACCTTCGGAGTAATGATTAATCACTTCTTCAATAGTGGTAAACCTTCCATCGTGCATATAAGGAGCTGTATAAATTAAATTTCTTAGGGAAGGTGTTTTGAATTTCCCATTATCATTAGGATCTCCAGTTACTGCACCTAGACCCAAATCTGTAAAGTTCGAATCAAGGGCATTATTGTGAAATTCATTATCGGTCCACAAAGGGTTGTGTTCTCCTCCATGACAATGAAAACAATCTCCTTTATCTTCTCTGACAAAAACATCAAATCCATTGAGTTCTTGTTCCGTTAAAGAAACATTTCCAAGCAAATAATTATCAAATTTAGAGTTAGCGGAAATAAGTGTACGTTCAAATTGAGCAAGTGCTTTGGTCACAAATGTTGAATCTATTTTGGAAGTATTAAATGCTTTTAAAAACAAGTCAGGATATTCATTGTGAGTCTGTAATTTTTCAGCAACATCTTTCCAGTTGCTATGCATTTCAATGGGATCTCGTACTGGAGAAAAAGCTTGCCTTTCTATGCTCAGTTCCGCGCCATTCCACATAAAGCGTTCGTCAAAGTTCCAAGCTAAATTAAACAACGGCATTGAGTTTCTGCTACCACGTATACCGTCTACGCCAACGCTAAATTTTTCGTTGTCGGAAAAGGAATTCTCAGGCTTATGACAACTTGAACAAGATTGAGAGTTGTCTTTGGAAAGTATAGGGTCGAAAAATAATTTCTTGCCCAAAGCGATCCCTTCTTCTGTAAGTGGATTGTTAGTTGGAACTAAAGGAGCGATTAATTTTTGTTTTAAAATTTCAGGAACATCCAAGTCAACTGCTTTAGGAGTATATACTTGCACATCATTGCTCGGTGAAGAGCAACTAAAAAAAAGAAGCGCAAGTAGTATTCCTAAATATCTCAAAGTTGTATTTGCCTTTGTTTTACACCTATATTAGTTACTGGGTAATTCCTCCTAAACGGAAAACATTTTTTCCATTATCTGACATGTCTAATTGAGCGTCAAAATTCATCATTAAATCAGTACTTCTCTCAGTTAAATCCCATGCATGAGGGTTTTTAAACCATTCGGATAAATCCATTTTTATTTCAATAGTAGCATTGTTGGTCAAAGAAACACTTCCTAAGTTTAATTTAAAAGAAGTATCCTTTAACGAGTCAGTTGCTGCATCATATGCTTTTATAGCATGGAACTCATAAGGATATTGAACATCGGTAGTGTCTTTAAATTTACCGTCAAGTTGCAAGAAGTGGTAGCCTCCAGGTTTTTCAGCATGAACATTCCAATTCGCTGTATTCAAATCGGGGTAGTTTCCAGAAATATTATCATTGTCGTCAAACCCAAAAGTGAAAGATAAATTATAGGTCCCTTCTGAAATTGTTTCAGGAAGTTCATGAATTAAGCCGTCTCCTAAGGAATCAAGTACAACGAGCTTATAACCTTCAAATTTAATAGTGTCGTTATTGCTTTTTATTAAGTTAATTCTCGAAATTAAATAACGAAGACGTTCAATGCTTAAAACATTAGATTCTTGATTTTCAAAATCAAATTTATTAAAATCATCAGCATCTAGAGCGGTACCACCCCAATTATGAGTGAAGTTTAACTTAACAGAAACTTGTTTAATTGGTTCGTCATTATCGGCACTACAGCATAGTATGAAAAATGATAAAAAAATGATTGCAAATTTTTTCATAGATAAATTTGTTAATGCATAATGTAAATATACATTATAACCGTTTTTACTTTATTTTTAGTATTAGTATATCGGAAAATCCTTTGTTCTCTGCGATGTCCTTGTCGTTACTTGTACTTTCACCAACACCTATTACGGTACCATCAAGGAGTTCAACAGCATCAAAGCAAAAATCGATGTTTGAACCTCCTACATTTTTTTGCCAAATGATGTTGGCTTGTGAATCTATTTTTAAAACCCAAGCATCATTTTGTCCTTTATTTTGAATAGTTTCAAAAGAGCTTCTCGTGCTGCCCGATACTAAAAAGTGACCATCTGCCATACGACGAACAGAATTTCCGACGTCAAAATTACTTCCACCAATATTTTTTTGCAACAATAAATTGCCCTCATTGTTAATTTTAACAATACATAAATCAGCTCCACCCGAATTTTGAGCAATGTCTTGATCATTACTTCGACTATTCCCAACAATGAAAAAATTATTGTCGTTCGTTTGAACAATGGCCTTGGCTTCATCTATTTCCGAACCGCCATAGTTTTTTTTCCATAGAAGTTCACCTGTATTATTAATTTTAATAACCCAAAAATCATAGGTTCCCTTATTGTCTGTAATATCAACATCAGTACTATCGGAAGTACCTGCAATAATAAAATTACCGTTTTGAGTCTCAACAATCCCAGAAGGAGTTTCAGTAAAAGTACCTCCATAATAACGACTCCATTCAAGTATTCCTTGAGAGCTTAATTTGATAACCCAAAAATCACCACCAGCATGTAATGGTCTTGATCCTGTGTTTCCTTCACCCCCAGAGGCGGTGACATCCAGTTCACCAGAAATTAAAAAACCTCCATTTGAAGTTTCGATAATAGATGTACCGAAGTCTTTACCTAGGTAACCTAAGCTTTTTTGCCAGCTAATAGTTCCGGTAGAATCAAGTTTTAAGATCCAAAAATCTTTATCACCTGCATTTTCACTTACATCAAGATCAGAACTTTCAGAATAACCTACTAGAGCAAAGCCTCCGTCAGATGTTGAAATTATTTTTTCTCCTCTATCATCACCACTTCCACCATATGTTTTTATCCATTGTAATTCATTACTTTGAGAATATTTAACAACAAAAAAATCGAAACTCTCATTAAGCTTGGTAGAAAAATCGAAGTCATTGCTTTGTGCATAACCGAGAATAGCATAACCTCCATCGCTAGTTCTAACAATTGATTTGGCTACCTCGTTTTTTGTACCCCCAATAGTTTGAACAAAATCTATTTCTTCTTGGAAAGTGGAAGATAATTCAATTGTCTTCTCGCCACAGCTAGTTAATAGAAGGAGAAAGGTTCCTAAAAGTGTTAGTTTTTTTATCAATCTTATTGGTTTACGATTAGTTTTTTTACGGTTTTGTTGTTTATTCTTATCAAGTAGATCCCTGCAGATAAATTGTTAATATCAATTTCAAAATTTTGACTATTAATATTTTTAAAAGAAAAAATCTGTTTACCTAAAATAGAAACAATATCAATAGTTTCGATGCTACCTTTATTAATTGATACAATTGGATTTATATCGGTTGGATTTGGATAAATATTAAAGGAAGTATCCTCGTTTTCATTTGGATTTGAGCTTAAAGTACCACTTTTCCTAACAATAAACATACCTCTATTGATATCATTAATTACAATGTTTCCACTTGGAAAATAAGGATAAACACTCCAAACACCTCTAAAAGATGTATTATCATTTTCTGGATGTGTATCAAAATATCCAATTTCGGTCATTGGACTTGATGATGATGAAATATTAGATATATCCAGTACTCTCATTCCTGCCGTATAACTAGATAAGAAAAACTCATTCCCTTTTGTATAACCATTATGATCTATCGCTTTGGTTTCACCTAAATAAGTTGAAGATAAGTTAGGGTTGTCCAAATCTTGTAGGTCAAAAATAAGAGTTCTTGTGTTCATTCCATAATTTCGTTCATCTGTTTCATCGCCTAAAATAAAGTAACGATGATCTTCAGTAAACCAACCTTGATGCGTATACCCAATTTGAGGATAGTTAATGTTGGATATTCTTGTTACATTACTCTTATCCGAAACATCCAGAACTACAATTTCATTTTCATTACTACCAATATAAATTTCCTTGCCTTGGTGTTCAGTATCGGGACCGTTATAAGTTATAACTTGAGCATCATGTGAATATCCATCCGACCTATAATCACCTAAACTTGTAGGATTGGTAGGATCTGAAATGTCTATGAAAATAGGTCCTCCTCCATTAGTACTTCTACAGCCAACTAAATACGCAACTCCTTTATCTTCATTAATAACAATATTATGACAACTACCTACTCCAGTATAAATGGCATCAGCCGTAAAACTCTGTTCGGAAGTTACTCCGCGAAGTTTTGTTAAGTCAAAAACCTGCATTCCATGTTCTCCGACAATATCGGCTACAATAAAAGCGTGATTATTATAAACTTTAATATCTCTCCAAGAATTGTTTCCAGCATTAGAATCTAACCTCCCAAGAAAAATGGGATTCACTGGGTCTGTAATATCAATAAAAGCAGTACTGTTGGACATGCCTGCAATGGCATACTCTTTATTTGTTGTGGTGTCAGTCCATCCCCAAATATCACTACCGCTTGGAGATCCATTAGAATTAGCAAGCGTTGAAATTGGAATAAAAGCCATTAAATCGTAATTATTGCAGGGATACTCTCCCGCCATTCCATTTGTACAGGTGGTTTGAGAATGAATAGCTGTAATTGCTAATAAAAAGGAGATGAAAAATATATTCTTAGACATACTGAATAATTTAGGGGGTGTTTAACAAATTTATAAAATATTGATAAACAATGCGAAAAAGATTTTTGTCACTATTGTTAATTTAATGAATAGACAGGTTAAGATACAGTATGTTAATTGTTGAGATATAAGTATCTTTGCAGCATGTTAGAAAATAAAAATCAAGATAGAACTTCGTTGTCATCGTTAGGTGAGTTCGGGCTAATAGATCATTTAACGAAGCATTTTTCATTGCAACATTCAACATCAGTGAAAGGAGTAGGTGATGATGCAGCGGTGTTGGAGTCTTCTGAAAAACAAACAGTAGTAACCACAGATTTATTGGTTGAAGGTGTGCATTTTGATTTAAGTTATATGCCTTTAAAGCATCTGGGATATAAAGCTGTAATGGTAAATTTATCTGATGTGTATGCTATGAACGCAGAAGCTGAGCAAATTACAGTTTCTATTGCTGTTTCTAATAGGTTTTCTTTGGAAGCTATAGAAGAGTTGTATGCAGGTATTCAATTGGCTTGTCATACTTATAAAGTAGATTTAATTGGTGGAGATACAACTTCTTCAAATAAAGGAATATTAATTTCAATTACAGCTATAGGAAAGGCTCCGAAGGAAGATATAGTATATCGCGATGGAGCTAAACCTACCGATTTAATTGTGGTTTCCGGTGATTTGGGAGGTGCGTATTTAGGACTGCAAGTTCTGGAAAGGGAGAAACAAGTGTTTCAGGTAAACCCGCAAAACCAACCAGATTTAGAAAATTATTCCTATATCATAGAAAGACAGTTAAAACCCGAAGCTAGAAAAGATATCCCTAGGCTTTTAAGAGATTTAGAGGTGAAGCCTACTTCAATGATTGATATTTCTGATGGACTCTCATCTGAAATTTTCCACATTTGTACTCAAAGTAAAGTAGGGTGTAAAATTTATGAAGATAAATTTCCTTTAGATCCTCAGGTGATTTCTACTTGTGAAGAATTTGATATTGATTCAACAATGGTTGCTTTGAGTGGAGGAGAAGACTATGAATTATTGTTTACTGTTTCTATTAACGATTTTGATAAAATTAAGGGAAATCCACATTTAACAGTTATTGGTCATATTACTGAAAAAAACCAAGGATTGAATTTAGTTACCCGTGCTAACCAAGAAATAGCGTTAAAAGCACAGGGCTGGAATTCATTCGAAGAATAAACATCAGGTCGTTTCTAAAAACGACCTTTTTTTGCACTTTTCGCAAAGTGTATGCACGAGAAGAAAACTCTTCAAAGCCCCATTGTTTACTGATAATGAAAGTTTAAAATAGCTTAAAGAACATCCTTTTTGAAATTATAAATTTATGTAACTGTTATGTCTAATATTGCGTTGTATTTTTTTGGTATAAAAGTTGTATATTAGGCAAATAGAAACATTTATTTATTAACAAAAAATCAAAAAGAATGGGAATTTTTTCATTTATCAAAAATGCTGGTGCAAAAGTATTTGGAATCGGGAAAACCACAGAAGAAGAAGCTGCAGAAAAAGCTGGGAAATTAGTTGAAGCTGTAAATGCTTTGGACTTATCAGTAGCTGATTTAGCGGTAACTGTAGACGATGATAAAGCAACAGTTAGTGGTGAAGCTGCTGATTTAGCTACTAAAGAAAAAGTAGTGTTAGTAGTTGGAAATACCGAAGGAATTGCATCTGTAGAAGATAATATGACTGTAGCAGAAGTAGAAGAGATTAAGGAAGAAGAAATGGCGCAGTTTCATACTGTTGTAAGTGGAGACACTTTAGGTAAAATTGCCAAAAACTTTTACGGAGATGCAATGAAGTATCCTGTAATTTTCGAGGCAAACAAGCCAATGCTTTCTCATCCAGATAAAATTTATCCTGGACAAGTACTAAGAATTCCACCATTAGTGGACTAATCTAGGTTACAATATATGATAAAAAAGGCTGTCTTAGACAGCCTTTTTTTATGGTTAAACCATTTCTAATTCTTCAGTATTCTTAAAACGATACCAGAAATTAATTTTTTCTCCATAGTCGAGCATTCGTTTTATTTGTAGTTCATCTATTTCATTCCAAATAAAACCTAATTTCTTAAGAAGGTAATCCGTTTGTTCACTGCATACTTGATAAGGAATAACATTAGAAACTTCTGCATCAAAGGCATTAGAGTGTAAAAGGAAACGATTGATAAGTTCTTTCTTTTCATTGTATTGACCCAATAGGTTTTCAAAGAAATCACTCATTTTTTCAAGGGTAATCGAATAACCATTTTTATTTGCTAAATCTGCAAATTTGTTGCTATCCAACAAATGTGTATTTCTAATATGGAAGTTTCTATTGAACAATTCCTTTTTATTGAATAATAACAAAATAGCTTCGGCTACCTTGTCAATACATGAAATCTCCATCTTTTGTTGTGATACAGGCATAGCTTCAACTGCTAGGAATGATTTTATTCGATTATAAAAAGCATTGTCTTCAATGTTCTTTTGAAAACTTCCATTAGTACTATTGAAACTTAGATTTCCTACCCGATAAATATTTGCTTTTATCCCTTTTCGTCTTGCTTGATCTAGGAGTGTATCACCTTCTAATTTACTCTTTGTATAAAGATTATTGTGGTTTTGGTTCTTGTTGGTTTCTTTCTCTGTAAACAATAAAGAGGAGTCTTGTGAATTTACATTCTTAAAGCCGGAAATACTTAATGTGGATACGTGATGTATTACTTTTGAAATTCCTTGAAAAGCAAAAGAAATCATAGTTTCAATTGGGTATACATTGACTTTTTGAAAGCTTTCTAAGCTTCCATAGTGCTTAGCGTTGGCGGCAGCATTAATAATTCCATCAATGGATTGTGTTAGTTGCTCATAAAGAGGAGCATCAATTCCAAATAATGGTTTCGAGATATCTCCTGCAAAAACAACTAGGTTTTCAGTGTTTGGTAATTTTTCATCAAAATAAAACCTGAACAACTCAGACAATCTTACCCAAGCAGATTCATTATTTTCTGCTCTTACAATTGTTGTTACTTTTGACGAACTTTGAAGCAATAGATTCCTAAGAAGATTTATTCCTAAATAACCTGTTGATCCAAGGAGTAATATATTGTTGTAAGTTGTTTCTTTTTGAGTGTTTATTGTATCTAACTCATTAATCTTTGAAAGATATTCCTGCTTTTCTGTATAAATTTTCTCTGCAATAAGTTTTTGTTGTTCTAATTTTTTAGACTTTTTGTTCACCTCTTTTTGATTCTCTAACTCTCTTAATTGGGTGATACGATATTGAATTTTGTTTTTAAAGAAATCTTTTGAGTAACTTACATTCTCTGACAACTGAGCAATTGTAGGAAACTTAAATAAATCATTAATTTCAAGCTTAAAATATTCTTGAAGTTTCGCTACAAGGCGAATTGCCAAAATTGAATTACCTCCAATTTCGAAGAAGTTATCATGAATCCCTATTTTATCTAGATTTAAAACGTCTATCCATACTTTTGTAAGTTGCTCTTCAGTTTTATTTCTTGGAGCAATATAAGAATCTGTAGAAGTATTTAAAACTTCAATATCTAATAATGCTTTTTTGTCGACTTTTTTATTGTTCGTTAAAGGAAATTGATTAATTGGAATAAATGTTGAAGGAACCATAAAACTAGGTAAAGTAGCTTGTAATTCTTCTCTAATACTTTGTTCATTAAATCCATTTTCTGTAGTCAGATAACAAATAAGTTGATTGATACCTTGATTGGTTTTTTGGGCCAAAACAACGGCTTGCTTAACTTCTTTTATTTGACTTACATGATGTTCAACTTCGCCTAATTCTATCCTGTAGCCTCTAATTTTAACTTGATCGTCTTTTCGTCCTATAAACTCAATGGTTCCGTCAGGTAACCATCTAGCAAGGTCTCCTGATTTGTAAAGCTTCGTTTTTCCAGTTTTATCAAACGGATTAACCACAAACTTTTGGTTGGTTAAACTTTTATTATTTAAATAACCTCTACCAACACCTATACCCCCAATACATAATTCTCCAATAACACCTATTGGAAGAAGATTAAAGTGGTCATCTGTAATGTAAATTTTAGTATTATGTATTGGTTGTCCAATGGTAATTCTATTTGTTAAAGAACTTCTTAAAATGGTAGCTGAAATACTTGTTTCAGTAGGTCCATACGCATTAAAATAGTTATAATGTTTAGCAAATTTTTTCGCTACGTCATAGGGTATAGTTTCACCACCAGTAACGAGAGTTTTTGCTCCTTTAATATCATCAACAGATAAAAGTTGTACAAAAGCAGGAGGAAGCTTTACTATAGAAATGTTGTTGTCGGCAATGTAATTTCTTAAGTACTCAACATTCGATTTTTCACTTTCTTTATAAATATGCAAAGTACTTCCACTTAGTAGGGTAACAAAGGCTTCTAATATGGAAGCGTCAAAAGAGAAGGTTGAAAATTGAAGTAAACGATCTGTATGTGTAATTTTCAAAATATCAATAAAAGAAAACAAAGTGTTAAGAACGGATTTATGCTCAATCATAACTCCTTTGGGTCTTCCTGTACTTCCAGATGTATAAATTATATAAGCAAGGTTTGATGGGAGAGTGTTTATTTCAGGGGCTAATTTGCTATACTTATTACATTCTTTACTGAACTCATTTATTAGTCTGATATCAATAGTGATTTTCGATTTTGAATCTTCTTTTATATAGGCTTTTCTTTCCTCAGGATAGTTTGTGTCAATAGGAATATATGCCGCTCCTATTTTTACAATAGCAAGAATTGAGACGATGAACCAATCACTTCGTTCTAATATAATATTAATGAGTTCTTCATGTTCAATAAGATAGTTCTCATTTAAGAAGTTAGCCAACTGGTTCGACTTCTCATCAAGTTCTTTGTAGGTAAGTTGATTATTCTCAAAAACTAAAGCTATATTATTTGGATATTCTTGTGCTATTTTTGAAAAGTATCCGTGAAGTGTAAAATTTTCTGGAAAAATTTTGTCAAAACTGTTAAAAGTAGTTAAGGTTAACTCTTTTTCTTCCAGTGTTAAAATTGAAAGTTTATGGATAGAAACTTCGATATTATTTACGATGTTTTTTAAGAGTTGTATATATCCATTTAACAATCGTTGAATAGTGGTCTCCTCAAATAATTCGGTACGATAATTAATTCCTAAATGAATATTATTACCCTTTTCGTAAGTGCTTAAAGTTAAATCAAATTTGGCACTTTCACTATTAGTTCCAAATGGTGAAATTTTAATATCATTTAAATTAAGTCCTTCAGATTCTTCTGGTGTATTTTGCAAAACAAAAGCAACCTGGAATAATGGAGAAGTACTCAAGTCTCTTTCATTTAAAACACGATCAACTATTTTTTCAAAAGGAGCTAATTGGTTGTCATAGGCTTCAAGAGTTGTGTTTTTAACTGAGTTTAAAAATTCTTTAAAACTTATGTCTTTACTTAAATCACTTCTTAAAGCTAAGGTGTTAACGAAGAACCCAATCATTCCTTCAAGCTCTGCTTGAGTTCTGTTTGCAATTGGAGTTCCCACACAAATATCCTGTTGATTGCTCCATCTGCTTAACAATACTTTAAAGGCCGAAAGTAAAAGCATGAATAACGTAACACCTTCTGCTTTGCAAATAGTATTTAAAGAAAGGCTTAATTCAGGAGATAACTTCTGATGAACACTATTTCCAGCACTACTTTGTATAGAGGGTCTGGTAAAATCTAACGGAAGTGTAATATTAGGAACTGCTTGTAGTTTTTGTTGCCAATAGTCTAGCTGGTTTTCAAGTATTTTTCCTGAAACAAATTCACGTTGCCAGATAGCATAATCAGCATATTGGATTGATAAAACAGGTAATTCAGGTTGTTCTCCTATGCTTAAAGCTTTATATATGGTACTGAATTCATTCAAGAAAATATCTTTAGACCATCCATCTCCAACAATGTGATGGAAAACACAGGCAAACACAAAGTTTTGCTCTGAAACTTTGAATAGCTTAGCCTTTACTTTATAATCTTTGGCTAAGTCAAAAGGTGAAGAAACAAATGCTTTAACTTGTTCGTTAACTCGTTCATTTTTGTTAATTGTTTCTTGATCTAATTTCCAATTTTTTTCTGAAACTATTTTTTGAAAACCATAGCCATCATTGGATAGTAACATGGTTCGTAATATTTCGTGACGAGCAATAATTAACTTGAGTGTTTTTTCAAGAAGAGAAGGTTGAACATTCCCCGTTAACTCAAGAATCATTGGCATATCATATTCTACACTACCTTTAAATTTATCAATAAACCATAATCGTTCCTGACTAAAAGAAAGTGGAATGTATGCAGGACGTTCTTCAATTTTTAGTACTGGAGGTAGTAAAGTTTGCGTGTCTTGGTTTGATATATGTTCAACTAATAGCGCTATGGTTGGATGTTGAAAAATATCTTTAATAGCAATCTCTATTTGTATCTCTTTTCTAATAATTGAAGCCAAACGTGTGGCCAGCAGGCTGTGTCCTCCTAATTCAAAAAAGTTATCATTAACACCAATTTTTTCAACTTTTAATAATTTTGACCAAATGGAAGCTAATTGCTTTTCTAGTTTACTCTCTGGAGCAATATAAGTAGTTAAAGAAAGTAAGGAAGTATCAGGTTCTGGAAGTGTTTTTTTGTCTATTTTCCCGTTTTGCGTCAATGGCATTGTTTCAAGAGGAACCCAAATTGATGGAACCATGTAGTCTGGTAGAAGTTTTTTGAGTTGGTTTTGAACTTGTTCTTTGTTGAATTGATTTTGAGATACAATGTATCCTACTAAACGATTGTTTTCTTGATCATCTTTTTTCGCAAGAACACAACATTCAATAACATTCTCTAAGGAAATCAATGCGTTTTCTATTTCCCCAAGTTCAATTCTGTATCCTCTTACTTTTACTTGGTTATCAATTCTTCCTAAGAAAATAATGTTTCCATCTGAAGACCATTTGGCTAAATCACCCGTACGATAGATTTTCTCACCAGTTTTAAATGGGTGTTCGATAAATTTTTCTGCTGTTAAATCAGGTTTGTTTAGATATCCGTTAGCTAACTGTTTCCCACCAATGCAGAGTTCACCGGGAACTCCTTTAGGAACTAATTGTTGGTAAGCATCTAAGATGTAGATTTGATTATTGGTAACTGGGAAACCAATAAAAGAAGTTTTTTCGTCTAAATTATTGTTTTTATAGCTTAACTCATGTGTTGTTACAACATGGGCTTCACTTGGACCATAATGATTGTGCAGAGTAACATCACTTTTCTTTAAATAGTTAATAACATCTGGAGTCATTTTTAATTGTTCACCAGCCACAAAAATGTTTTTTACTGATGTTAATTTCTCAAAATAGCCTTCAGAGCTAAAAAAGTTAAAGAAGGATGTTGGAAGAAAAATAGTATCAATAAAATTTTCTCTGATATAATCTTTTAAGGCAAAAGCGTCTTTTTTGAGTTCTGCTGATACAATATATAACTCTTTACCTTGTGTTAAGGTGAAAAATATTTCTTGAAATGATACATCAAAACTTATGCTTGTAAATTGGGTTACTCTATTCCCAGGAATATTTGCTTCTTTTTGAAAGCTGATAAGATTAAAAAGGGATTTATGAGGCATAAGCACACCTTTTGGTTTGCCTGTAGAACCAGAGGTGTAAATAATATAAGCTAATTGGTTTTCTGTAACCTCAGGTAAATCTTTATTTGGGGTTACCGTAATAGTTGCCCAATCTTTATCTAATAAAATAAGTTCAATTGCTTTATTAGATAGGGAGTTTTGATATTTTTCATTGGTTAGCAACAATTGAATTCCAGAGTCTTCAATCATGTGATCGATTCTATTCTGAGGATATTCAGGGTCAATAGGTACATATGCGGCACCTGTTTTAAGGATCGCTAAAACTCCAAGAATCATTTCCGAAGAACGCTCGATACAGATTCCAATCTTGTCGTTAATTTGTATTCCTTTTTCCACTAAAAAACTAGCAACTATGTCAGATTGATAATCCAGTTCTTGGTATGTTAGCTTTTTATTTTCAAATACGAGAGCAATGGCATTTGGAGTTTTGTGAACTTGTTCTTTAAAGAGCTCTAAAACTGTTTTATGATTAAGATACTCTTTAGTGTCATTATTGAATTTATGCAATAAAAGTGTTTCCTCTTCTTGATTTAAAATATTGATCTGATCTATTCTTTCTTCAATGTTTTGAGTAATGTTTGTTAAAAGAATTTCAAAACTGTTGAGTATCTGTTGTGCTGTTGATTCTTTGAAAAGATCAGTACAATACTCCATGCTCAATGATAATTGATTGTTAGATTCACTGATTTCTAGTACTAAATCAAATTTAGAACTCTCTTTTTTAATCGCATGACCTGAAATCTTAAGGTTTTCTAGTTCTATTTCTTTTGAGTCATCGGGAGTATTATTCACAACAAGCATTACCTGAAACAAAGGAGACATACTTAAATCTCTTTTATTAGAAACACTATCAACTACTTTATCAAAAGGAACTAATTGATGATCATATCCATCAAGAGTAGTTTGTTTTACAGATTGAAGAAAATCTATAAACTTAGGGTTTCCTTCCAAATTACTTCGGAAAGCTAAAGTGTTTACAAAAAAACCAATGAGCCCTTCAAGTTCTGCTTGAGTCCGATTAGCTATTGGGCTTCCGATACAGATGTCTTTTTGATTGCTATATCGACTCATCAACATCTTAAACGAAGAAAGTAAAAAGATAAATAGGGTTACATCTTGCTGTTGGCAAAGTTTTGAAATATCGGAGCTTACTTTTTTATCTATTTTCAATTTAACGCTGGCTCCTTTTTTACTTTGAATAGCAGGTCGAGGATAATCAGTAGGAAGTAATAAGTTATGAACTCCGTTTAGTTTTTCTTTCCAATAATTTAATTGTTTCTCTAAAATAGTACCTTCAACATGTGCTTTTAACCATAAGGAGTAATCAGAATATTGTATCTCTAACTTAGGAAGGTTGCTTTCTAGGTTTTGAGAAAAACGACGGTATAGAGTAGTGAATTCATTTGTGAAAATACCTGTAGACCACGCATCTGCGGCAATGTGATGAAACATGCAAAGTAGTACAAAATTATTTTCATTTAATTCAAACAAATAAGCTTTAAACATGTAGTCTTTAGAAAGATCGAAAGGAACTTTTGTAAACTTTTCAATGTTTTCGTCTATAGTGTTTTCAGTGACTTTAACATGCTGTAAATTCCAATTACGGACTGAGTTTATCTTTTGATAAGGTATTCCATCGTCTGATAAAAGAGTTGTTCTTAAAGATTCATGCCTTGAAACAATCTCTTGTAAAGATTGTTCAAGGGCATTACTATTTAAATCACCTTCCAAACGTAAAAGGAAAGGCATATGGTATTCAATACTACCATGCAATTGATCTAAAAACCACAGTCTTTCTTGACTAAATGATAATGGAATTTTAGCTCCTTCCGTTAGCTCTTGATGGGTTATTTTAACTAAGTTGTTTTTATTTGCTTTTGATTGGCGTTTTTCGAGATATGCTATAATCTCAGTTTTATGTTCTTTTAGCTGTAAGATTAAATTTTTATCTACAGGTTTTGTTGCTTTTAGTTTAAGAGAACCTTCGTTAACTTCTAGTTTAGCTCCGTTTTGATGTAGTTCTTTTAAAATGTTTAATATATGTAAGCTCATGTTATATCTCAATAATTTCGTTAAAATCTTCTTCGTCTTTTTCGTTGTTTTTGGTGTCTTTGAATAAATCAATTAGAATTCCAAGGCCCTCAATAGTAGCATGTTCAAATACTTCTCTAATTGCAATATCAATTTCAAACTCTTGCCTTATGGCAGAAACTAAGCGGGTGGCTAATAAACTATGACCTCCTAATTCAAAGAAGTTGTCATATATGCCGATTTTTTCTATGCTCAGTAATTGTTGCCATATTGTTGTAAGAGCTTTTTCAGTAGAAGTTCTGGCCGCTACATATTCTTTATTTGTCAATAATGAGTTGTCAACTTCTGGTAATGCTTTTTTATCGAGTTTTCCGTTTACGGTGAGAGGCAATGCTTCAATTTCAATCCAAATCTTCGGAATCATATACTCAGGTAAACTTGTTTTTAATTCCTGAATAATCCTATTTTTATTTATAGGAGCTGACTCAAACACGACGTATCCAACTAGGTAATCCAAGTTGTTTTTATCCTTTTTAGCAAGAACACAACCGCTATGAATATCTTCAATGGCGAGGAGCGCATTTTCTATTTCTCCAAGTTCAACTCTGTATCCTCTGATTTTTATTTGATCATCTATCCTTCCTATAAACTCAATTGTACCATTGGGTAACCATCTTGCAATGTCTCCAGTTTTGTACATACGTTTGCCACTTTTGAATGGATGATTTACAAACTTTTCTTGAGTAAGTGTCATATGGTTTAAATAACCTCTAGCAAGACCGTCTCCTGCCAAGCATAACTCTCCAAATACCCCAATTGGTTGTAATTGATTTTCTTTGTTTATTATGTATGCTTCCGTATTAGCAATAGGAGCTCCGATAGAAACCAATTCGTTTGCGTTATTTTGGGAGTTGTATTGAAGCTTTGTAGCGGTTACGGTTGCTTCTGTCGGACCATATTCATTATAAAGTTCAGCAAAACTAGAAAGTTTTTTAGCTAACTCAGGAGAACAGCTTTCTCCTCCGGAAATTATCCTTTTTACACTTGAACAGTTTTCTAATTCGGTCAATTGAGCCAGATAACTAGGAGTACCATCAATATGAGTTATTTGGTGTTTATTTATAAGTTTCACCACCTTATTCGGATTCAAGATAACCTCCTTAGAAGCAAGAACGAGTCCAGCTCCACTTAACAAAGCTAAAAATAGCTGTTCAACGGAAGCATCAAAAACATAATTTGAAAATAGTAAAACACGTTCCTTGTCAGAGAAATCAAATTCTTTTATTTGATAATGGATTAAGTTGACAACAGAACGGTTTTCAATCATTACTCCTTTTGGCGTTCCTGTACTTCCAGAAGTATAGATGACATAAGCCAAATCTGATGATTTTGAATTGGTTATTGGATTTTCTTTAGAGAAATTCTCAATTTGAGACCAGTCTTCATCTAATCTGAATAGAGAGATATTAGGCTTACTTTCAACTGCAATTGAACTGTTTTTATCTGTTAATACAATTTTAGTTTTTGTATCGTTCAAGATATGTTCAATTCTTTTTTCAGGATAACCAGCATCTATCGGTACATAAGCTGCTCCAGCTTTTAAAATTCCTAAAATACCTATAATCATTTCAATGTTTCTATCTACACAAATCCCAATAAAATCATCAGCTTTAACACCTTGTTTTAATAAATAATGAGCTACTTTATTCGCTCTTTCATTTAGTTCTTTGTACGTGAGCTGTTGCTCATTGTATAGAAGAGCAATGTTGTTAGGGGTTTCGGTTACTTGTTCTTTAAATAGTTCGGCAAGTGTTTTGCTTTTTGGATAGTTAAATACCGAATTGTTTAGATTTACTAGTAGTTGATGTTCTTCTTTTTCAGTTAAGAAGTTTATGTTTTGAATTCTTTGTATTCTATTATCAACAATTTGTTCTAAAAGAGCTTTATAATGATGTAATAACTGATTTATTGTTTTTTGTGCAAACAGATTTTTTCTATAATTCATCAACAGTTTTATCTGTCCATCGTTTTCGTAGGCGTCTAAGGAAAGATCAAATTTAGCAAGTACAGCTGTTGAATTATAACTTGAAATAGTAGTATCGCCTAAACGAAGTTCATTGTTTTCTTCAGGTGCATTTTGAAGAGCAAACATCACTTGAAATAAAGGAGTGGTACTAATATTTCTTTCAGAAACAGTGGCATTAACAACTTTTTCAAAAGGCGCTAATTGATGATCATATGCTTCTAGTGTTGTTGTTTTTACAGTATTTAGCGCGTCAATAAAACTAGGATTGTCAGCGAAATTGCTTCGAAGAGCCAATGTGTTTACAAAGAAACCTATCATCTGTTCCAATTCAACCTGAGTTCTGTTAGCTATAGGTGTTCCAATACAGATATCATTTTGATTACTATATCTACTCAATAATACTTTAAATGCTGTTAATAGAAGCATGAAAAGAGTAACCTCTTCTTCTTGGCAAATAGCTTGTAATGATTTGGATAGTTTTTCATCAAGAATTAAAGAAAATAGTTCTCCTTCGGTATTTTGAGTTCTTGAGTGAGGGTAGTCAGCTGGTAAGGCTAAGTTCGAAACATTGTCTAGTTTGGTTTTCCAATAGTTAAGTTGTTCGTTAATAATACTTCCCTCTAAATGTTCACGTTGCCAAATAGCATAATCAGAATACTGAATAGATATTTCAGGTAGTTGAGGTTGTTCACCTTTACTTAAGGAGTCATAAATAGAGGTAAACTCATCAACTAAAATACCTTTTGACCATCCATCACCAGCAATATGATGAATAACAATGGCAAGAATATGCTTCTCTTCATGAACTTCGTACAGTTTTGATCTCAACATATAATCTTTGGAAAGATTAAAAGGAGTTTGTATATAGTTTCTTACGTCAATATCAATCAAGTTTTTGTCAGAAATTATATCTTTTTGCATTTCCCAATTATCTTCGGAAATTATCTGTTGATACTCTTGTTCATTTTCTGAAACTAATACAGTTCTAAGAACTTCATGTCTTTTTACTATATGCTTAATTGATTGCTCTAAAACAAAGGCGTCTATACGTCCATTTAATTCGATCACAAACTGCATATGATATTCTGTTGATCCTTGAAGTTTATCAATAAACCACAATCTTTCTTGGCTAAATGATAATGGTATTAACTCTTTGGATGATTTAGGTGTTACAGAAGGAATTCTGGTTTTGCTTGCATTTTGAATGCTGTTTTCAAATATTGAAGCGATCGTTTTAAACTTAAAAACATCTTTGATACTTACCTCAAGTTTGAGCTCTGATCTAATTTTAGCAACTAAACGAGTCGCTAAAAGACTATGCCCTCCTAGTTCAAAGAAGTTATCATGAATTCCTATAATATCTATTCTTAATAAGTCCTTCCATAGTTCAACAAGAGCTGTTTCAGTTTCATTTCTAGGAGCTTCATATTGAGTTGTTGATAATAAAAGAATCTCGGGTTTTGGTAACGCTTTTTTATCAATTTTTCCATTGGTAGTAAGCGGCATGCTTTCAAGTTCAACCCATGCTTGAGGAACCATGTAGTCAGGAATTTTTAATTTTAAGTCTTCCTGAATTTTCTCTTTTGTAATCCCTTTTTCAAGAACTAAATATCCAGAAAGAATACTATTGTGTTCATTTTTTAGTACCAAAACACATTGTTCAATAACCCCTGGCAGTGAAGATATGGCTGTTTCAATTTCACCTAGTTCAATTCGATAACCACGTATTTTAACTTGATTATCAATTCTACCAATAAATTCGATGTTTCCGTCAGGTAGCCAACGTGCTAAATCTCCAGTTTTGTAAATCTTTTCTATTTCATTTGAGAATGGATTTTGTATGAACTTCTCTTCTGTGAGTTCAGGTTTATTTAAGTATCCATTAGCAACACCATCACCTCCAACACATAACTCACCAACAACTCCAATCGGACAAGGAATTAGGTTAGAGTTAATAATATAGGCAGTTCTGTTTTTAAGTGGTTTACCAATAGGAATATTACTTTCTAATTCCGAAGTTTTTTTATACACAGTAGAAAAGGTCGTGTTTTCAGTTGGACCATAAACATTCATAATTTGAAGTTTAGGGAATTGTTTCATCAATCTATTGGTTAAATTGAATAGTACAATATCACCACCAACCATTAAGTAGCTTAAGTTTTTAAACGCTGTTGGGTTGGTCTCTACTACCTGATGAAACCAAGAAGAAGTCATAAAAAGCGTATTTACCTTAAAATGATTAATGACTTGCTCTAAACTATTTGGATCTAGTAGTGTTTGCGTATCCTCTAAAACTAATTTACCACCATTTAAAAGTGTACCCCAGTATTCAATAGTAGTAGCATCGAAAGCAACAGAACCTGTAGATAGCCAAACCGTACTTGAATCTAGTGTGATATAATCTGAACTCATGGCTATACTAACCACGTTTTTATGGTTGACCATAACACCTTTTGGTTTACCCGTACTTCCTGATGTGTACATGATATAAGCTAGACTCTCTAGAGTTGCTCTTTGTGGATTTAAACGTAAATAATCTTTCTTTGTAGTTAGTTCCTTATCAACAAACAATAGTTGAATTGAGTCATTGAAAATAATTTCTGAGTCTGTAGATTTAGTAATGATTAGATTGATGTTACTGTCTTCAATGATATATTCAATTCTACTTTGAGGATATTCTGGGTCTAGAGGAACGTAGGTTGCTCCGCATTTTAAAATCCCTAAAATACTCTCAATAAGATCAATACTTCTCTCTAAACAAATACCAACAAAATCGCCTTCTTGAACACCCCTACCTTTTAAAGAAATAGCAATGTTGTTTGATTTAGCATCAAGTTCTTGATAACTGAGTTCTTTCGTGCCCGAAAGAATAGCAATGTTGTTAGGGCTAAGTGCCACTTGTTTTTCAAACAAATCGATAATTGATTCATCCTTTGGGTATGATAAATCTGTATTATTGAATGTAATTAATATTTTTTCTTGATCACTTTCAGGTAAAACAGATAAGGTGTTTATTGGAGCATCACTTTGGTTGATAACATTTTCTATTAACGAAACAATGGCTTCGATCATATAAGATATCACCTTATTTCCATCAATGGTTTCATCAACTAAGGCGGTTAGATAAAATCCAGTTTCTAAGTTGTCTACATTTAATGAAAATGGGTAGTTATTTCTTTCATGGCTATCAATTGACGATACTTCAATATCACCCATCATTACCTTATTGTCGTCATTAAGATTTGGTTTAGAATGACGGTAATTGAGTAAAGAACTAATCAATGGAACATCGTTGGAAATAGCACTCCACTTATGTATGTTTGACATTGAAGTTTGTTCGTATGGGAGAAGATCATTTAAATGAGCATTAACCTTTTGTATATATTCCAGAGCATTTCCTGTTTGTTCTATATAAAAAGGAAGTGTATTAATGCACAGTCCAATTGACTCCGAAACATCTGCTGAGTTTTGTAATCTACCAGAAAATAAGGTGCCGAAAATAGCATAATCGGTATTACTACATTGGCTAACCACCATTCCAAAAGCAGCATGGAAGAGTACGGCAGGACTCATTTTATGGTCTTTACAAATATTTCGTATTTTATTGTTTAAGTCATCAGGTAATAAAGTGCGACTCTCCTTTATATTTGAAACGTTGGTTGAAGTATTTTGAATATGAAAAGGATAACTTGCTTCTTCAACTTTATTATAAATTTTCTTGAAGAAACTTTCTGCATTATTCGTTGCCTGATTATGTTGAGTAGCACCAATAAAGTCTCTATAAAGAGATGGTTTTTGCAGTTCGTTTTCTTGGTTATTTAAAAACATGTTTACTTCCGCAATCATTTTCTCTAAACCTATATGATCAGAAATTAAATGGTGTTTATTAATGATCAAATAATAGGTGCTGTTTTTATGATCATCGGCATGTTTTACATTAACCAATGGAGCTTTGCTAACATCTAACCATTGATTCCCTGGAGCAACTAACTCTTTTAATTCTTCTAAAATGTTGTTTGATGTAAGGTTTAATTGCTCGTTAATGAGTTGAGCTTTTCTTTGAACTACTTGAACAGGCTGAGATAACTCTTCATTAAAGAAACATGTTCTTAAAACATCATGACGGTCAATAACTTTTTGTAGTGCTTCAATAAATTTTAAGCGATCTTCAGGAGAATTGAAAGAATAAAGTCCAGAAAATAAATATGCATCACTTTTATCGGAACTTCCCATAGAATGATGGAAATAAATACCTTCTTGTAATGGGGAAAGTGTATAAATATCTTGAATGTTTTCAATTCCATTCGGTATTCTGGCAATGATACTGTCAATTTCTTCTTGATTAAGGTTTGACAATGGAACCATTGAAGGTGTAATTCGTTTGATTTCCGCTGTGATTCCGTTTTCAGGAATAACATATTCTACTATTGTAGTTCTTAATTTTTCTGAAATTCCTGCAATAGTAGGAGTTAAGAATACATCCTTTACTTCTACAGAATAGTTCAAAGCTCTTAACTCGGAAATCATTTTTATAACTAATAAACTATGACCTCCAAATTCGAAAAAGTTATTATGGATTCCGATTTTTTCAATATTGAGAAGCTTTTGCCAAATTTCGACTAGTATCTCTTGAATTTCATTTTCAGGAGCAACAAAGTCATCATTTTTTGTATAGTTTAGATTGGGTTCAGGTAATGCTTTTTTATCCAGTTTACCATTTGGAGTTAAAGGAATTTCATCAAGTGTAACCCAACTTGAAGGAATCATATATTCGGGAAGTAAATCCGACAGAGATTTCTTTAAATTGTCTGCCGATATGCCTTCGTCTAGTACAATGTATGCTATCAATATAGCTTCCTCTTTGGCATTGCTTTTTGCTAAAACACAAGCTTGTTTTACATGAGTAATATTTGATATTGTTGTTTCAATTTCACCTAGCTCAACTCTATATCCTCTAATTTTAACTTGTTCATCAATTCGTCCGATAAACTCAATGTTCCCATCAGGTAACCATTTGACTATGTCGCCAGTTTTATAAATAAGGCTGCCTTTTTTAAATGGGTTTGAAACGAATTTCTCTTGAGTTAATTTTTCATTATTCAAATAACCAAAAGATAAACAATCTCCTGAAATACATAGTTCTCCTGCAACTCCAACGGGTTGTATCTGATTGTTTTTGTTTAGAACATATATATCAGCATTGTCAATAGGTTTACCAATAGGTAAGGTATTACCATATTGTTTGGAAACATCATATTGATGTTCAGTAACAGAGATAGTAGCCTCTGTTGGCCCATATTTGTTGAAAAAGATGGTGTTTTCAGGAACTCCCTTGATTAGCTCGATATTACATACTTCTCCACCAGAAACTACTCTTTTGAGGTTTTCACAATTAGGAAGGTTCTTTAGCTGACTCAGGTAACTTGGAGTGGCATGTAAATGTGTTATTTTTTCTTCAATTAAAAGGTCACAGAATTTTATTGGATCGAGAATGATACTTTTTGAAGTTTGTACCAAGGTAGAACCATTCGTCAACGCTAAAAACAGTTGTTCGACAGATGCATCAAAAACGAAATTTGAAAACTGAAGAATTCTTTCCTCTGAATCAATTTTAAATGTTTTTGATTGATGATTTATATAGTTTGAAAGCGATTTATGACCAACTTTTACTCCTTTTGGAGTTCCTGTACTTCCAGAGGTGTATATAACATATGCTAAACTTAAACTATTAAATGTATGTTCAATATTGTTTTTAGAGTAGCTCGAAATACCTTCCCAATTTTCAGTGAGATTAACAACATGGTTTTCTAAACTATTGTCAATAAATGGGGCAGAACTATTGTCAACTAAAAGAACTTTTACTTTAGTGTCATTTAAGATAAAATTGATTCGTTTTTGGGGAAAGGTTGGATCAATTGGGACATAAGCTGCTCCAGATTTTAGAATCCCCAAGATACCAACAATCATATCAAAGCTTCTATCAATACTAATTCCAACAAGATCATTTGAACGTATTCCTTTGTCTTTTAGGAAATGTGCCAGTTGATTTGATTTTTCATTAAGTTGCTCATAGCTTAATTCATTATTGTTTAGTTTTAAGGCTACCTCAAAAGGTGTTTGTTGAACTCTTTCTTCAAATTGATCAATTACAGATGTTTGGTCAATATTCGGTTTTTTCGGAGAATTGAAGTTAAGTATTGTTTTTCTTTCTTCAGAAGATAAAATAGGTAAACTATGAATAAATTGGTGCCTGTTTTTTACAATACTTTCAAGAAGTGTTTTGTACTGACTTAAAAACTGAGTTATAGTTTCTTTTTTAAACAAGCTAGTTCTATATCCCATTACTAATTTCAATCTTCCTTCTATCTCGAAAATGTTTAAAGTAAGGTCAAACTTGGCATGTTTCTTTTCCTGAGAATAGTTTTGGGCTTCAATATTCTGAAGAGTCAATTTATGCTCTTTCGAAGATTTATTTTGGAGAGAGAATAATGTTTGAAAAAGAGGAGTCGTACTAATATCTCTTTTAGAAACTACTTTTTCAACTACCTTTTCAAATGGAGCAAGTTGATTATCGTAAGCATCTAGTGTGGTGTTTTTAACCTGGTTTAAGATTTCGTGAAATGTTCGATTGCCACTTAGATCACTTCTTAAAGCTAATGTATTAACAAAGAATCCGATCATATTTTCAAGTTCCGTTTGAGTTCTATTAGCAATAGGTGTACCTACACAAATGTCTTCTTGATTACTATAACGACTCAGAAACACTTTGTATCCAGTTAACATCAGCATGAATAGAGTTACGTTTTCTTCAGAAGACAATTGATGTAATGAATTTGATAATGTAACATCCAGCTCTAGAGAAGCAGTGGCACCATTAGAATCCGGTTGACTAGGACGAGTGAAATCTGTGGGCAACCATAAATTAGGAGTATTTTGTAACTTGTTTTCCCAATATGTTAATTGGTCATTAATAATACCACCCTCTAAATTGTTACGTTGCCAAATAGCATAATCAGAATAGTGAACATCAAGCTTCTGCAGTTTAGGAGTTTCGTTCTTAGTAAAGGAGTTGTAAACTGTATTTAACTCGTTTATAAATATTTTTGTGGACCATCCATCACTTGCTACATGATGAAAAACACAAACAAAAACAAATTCTTTTTTACCAGTTTCTATTAAAGTGGCTCTTATTTTAAAATCTACCGAAAAATCAAAAGGAGTCATCACAAATTGCTTTAAATATTCTTCAGTCATAGAATTGGAAAGCTGCTCTTTATGAAGCTGCCACGAGTTCGAAGGAATTACCTTTTGAAGCTCCTCTCCATCTTTTTCAATAAGCAAGGTTCTAAGTGCTCTATGGCGTTCGATTATGTAGCGTAGTGATTTTTCTAAAATATCAACATTAATATTTCCTTTTAATTTTACAATAAAAGGCATGTGGTATTCAGTTGATCCTTGAAGTTTATCAATAAACCAAAGTCTTTCTTGACTGAAAGATAATGGAGCATATTCATCTTGATTTTGCGGAACTAAAGCTGGTAGTATTTGTTTACCTTTTCTAGATGTTATATAATCATGAAATGATGCTATTGTTTTATATTCGAAAACTTCTTTAATGGCAGTTTCAAATTTCAGTCTTGAACGTATTTTAGAAGCAAGTCGTGTAGCGAGTAATGAATGCCCTCCAAGTTCGAAGAAATCGTCATGAATACCTATTTTCTCAATAGATAAAAGCTCTTGCCAAATTAGAGTTAATTGTTTTTCAGTTTCATTCCTAGGAGCTTGGTATTTCGAAGTTGAAATTAGGCTGTCATTAGGTTTAGGAAGCGCTTTTTTATCTATTTTTCCATTGGTGGTAATTGGCATTGCTTCTAATTCAATCCAAATTGAAGGAACCATGTATTCTGGTAATTGCTGCTTTAATTCCTCTTGGATGAATTGCTTGTTTATACCTTTTTCTAAAACGATATATGCAACAAGGTTATTGATGTTATTCTTGTTTTTTACGGCAAGCACAGAATGTTGAATAACACCCTTAATTGTGGAAAGAGCACTGTCAATTTCGCCCAATTCAATTCTGTAACCCCTAATCTTAACTTGCTCGTCGATTCGTCCAATAAACTGAATATTTCCATCAGGTAGCCATTTAGCTAAGTCGCCCGTTTTATAAATAAGACTGTTTTTTTTGAAAGGATTTGAAACGAACTTTTCTTGGGTTAATTTTTCATTGTTTAAATAGCCAAAAGATAAACAATCACCTGAAACACACAGCTCTCCCGCAACACCAATAGGTTGTAATTGGTTGTTTTTATTTAGAATATAAATTTCGCTGTTGTTAATAGGTTTACCTATTGGTAGCGAGTTGTCATACACTTTTGAAGCATCGTATTGATGCTCCGTAATTGATATCGTAGCTTCGGTTGGTCCATATTTATTGAAGAAATCTGTGTTTTCTGGAATTATATGAGTCAATTCTAGATTACACATTTCACCACCGGAAACGACTCTTTTGAGACTTTCGCAATTTGGTAGGTCTGTTAACTGAGTTAGATAACTTGGAGTAGCATGTAAATGTGTTATATTTTGATTACTCAAAGTTTCACAAAATCTTACAGGGTCTAGAATGACCTCTTTTGAGGTTAGTACTAGAGTTGAACCATTCGTTAATGCTAAAAATAGTTGCTCGACAGAGGCGTCGAAAACAAAATTTGAAAACTGAAGAATTCTCTCCTCAGGATCAATTTTAAATGTTTTTGATTGATAATTTATATAGTTTGAAAGCGATTTATGACCAACTTTAACGCCTTTAGGGGTTCCTGTACTCCCAGAGGTATAAATGACATAGGCCAAACTTTCTTTGTCAAAAGAATGATTCATATTAGCTTTCGGAAAACGTGAAATATCATTCCAGTTTTCATCAAGTGAAATGACCTGAATATTTTCCTTGTGGTGAACAATTGAAATAGATTTTTGATCAACCAGAAGAACTTTTACCTGAATATCATTTAGAATAAAGTCGATTCTTTTTTGAGGGAATGTAGGATCAATAGGAACATAAGCAGCTTCAGCTTTTAAGATTCCTAAAATACCTATTATCATTTCAAAACTCCTATCAATACTAATGGCGACAAGATCATTGGATTTTACCCCTTTGTTTTTTAGGAAACCTGCTAACTGATTTGATTTTTCATTTAATTGCTCATAACTCAACTCATTATTATTCAAACTTAAAGCGATCGCTTTTGGCGTTTCGAGCGTTTTCTTCTCGATTTGATCTACTATAGACGTATAGTCTAATATTGGTTTGTTGAAAGTATTGAAATTGAGTAATGCCTCTTTTTCTTTAGAGGATATGATAGGTAAACTATGAATAAATTCATGTCTGTTTTTTACAATACTTTCAAGAAGTGTTTTGTACTGACTTAAGAATCGTGAAATGGTTTCCTTTTTGAACAAGCAGGTTCGGTACCCCATTACTAATTTAAGTTTTCCTCGCACTTCGAGAACATCTAACGTAAAATCAAATTTTGTACTAATTCTATCGAGTGAATAATTGATAGTTTCAATATTCTCAAGAGCTAGTTGATGTTTTTCCGAAGATGTATTTTGAAGAGAAAATAATGTCTGAAATAGAGGGGTAGTGTTTAAATCTCTTTTTGTAACCACTTTTTCGACCACTTTTTCAAACGGAGTAAGTTGATGATCGTAGGCATCTAATGTAGTTGTTTTAACTTGACTTAAGATTTCATTGAAGGTTAAATTACCACTTAAATCCGTTCGTAGAGCTAAGGTGTTAACAAAGAATCCGATCATGTTTTCGAGCTCTGTTTGAGTCCTATTAGCAATAGGTGTTCCAATACAAATATCTTCTTGATTGCTATAACGACTCAACAAAACTTTATATCCAGTCAGCATAAGCATAAACAGAGTAACATTCTCTTTAGAGCATATTTCATTTAGAGAATTTGATAATGAAAGATCGAGTTCTATAGATTCAGAAGCGGCTTCAGAACTAGGTTTTGCAGGACGTTGAAAATCTGTTGGGAATGATAGACTTGGAGTGTCTTTTAGTTTGTTTTCCCAATAAGTCAATTGCTTATTTATGATATTTCCTTCTAGATTGGTACGTTGCCAAGTAGCGTAGTCAGAATATTGAATGTTAAGCTCTTGTAATTCTGGAGTTTCTCCTTTGAGATAAGAGTTGTAAACTTGGCTCAATTCATCAATAAAAATTTTCATAGACCATCCATCACTGGCTATATGATGGAAAATACATGCAAAAACAAATTCTCTTTCATTAACCTCAAATAAAGCAGCTCTTAATTTAATGTCTTTATAAAGGTCAAAAGGAGTTGTCACAAATCGTTTTATACGATCTTCGATAGATTTTCCTCTTAGGCACTCTTGATGTAGTTTCCAAGAACCCATTGAGATAATTTTTTGAAACTCTTCTTCGTCTTTTTCAACCAATAAAGTTCTTAATGCTTGATGACGCTGAATAATGTATTGAAGTGACTTTTCTAAAATATCGGCATGAATCTCTCCCTTTAACTTTACAATAAAGTTCATATGATATTCTGTGGTTCCTTGTAGTTTGTCTATAAATGACAATCGTTCTTGACTAAAGGATAAAGGAGCGAGTTCTCCTCGGTTTTGAGCGGTTATAAGGGGTAATACATCTTTATCTTCTCTTGAAGTAATATACTCATAAAATGAGGCGATTGTCTTGTATTCAAAAACAGCTTTAATAGTGGTTTCAAAACCTAAATCGGTACGAATTCTAGAAACAAGTCGAGTAGCCAGTAATGAATGCCCTCCTAATTCAAAGAAATCATCATGGATACCTAATTTTTCAATAGATAATAACTCTTGCCAAATGAGTACTAATTGATGTTCCGTTTTATTTCTTGGAGCCTCGTATTCCGAAGAAGAAATCAGATCTTCACTTGGTTTCGGAAGCGCTTTTTTGTCTACTTTTCCATTCGTAGTAATTGGCAGACCATCCATTTCAATCCAAATAGATGGTACCATATATTCTGGTAATTGCTTTTTAAGTGCCTCTTGAATCTGATTCTTATTTACATCCTTTTCTAAAACAACATAAGCGACTAAATTATTTGTGTTGTTTTTGTTTTTTAAAGGAAGTATAGCATGTTGAATAACCCCATTGATTGTAGAAAGTGTGTTTTCTATTTCACCAAGTTCAATTCGATATCCTCTAATTTTAACTTGATCATCCGTACGTCCCATGAATTCGAGATTTCCATCAGGAAGCCATCGAGCTAAATCTCCTGTTTTGTAGAGTTTGTTTTCAGGATTATTACTAAAAGGATTTTGAATAAATTTTTCTGAGGTCAACACATCTTTATTTAGATAACCTCTTGCTAGACTTGTTCCTGCAATACATAGCTCGCCAGTTACTCCAAGCGGAAGCATAGTATTGTTGTCATCCAATAGGTATACTTGAGTATTGTTTATTGGAGTTCCAATAGAAACTAATGATTTGGCAGAACCTTTAAACAGAGTGGCACAAATACTGGTTTCTGTTGGACCATAAGCATTCACAAAGTTGCAATGATTAGAAATTCTCTCAGCTAAGTCTAATGAGATTGACTCTCCAGCAGATATAATAGTTTCTAAACTATTTAATTTTTCAATCTCTAACAATTGTAAATATGCTGGTGGAATAATCGCTGAGGTAATTCCGTACTCGTTAATGAAATTAGTAAAGAAGTTAACATCAGATTTTTTAGATTCTTCTATGATATAAAGAGCACTTCCAGACAGTAAAGAAGTTAAGGTTTCACAAATAGAAGCATCAAAAGACGGGCTCGCAAATTGAAGATTTTTAGAGTTTTTATGGATAGAAAAACCAGGGATCAAGGCTGTAATTGTGTTTACAATTCCTTTATGCTCTATCATAACACCTTTGGGTTTTCCTGTACTACCCGAAGTATAAATTATATAAGCCAAATTATTCATTGAAATGGCTACTTTGGGTAAACTTTTTGAGTGTTTGTTTATCTCCTTTTCAAATGTTTCAATAAAAGGTTGATCAATGATAATCTTGCTATTGCTATCATCAAGAATATATTGTTGTCTTTCTTCAGGGAACTTTGAGTCGATAGGAACGTAAACACCACCTGCTTTGAGTATACCTAAAAAGGAAATAATTAGCCAAGGATTTCTTTCAAGAATAACGGCAATAGGTTCTTCTAATTGAATGTTTTTAGAGGCTAGTAAATAATTGGCTAGTTGATTTGATTTCTGATCTAAGTCTTTATATGTCAATTCTAAACCATTATAAACAATTGCAATTGAATCAGGTGATTCAACCACTTGTTTAACAAACAAATCAATAAGGTTTAAGTGATCTGTATAGGTTACGTTGGTATCATTAAAATCAACGATTAATTGTTGTTTCTCACTATTTGGAAGTATAGAAATGTTTGATATGCTTAATGTATTGTTATTTCTTAATTCCTTTAACATGCGTTTTAAAGCTTCAAGCATATACGATACCAGTCTTTCAGGATGAAGACTATTGTCAACTTGAGCATTAAGTTTGAAGGCATTACCAAAATCATCAACATTTAAAGAAAAAGGATAGTTACTGCGTTCATATGAATCTAAATATGACATTTCAACTGTTCCCATTTTAATGATATCACCATGGTTTAAAGCTGACTCCGTATGGCGATAGTTAAACAACGAACTTATGAAAGGTGTACCATTTGAAATAGCACTCCACTTATGAATATCAGATATAGAGGTTTGTTCATACGGAAGTAACCCTTGTAAATGAGTGTTTACTTTTTGAATATATTCTAAAACAGTTCCCTCAATATTTATCAATACAGGAAGAGTATTAATGCATAAACCTAATGAGTTAGAGCTTTCAGTAGCATTATTAAACCTTCCAGAAAATAATGAGCCAAATAATGCGTAATCAGTATTACTGCACTTTGCAACTACAATTGCGAAAGCTGCATGGAAAAACGAAGCAGGGCTTATAAAGTGTTCTTTACAAATACGTCGTATTTCGTTGTTGATTTCTTTTGGTAAAACAAGTTCACTTTCCTTTATATTATTGATATCTGTTAAGGTGTTCGATAAGTTAAAAGGATAGCTCGGTTCTATGATGTTCTTGTAAAGCTCGGTAAAATAGGTTTTCGGATTGTTAACTTCTCTTTGGTGTAATAATCTTCCGATAAAGTCTCTATACAGAGTTGGTGTAGGAAGCTCAGCACTTTTCTCTGTTAAAAATGATTTAATCTCCAAAATCATTTTTTCAAGGCCGATATGGTCAGAGATTAAATGGTGTCTATTTACAATTAAGTAATAGTTATTATTTAGAGGATCATCAGCGTATTTAGCATTAATCAATGGAGCTTGAGTAATATCCATCCATTGGTTTCCTGGAGTAACAAGTGTCTTTAATTCTCCTAGTATATCGTTGGAAACATTAAGGTTTAATTCTTCTGGTATTAGCTTGGCCTTTCTTTGGACAACTTGAACGGGTTGTGAAAGGTTTTCACCAAGGAAGCAAGTTCTTAAAACATCATGTCGATCTATTACTTTCTGAAGTGCTTCTATAAATCTTGAACGATTTTCAGAAGAGTTAAAAGAAAAAAGACTTGGAATTAAGTACGAATCTCCTTTTTCTGGAGAACTTAACATATGATGAAAGTAAATACCTTCCTGTAATGGAGAAAGCGTATAAATATCTTGAATATTTTGAGACTTTCCAGAAATGGTATTAGCAATAACATCTAAATCTTTTTGATTCAGGTTTGCTAATGGTACCATTGAAGGCGTTATTTCAATACTATCTGTTGTTATTCCATTTTTTGGAACACAATACTGAGTTGTTTCAGTGTTTACTTTTTTACTGAGTGTTTCAATAGTTGGGTTTTCAAAAATATCTTTTATCTCAACGGAATAACCAGCATTTTTTAGTTGTGATATTATTTTTACAATTAGTAAACTATGACCTCCTAACTCAAAGAAATTATCAGCAATTCCAATTTGATCAATCCCTAGAATATTTTGCCAAACGTTAACAAAATCTTCTTCTATTTTGGATTTAGGCGCTATATATGTTGTTTTTCTAACAATAGAATCAGATGGCTGAGGTAAAGCCCTTTTGTCTAGTTTTCCATTGGTTGTTAACGGTAGAGTATCAATTTGTATCCAAACTTTAGGAACCATGTATTCGGGTAAAGTTTGTTTTAACTCTTCAATTATTTCATCTTTATTAATGGTTGTTTCAGATACAACATAACCAACAAGATACTCTAGGTTATTAATGTCTTTAAGAGCTAAAACACATCCATTTTGAATACCTTTTATTGAAAGCATGGTACTTTCAATCTCTCCTAATTCAATTCGATACCCTCTTATTTTTACCTGATTATCTATTCTTCCCAAGAACTCTAAAGTTCCATTTGGTAACCAGCGAGCAAGATCTCCAGATTTATACATCCGTTCATTCGAATTAAGAGGGTTTTGTATAAATTTCTGTGTCGTTAGCTCAGGTTGATTTAAATAACCTCTAGCCAATCCATCACCAGTTAAACATAGTTCTCCAAAGGCGCCTATAGGTTGTATATGATTATTTTCATTTACAATTAATACTTTCGTGTTTCCTATTGGGGTTCCTATTGAAAGAAGCTTATTGGAATTATTCTCTGGAGAAAATAATAACTCTGTAGAGGTAACAGTTGTTTCTGTAGGACCATATTCATTATAAAAATCAGTAATATTTGCTAATTTTTTAGCAAGCTCTAGTGAACAACTTTCTCCACCTGATATGATTCTTTTTAAAGTTTTACACTTCTCTAAGTTCTCTAATTGGCTCAGATAACTTGGAGTTGCATGAAAATGCGTTATTTTATTATGATTAATAAAATCTGTTAGTCTGTCTGAATTTAGAGTGACCTCTTTAGGAACCAATACTAAAACACTTCCATTTAATAGTGCTAGAAATATTTGTTCTACGGAGGCGTCAAATACGTAGTTAGAAAACTGCGAAATTCTTTCTGTGTTGTCAATACCAAAACGTTGACTTTGATAGTGTATTAAATTGATAACCGATTTATTCTCAATCATAACACCTTTTGGATTTCCAGTACTTCCTGAAGTGTAAATTACATAGGCTAAATCAGAGGGACTTGTTGATGTTGACGGAGATTCGATAGGAGAATTATTGAATTGCTTCCAGTTGTCATCTATTTTAATTGAAGAAACTTGCTGATGGTTTTTAGTTATGTTAATGCTAGTTTCATCTATAAGAAGAATATCAATTTTAGTGTCATTCAAGATGTAATCAATCCTTTTTTGAGGATAGTTAGAATCGATTGGCACATAAGCAGCTCCTGATTTAAGGATTCCCAAAATACCAATGATCATGTTGATGCTTTTATCAACAGAAATACCAATAAGGTTATTTTGCTTTGTTCCTTTTTTAATTAAATAATGAGCAAGTTGATTTGATTTTTTATTTAACTCATCATAGGTAAGAGTTTCGTTTTTATAGGCAACGGCTATTGAGTTCGGTGATTTTTTCACCTGTTCTATAAAAAGATCGATGATAGTTTTATGATCAGGGTAAGGAAAATTTGTATCATTAAAATTATGGATTAAAAGTTGTTGTTCGTGATTTGGTAAAATACTAATGTCCGATACATTAGCTGTGTCTTCATTTAAACCAGATAATAATTGGTTTAATGTTATTTGCATGTAATTAAGTAGCCTTTCAGGAGCAATACTTTGATGGAGTTGTGCATTTAATTTAAATGAGTCACCATAATCATCAACATTTAAGAAAAATGGATAATTACCACGTTCTATGGCATCAACAATTGTTACCCGTGTTCCCCCCAGAGTAATGGTGTTATTAACGGATAGGTCAGTAGAGGAATGTCTATAGTTTAAAACAGCGCTTACTATTGGAGTATCATTTGGAATCGGACTCCAATTATGAATTTCAGAAATAGAAGTTTGTTCAAAGGGAATTAAACTATTTAAGTTTTGATGTACCTCCTTTAAATATTCTTTGACTGTTCCTTTTAAAGGAATTAATACAGGGAGTGTGTTTATGAATAATCCAAGTGAATCCGAAACTTCAGTTGAAGATTGAAGCCTTCCTGAAAATAAAGAGCCAAACAAAGCATAGTTGGTATTACTAGACTGTCCAATAACGATACCAAAAGCCGCATGGAAAAAAGATGCAGGACTTATTCCTAATAATTGGCACTTTAGCCTGATCTCTGAATTCAATTTCTTAGAAAGTAGGAGGTTTTCTTCTTTGATCTGATCAACTGGAGTAGCAGTATCAGATAAATTGAAAGGATAACTAGGTTCGTCAATTTCTTGGTATAAGTTTTCGAAGAATCGTTGAGCTTTATGACTGTTCTTTTGGTTTCTTATTTGAAAAATAAACTCTCTATAAAGCTTTGGTTTGGCTAGCTCTTTGTCTTTGTTGGATAAAATAAGATCAATTTCTTGTATAAGTTTACTTAAACCTACATGATCAGAAATTAAATGGTGCTCGTTAAAAACTAAATAAAACTTGTCTTGACTCTCATCGTTCGCATATTGAATATTAATAAGAGGTCCCTTTGAAACGTCTATCCATTGTTTACCATCAGCAATAATTGATTTTACTTGGGTAAGTATGTCCTCGGTATTATTTAATTTCAATGTTTCTAGAGATAATTCCACTTCTTTTAAGACTACTTGAACTGGATGTGTGATGTTTTCACTAATAAAACATGTTCTTAAAACATCGTGTCTTTTAATGACTTCTTGTAAGGCTTCTGTAAATTTTTTGCGATCATCTTTTGTTTCAAAAGAAAATAAACTTGAAAAAATATAGGGATCTCCTTCTTTTTTTGAACTTAATAAATGATGATAATAGATTCCTTCTTGTAATGGTGATAAGGAATAAATATCTTGAATGTTTTCAACTCCACCAGAAACCGTTTTTGTAATTATATATAAGTCATTTTTATTTAATTCAGCTAAAGGAACCATGGAAGGTGTAATTTCTTTATTTTCATTAGCAATTTGATTCCAAGGAATTAAAAGCTCCTCTTCTGATACCTCAATTTTAAGGCTAATTTCTTCTATGGTAGGTGAGTTAAAGATATCCTTTACTTCTAAACGATACCCTTTTGAACGTAATTCTGAAATTAGCTGAATAACTAAAATACTATGCCCTCCAAGTTTAAAGAAGTTATCCTTTATTCCAACCTTTGGCACTCCCAAGATATTTTGCCATAAAGTGGCTAATTCAATTTCCAAAGGAGAACTAGGAGCCATATATGCTTCTTCAGAAACGATGTTTATATCGGTTTCTGGTAGAGCCGACTTATCAAGTTTTCCATTTGCTGTTAATGGAATAGATTCTAATGATACCCAAGTGGTAGGAATCATATATTCGGGAAGAGATTCTTTTAGGCCTTTTTTTATCGTCTCGATAGAACCGGAATCATTTAAGACAACATAACCAATTAGAATGTTGTTTTTCTGGTTGTCTTTTCTTGTAAGTATAGCACAGTTTTTAACTTCTGGTAATTTGAATAAAGCGCTTTCAATCTCACCTAGTTCGATTCTGTGCCCTCTAATTTTTACCTGATTGTCTATACGACCTATAAATTCGATAGTACCGTCAGGAAGCCATTTGGCATTATCACCTGTTTTATAAATTATACTATCTTTTTTTAATGGATTTTTTACAAATTTCTCTTTGGTGAGTTCTTTGTTGTTCAAATAACCAGTTGATAAACCAATTCCAGAAATGCAAAGCTCACCAGAAACCCCAATAGGACAAACTTCATTTTTATTATTCAAAATATAAAGCTCCATGTTTGCTATGGGACGTCCAATGGGAAGAACGGTTGAATTGGCTGAAGCTGGATCGAATTTATATTCAGTAGCAGAAATAGTGGCTTCTGTTGGTCCGTATTTATTGTAGAAATCTACATTACTAGGAATTTTTTGTGCTAGATTTAATGGACAAACTTCGCCTCCAGAAACAATCCTTTTTAAGTCAGTACAACTGTCTAGATTACCTAGTTGTTGAAGGTAACTTGGGGTTGCATGAATGTGTGTTACCTTTTTATCAATTAATAAAGTATGTAGCTTTTCAGTGTCAAGAATTTCGTCTTTTGAAGGGATTACCAAGGTTGCTCCATTTATAAGAGCTAGGAAAAACTGCTCTATAGAAGCATCGAAAACAAAATTAGAAAATTGAAGAACACTTTCTTTTGAATGAAAGTTAAAGAATTTTGACTGGTATTGAATGTAATTATTCAAGGAATTATGATTGATCATAACTCCTTTAGGTGTTCCCGTTGTACCTGAAGTGTAAATTACATACGCTAAACTTTCAGATATATTATCTCTGTAAAGATTGTTTTTTGAAAAAGAAGAAACCTTATCCCAATCGTTGTTCAAGTTAATAACCAAAGGTACTTCGTTTTTTAACGAAATATTCGTAGTATGAAGTAATACACTAAGCTTGGTATCTCTGATAATAAACTTGATTCTTTCTTGAGGATATTCAGATGATATAGGTACATACGCTGCACCAGCTTTTAAAATACCTAGAATACCAATAATCATTTCAAAACTTTTGTCGGTAAGTAATCCAACAATATCATTCGACTTGACTTTATTTTCTTTTAAGAAATGAGCCAGTTGATTTGATCGACGATTTAATTCTTGATAAGAGAGTTGTTGTCCATTATATGTTAAAGCGGTGCTTTGAGGACTTAATTGTACTTGCTTTTCAAATAAATCAAGCACACTTTCATCTTTCGTAGGCTTAAAGGTAGAGGTATTGAACTCAGCGACTAATTTTTGTAATTCGTTCTTTGGAATAATGGAAATGTCTTTTACAGGAGTATCAAGAGAAAGAGCGAATTGTCTTATTATATGTAATAATCGGTTCGCAATTAATGGTATTTCATTTTCATGAAAATAATTTAGAATATAGTCTATATTAAGCTCTAAAGAAGAGTCTTCGCCATAATCGCACCAACGGAAGGATAATGGATTTAATAAGTCTGTAGTAGAATTTAAATGTTTAGTTTCAATATGTAAACCAGAGTCTAAAGATTTAGGAAAAGGGAAAGGTTCATAGTTAACAGTAATGTCATATAAACGTGATCGTTTTTCCGAAGATAATTGTAAAGATCTGTTTAAATGTGAAATAGGAAAAGAACGATGTCTATAATCGTTCCGTTGTTCTTTTTTTATTGATGATATGAGTTCAACTATTGATTGGTCGGGATCATATTTTCCTTTAAAAGGAAGTATACTGGAAAACATTCCTAATGTTTTGCGTTCAACTCTACTGGCTCTATTATGAATGGGGGTTCCAAAAGTGAATTCTTTCTTTTGCTTTGTTTTTCCAAAATAGACAATTAAAGCAGCCAATGTAAACTGTGATAAGTTCGCATTTGTATGCTTAGATAGACTATTGAAAAGAGCGCGATCTGAATCCGAGATTATAACTGAGTGTCTCGCTCCTTCTTCGTTACTTGAAGAAACATTAGGTTGAAGTAATGCTTCAGGAATAGCTTTGAACTTGTTGCTCCAGTATGTTTTATCAGTTTCGTAAAATTTAGATTGTAAATACTCGTTACTTTTTTTAATTGCATTTAAATAGGTAGGAGATGCTATTTCAGAAATTTCTACGTCCTTACATAAATTGTCATAAGAGCTAATTACGCTATCTGCTATTAAGGTAAACCCATAACCATCAGTAAATAGATGATGAAAACAGCCAAACCACCAGAACTCATTGTCACTTATTTTCAGTAAAGATGATTTATATAAAGGACTTTTATAAATGTTGAAAGGAGTGTTGAATTGCGATTGCATCCATTTGATAGCCGTTTCTTTAGGCGCTACATTTTCAGAAAAATCAATTTCATTTAGTATTATATCTTCGGGAGCTGAGCTTAGAAAACATTTTGGAGTTATTTCTGAAAAGTCATATTTTAAGTTGTAGGAATCAAATGTCGAAGGTAATCTTCTTAAGGCGGTTTTAAAGTGGTTTATATTAAAGTAGCCTTTAAAAACAATATAACCTCCAATATTGTATAAAGGGCTTTCTGGTTTTAATAGTTGAGCATAAAAGACGTCTTGCTGCGCTAAATGCAGGTCTGATTTTGGTTGAATTTCCATTGTTAATAGAGTAATGCTATAAGGTACAGGCCCCCAAGAGAAAGTAGAAAACTATCTCTTAAAAGTTCGTGTAACGAAACAACAGCCTAGTACCTAGTATTTAAGGTAAAAGATTAAAGTATGTTGAATGAAATGTGAGTAATTTATTGGTTAGATAAATTACATGTTGGTATAATTTAGCTGGAATTACAGATTTTACGTGTGAGTTTTTCTTGTATTCGGAGTGTTTTGGTAACGAATAATCCTATGTATCCCCCTCCTTGGATTAGGTTCATTGCTATGTTCCCTTGCATTTTGGTTAAGTTTGGTTAAAATGGTTAAAAGTCATTCAAAAAAAACAAGTAAAAGAAAGTGAAACTACTTTCTTTTAGGTTATTCATTTTTTCAAAAAACTTTTAAAATTGGTTGGTTGTTTGTTTTCTATATTACAATCCATTTTTGATGCTCAAATAGCTCAAAAATAGATTACGAAACAAAGTTACAAATCTTTAAAATATAAAAAGATATAATACAGTTTAAGAATTCTTTAAGGCAGAGTTAAGGGGTTGCTTTACAGGTTTTAACATGTTTTAACTTTTCTTTATTTAACTAATTTTTAACTAAATTTTAAAACGATTAAACTTGAGTTTGAATTGAATAAATGAAAACCGTTTTTTTTATCATGATTTAGAAGTAAGGTAGATTAATATTTCCTCATCTTTGCAACTTCAATTAAATGGGATAATGAATTCAAGAATATTAGCGTTAATTGCAACATCAATTGCAACCATTATTTATGGAATTACTTTCACAGTAGCAAAAGAAGTAATGCCTGTTTATATAAAACCTTATGGTTTTATTGTGTTAAGAGTTGGAGGAGCCGTTACTGTTTTTTGGGCAATTGGTCTTTTTCTTAAGAAAGAGTCAATAGAGAAAAAAGATTTTAAACGAATTATTATGGCTTCTTTCTTTGGGATAGCATTAAATATGTTAACCTTCTTTAAAGGCCTTAGTTATACAACACCAATAAGTGCATCAGTAATGATGGTAACAACCCCAATTTTGGTGATGATTTTTGCTAGTATAATTTTAAAGGAAAAGCTATTCCTAAGAAAAATTGCTGGAGTAGTAATTGGTCTAGTAGGAGCAGTAATATTGATTCTTTACGGAAATGCAGGTGGAGGTGATGCAAAAAATATGATGATAGGTAATTTCCTTGTCTTCGTAAATGCGGCTTCCTATGGTTTGTACTTGGTAATTGTGAGAGATATTATTCAAAAATACAATCCAATTGTTTTTGTAAAGTGGTTGTACCTCTTCGGGTTTCTAATGGTTTTACCATTTGGTTGGGCTGAGCTATCTGAGGTTGCATGGCAAAGTATGCCACCTAACATATACATGAAAGCTGGTTTTGTAGTAGTTTTTGCCACTTGTATAACCTACTTGTTTAACTTGTTTGCATTATCAAAACTAAAACCAACTACAGTAAGCGTGTTTATTTATTTACAGCCAGTTATAGCATCTATTTATGCCTTGCTTGTTGGGAGTGATACCGTAAATACTATAAAAATTTTGGCAACAGCACTCATATTCACTGGTGTATACTTAGTTAGCAAGAGAGCTAAGGTAACAACCAATAAATAAATGTATCTTTGCACCCAATAAAATTGAAATTATGATCCATTCAATGACTGGGTACGGTAAATCTATTTTACAATTACCTACCAAAAAAGTGACAATTGAAATAAAATCACTGAATAGTAAAACACTAGATTTAAATGCCCGAATGCCTTCTTATTACAAAGAAAAAGAACTTCAAGTAAGAAAAAGGCTAGCAAGTAGTTTAGTAAGAGGAAAAATAGATTTTTCAATTTTTGTTGAAATTACCGCTGATGAAACTTCAACTACCGTAAATAAAGGTGTAGTGAAAGAGTATATGGATCAGTTAAGAAATATTGTTCAGTCTGGAACTAGTGACGATGTTGAGCTTCTTCATATGGCAATTAAAATGCCAGATGCCCTAAAAACAGAAAGAGAAGAATTAGATGAAGATGAATGGAAGCAAATTGAAGAAGGAATAGATAGTGCTGTAAAGGAAATCGTTCAATATAGAATTGATGAGGCAAAGTCTTTAGAAGAAGATTTTAAACAGAGAATAGCAAACATTAAGCAAGGTTTAGTTGATGTAGAAAAGTTGGATACAGAAAGAATTGAACATGTTAAAACTCGGTTGAAAAAAGCCTTAACAGAACTTGAAGCAGAGGTTGATGAAAATAGATTTGAACAAGAACTTATTTATTATTTAGAGAAGTTGGATATTAACGAAGAAAAAGTTCGTTTAGCAAATCACTTAGATTATTTCTTGGAGCAATTGGCAACCCCAGATTCTAACGGTAAAAAATTAGGGTTTATCGTTCAGGAAATAGGAAGGGAAATCAACACAACAGGATCAAAAGCGAACTATGCACCGGTTCAGAAAGTTGTGATTCAAATGAAAGACGAATTAGAAAAAATAAAAGAACAAATTTTAAATATATTATAAAGAATGGCGAAAGATTTTCAGGGTAAATTATTTGTGTTTTCAGCCCCTTCTGGTTCGGGGAAAACTACAATTGTTCGTCATCTATTGGCTCAAGAACGTTTTAATCTTGAATTTTCAATTTCAGCAACTTCAAGAGAACCGAGAAGCAATGAAAAAGATGGTGAAGATTATTATTTTATCACCAAGAAAGACTTCAAGAATAAAATTAAGGAAGATAAGTTTTTAGAGTGGGAAGAGGTTTATAAAGATAACTTTTATGGAACTCTCAAAACAGAGGTAGAACGAATTTGGGCACAAGGAAAGCATGTTATTTTTGATATTGATGTGGTTGGAGGATTGAGAATTAGAGATAAGTTTCCTGAACAAACTTTAGCTGTGTTTGTGAAACCGCCAGATATTAATGAACTTATTAGAAGACTGAAAGAACGAGGTGAAGAAAGTGATGAGAAAATTGCGGCCAGAGTAGCGAAGGCTTCTGTTGAGTTGGCTACTGCTCCTCAATTTGATAAAATTATCAAAAACTACGATTTACAAGTGGCTCTTCAAGATGCTGAAGATTTAGTGGATGAGTTTTTAGGATTGAAGCCAGTTAAAAACGAAGAGAATTAAGCTAAAAATGGATAAAAAAATTGGGTTGTATTTTGGAACCTTTAATCCCATTCATGTTGGGCATTTGATCATAGCAAATCATATGGTTGAAAATTCTGATCTGGATGAAATCTGGATGATGGTTACTCCTCATAATCCTTTTAAGAAGAAGAGTTCCTTGCTTGACAATCATCATCGTTTGGAAATGGTGTATTTAGCAACTCAAGAATACGATAAAATTAAACCATCGGATTTTGAATTTAAGCTTCCACAACCTAATTATACCATAAATACGTTAACACAACTTTCTGAAAAATACCCGGATAAGAAGTTTAGCTTGATAATGGGTGAAGATAATTTGAAGAGTTTTCATAAGTGGAAAAACTATGAAGCTATTTTGGATGATTATCAGGTGTATGTATACCCGAGAATCTCGGAAGGTATTGTTGAAACGCAGTTTGACAATCACAAAAAAATTCATAGGGTTGAGGCTCCGATAGTACAAATATCTTCTACCATGATTAGAAACGGTATCAAAGAAGGAAAATCAATTAGACCGCTTCTTTCAGATGCTGTTTGGAAGTATGTTGATGATATGAATTTTTATAGGAAATAAACGTCAATAAAATATCTTATTTTATATAGAAAACAAAAGGTTTTGTCATTTGACAAAACCTTTTGTTTTCTCAGTTGTCTACTTTTTTCTTTTTTGTACTTATAAATATATAGCAGAATATTATAATTAATTTTAAATCCTTAAGTATGAAAAAAGTATTTTTTTTAGCAGGCTTATTAGCAATAATGATGTCATGTAACGAAGATGATACATTTGAAGAAAACAAAGTTGAAGAGGAAGCCTTAAATTCTACGCATACGGAATTAGCCTTTCCAAACCGATTAGGCCCATTAAAAAAAGGGTTCTTTGAAGGTATGGAAATAACCTATGAGATAATTGATGGAGAGTATGTTTTGGGTGGAGATGTGATCTTGCCTAAAGAATTAGTATACGATTCAGAGGATGACTTTTTTAAAAGTCAAATCAATCGAAAAACAAATATGAAGTCTGTAGGTCTAACAACGAACCGATGGCCTGAAAACACAGTGTATTATAAAATAGATGAAGACTTGCCAGAAAGTTCTAGAGTTACAGAGGCTATTGATCATTGGAAAGAAAAAACAAACCTTGTATTTAAAGAAAAACAAACGTCTACAAAGAATTACATTTATTTTACAAAAGGATCGGGTTGTAGTTCTGCTCTTGGTATGAGAGGAGGTATGCAAACAATTAAGTTAGGGTCAAGTTGTACTACAGGGAATGTGATACATGAAATAGGTCACGCAGTCGGTTTGTTGCACGAACAGTCAAAAGTTGATAGAGATGATGATATTGCAATTTGGAAAAACAATATAAAAGAAGGCTATGAACATAATTTTGAAACCTATGATGAAAGAGGTTATGAAGGTGAAGATTATACAGAAGGAGTAGATTTTGGTTCTATTATGATGTATTCTTCTTATGCTTTTTCTAAGAATGGTAGGCCTACTATCGTAAAAAAGAAAGATGGTAAATATTATTCTTTTAAGACACAACGAAATGGGCTATCTGAAAAAGATATTGAAGGAATAAATAAAATGTATCCTGGAGAACAATCAAATACCGTGACTTATGTGACTGGGCAGTATTATACCATTAATGGATTGAAGGTAAAATACTGGGCTGGTAAATGGCTTTACTGGAGTAAAACGAGAGGTTGGGTTTATCTTGTATTAAAAGATGGCAAATGGTATTATGCTTAAAGTTATAAAAATACTTTGAGAGCAAAAGTTTCTTTTAACGCAAAAGTGTGTATGTTGGGTTGTAGCCTACTACACACTTTTCTTATTTAAAAAATCTAGTATAAAATGGTTAGTTTTTCTTGTGAGTATAAGTAAAATAGGTTTTTGGTTAAGTGAGGTTGTCCACCTTTTTTTATTTAAGTGCTTATGCTAGTGTAAAAGGTAAGTATAGTAATTTTTGGTAGGTAAACCTTATGGAAAAATGAGAAATGTGTTTTTAATATATGTAGTTGTCGTTGGAATATGTGCTTGTAGTCGTCATAAAATGAATACAGAAAAAATTGGAAGAGCTGTGAGTTTAAGTTATGTAGTGAAGCCAAATTTTAATTATTTCCGTGAAAAGGGTGGTAAAGAAAAATATGATGGTGAAAAAAAGCTAGCTGTAAATTTATTTAACGACTCTTACTGGGAAAAGGCAGTGACGTTAAAAAAGAGTATAGATAACTTACAAAGTCTAGATTTAAATAATAAGGTGAGTAAAATTATTGTAGCAAAGGGTACTGTTGCTATTTGTTACGATTCTTTAAATTATAAAGGAGTTTGTTTAATTAAACCGAGTACGGTAAAAAATACCTTAGGTATACTAAACAATAAGGTGAGTTCTATTCAGTTAATGGAGGAGCCTGAAGGAGTGCTTTTTTGTAATAATAAAAATTTAGTAAATGATTACGCTAATAAGTTTAAACCCAAAGTTTTTGGTGTAATTGATGGTGTTGAGCAAAGATCTTGCTTTTATAAAATGTCTTTTGTTCAAGCTGTAGGTCAAAACAAGCTAAGTTCTATGTACATAGGGCCAGGCTATAAAATAGAATTATTTAAAAACGATAAAGGAAGTGGAGAGGTATTAACTTACAGTAGTTCTAAAGATCGTGGAAAAGCAATATTAAAGTTGCCGCCTGATTGGAATAATGCCGTCTCATCGGTAAGAATAACAAGGTTAGATTAATTTTTTTTTAAAAAACGTCCACTTTTTCTGTTTTAAGCGCTTATATATATGAAGATGAGTTTAAAGTATAATACCTTTTTTAAAATGAAGAAAGTAATAGTTTTAATTTTTGTGATAAGGGTGCTGTTTAGTGGCGAAAGTTTTGATGTGGGTAAGGTTTTAAATAAGCAAATATTATGTTTTAAGGAGAAAGGTGCTAGAGTATTTATGATTTCAATTATTAATAATGATGAGAGTTGTTATGTTGATAGAGAGGTTTGTGTTTTGCGTGGAAATAAGTCTCAATCGAAGGTTGAAGCCGTTAGTGTGTAAAGTTATTTAATTTGTATAAGTCCCCCTCTTTTCCCTAGTTGATTGATAGTGTGTGTGGTTTTGCACGTTGTGTATTATTATACACACTTCTTTTAAATATAAGTTGGAAATGTTCGATTAGTTATTTATAACCCAATTAGATTTTTAGGAAGCGTGTAATTACTTGCATGGGTTCTGTATTCACGCTTTCTTTAATCTATGTGATAATGTTAAGTTGAAAAATGAAAAACATATTAGTTGTTTTTATAAGCTGTATAAGTCTTTTGCAGATGGAAGCTCAAAAAGGCTATAATTGGTTGAAGGGAAATGATGTCCACTTTTTTTCTTTTTTGCGCTTATAGGTATGTAATAGATTTTATAATATAAAGTTTTAATCTAAAATCACTTAAGAATGAAAAGAATAGTTTTTTTAGCGGGTTTACTGCTAACAATGATGGCATGTAACGAAGATGATACGTTCGAAAGTAATAATGTTACTGAGGTGAAATTAAATTCTGACAACGTGGAATTGGCTTTTCCAAATCAATCAGGTCAATTAAAAAGAGGGTTCTATGAAGGTAGGCGAGTTGCCTATGAAGTAATTGATGGAGAATATGTGTTAGGAGGAGATATCATCTTACCAAAAGAATCTGTTTATGATTCTATGGAAGATTTCCTTCAGAACCAACCACGTACAAGTAACCGAGTGAAATCTGCCGGATTAAAAACAAACCGATGGCCTGATAATACTGTGTATTATAAAATAGATGAAAACTTGCCAAAAAGTTATAGAGTTACAGACGCTATTGCTCATTGGGAAGAAAAAACAAACCTTGTATTTAAAGAAAAACAAACTTCTACAGATAATTACATTTATTTTACAATAGGAAAGGGGTGTAGTTCTCTTCTTGGTATGAGAGGTGGAATGCAAAAAATTTGGTTAGCGTCAGGTTGCACTACAGGAAATGTAATACATGAAATAGGTCATGCCATAGGATTGTTTCATGAGCATGCAAAAGCAGATAGAGATGATGATATTGTAATTATGGAAGAGAATATAAGAGAAGGTTTTAAACATAATTTTGAAACCTATGTGGAAAGAGGTCGTGAAGGTGAAGATTATACAGAAGGAGTGGATTTTGGCTCTGTTATGATGTATTCTTCTTATGCTTTTTCAAAGAAGGATGAGAATGGTGAAAAACTACCAACAATACTTAAAAAGGAAAATGGAGAGCTTCATACTTTTCGTAAACAAGGAAAAGGGCTATCTGAAAAAGATATTGAAGGAATAAATAAAATGTATCCTATTAACACTTCCAATACATTCAACAATTCTTATGTAGTAGGAAACTGGTACTACGTTAATGGGATATATGTGGAGTATTTGGGTGATAATGTTTTCGGACTTTGGTGGTGGCAGACGTACTACAAACTTAAATTAATAGATGGAGGGTGGCAGCAGATAGCTTAGTAAATAGAATGTTAGTAGGTTAATGTTTTTTAATTGAAAGTTTTCGTTAGAATAGAAAGGCAGCATAGGTTTTGTGTAGTTTTATGATAATATACATTCATTGTTAATCAAGTAAAATGAAAAAAAAATATAAGTATGCGTATAGTTGTTTGTTAATTTTAATATCAACAGTATACCAAATAGCGGCACAAAGTGGGAATAATTGGATGTCGAAAGTTGATGGCAATAAGAAAATTACAGAAATTACTATTCCTGGAACACATGATAGCGGTTCAAGGGCAGTAGATGTTTTTGGTTATGCTGGCTTAGCTAGAAATTATGCAAATCAAACACTTAGCTTTAAAGAGCAGTTAAATGTTGGTGTTCGTTTTTTTGATATAAGAGTGCAAGCGGATCCCATAAATTTCACAAAATTTGGTGATCCTCAGATAGTGCATGGGGTTATTGATTTTAAAACTAGATTTAGAAAGGATGTCATGAGCGCGATGAAATCTTTTTTAAAGGAAAATCCTTCTGAGTTTGTTTTTTTATCAATAAAAATTGATGATGGGAATGAAAGTAACGCGGAAAATCAGCTGAAATATGTGATGGAGGATAGTGAATTTAGTAGCTTGTTTTATAATGGAAATAAAAGATTTTATTCATGGCCAGCGTTGAAAAATGTTAGAGGTAAAATAATTGTCGTGAACAGAACGAATGGGAGTTTTGGGGTTAAGATAAATGTGAAATATAATACCACAGCAGCAACAGCGAGTAATTTCCCTCCAATTGAAGTGCAGGACTATCATAACCTAGGGTCAGAGGATTATCTCGACAATAAATTCGATGTTATAAAATCTTTTATCGAAGAGGCGCATGAAGATGATGGAAGAAAACTCTTTGTTAATTTCAGCAGTGCTTATTATAAAGATATTATAACAGGAAAAATATTACCTGAAATACTCGCAACAGCAGAGTATATAAATCCTGAACTCAATCAATATTTAAATATAACGAATTATAATAGATGGGAAAATATAGGGATTTTGGTAACTGATTATATTACTCGCGAATTGAGTGAGTCAATTTATATGACAAATTTTGAACGTAATTCAATAGTTGATTTATATCAACATGCAGGATACAAGGGAGAAATTATGCGTTTATATAGTTCAAGTGGCTATGTAGTTGATTTTAACGATCGTGCAAGTTCTATAAAGGTATTAAAAGGCTATATGGCAGTCTGTTATTACGAAGCAGATTATTCAGGAGCGTATTTAGTAATTCCTAGCGAAAATGATGATAGCAATTTAACCACACCTTCGTGGGATGGGCGTAGTTTCAATGACGCAATTTCTTCTGTTAAAATTATGAAAAAACCAAATGGCGTATTGTTTTTTAAACGACCTTATTTGGAAGATCATACAAACAATGGGGGGCAACCTTATGTGTTTAATACTAGGTATAAAAATAAATTACACAACTCAATGAAATGGGGGTACACTTTTCAAAGAGAAGTAGGTGATAATAATTTAATATCAATGTATATAGGAAAAGGTTATAAGGTTATTTTATATGAAAACAAGGATTGGACGGGTAAAACCTTAACGTTCTATGCTAAGAGTTATGATAGAAGAATTAATGATTTAAATAAGTGGGGGTGGAGAGATCGAGCTTCATCTGTAAAAATTGAAAGAGTTACGAGTGTTTTAAGCAGATCACAAAATGAGAATAATTTTTCAGAAGATGATGCGGTTTCTGGATATGAAGAAATTACTACTCCGTGTGCAAAATTAGACGAAGGTGTCGAGGATTCTATGGTAAAAAGTGATATGTTTAGCTTTAAAGTAGCACCTAACCCAGTCGTATCTGGTCAAATTACAATTATACCAGAAATAAATACAGAGGAAACCGTACTGGTTGAAGTTCTTGGTAGTAATGGGGTTGTACTGAATAAAAAAAAGTTAATCTTTAGAAAGAATGAACAGGCAAGTATATCGATAAATAAAAATTTACCATCCAGAGTATATTTTTTAAAGGTAACTATAAAAAACAATAATACAATCATTAAAAAAATCATTAAAAATTAAAAGTTAAGTGTTTAAATTAAATCCTATAGATGATGGAGTTCGGGGGAATCTAATATCTAATATAGGTGAAAACGGTGTGCTTAAATAACTAAGCACACCCGTTTAAAGTGAAAATTAATTAGTATAGAAAAGTGCGATTGTTTGAATAAAAAAATGCTTATGATAAGTTTTGGGTAACTAAAAATTGCTGGTAAAAGAAGGGTAAAAAGGTGAACAAAAGCAAGGGAAGTTGGGGAACTTCTCTTGCTTTTAAGTTTTACCTAAACAATATGATCTGGATACAAGAAAATTAAATCGCAGTTTTAGTGTTTTTCGAAGAAAAATGTATCGAAAATAATTGATTTTCGTTATTAAAAAGTTTTTTGACACAAAAATAGTATAGATTTTTAGCTCTGTTAAAGGCAGGGCTATGGAAGGAAAAAGACAAAAACTTGGTTAAAAACAATTATTTTTAGCAACTTGAAAAAGTCTAAATGAGTTCTCGACAGTCCTTACATCTCAGTACTATTATAGTATTTATATACCAAGAAGATAGAGTTCTTAAGTTTAATTAGAATGATCGAATTTAATTTTGGTATTAGTGTTCTTCAATTTAGCAATATGGTTTTTATCCTGTGATATGATTTAGTAACAAAATGTTTGTCTTAGAGTTTGAGCAATCTGTTTTTTTGTTTGGTGAGAATAAAGAGGTATAAAAAACTAGCAAGTTAATATTTGAAATGAAACTTTTTTAATTTACGGTAGTTATAAGATAAGTAATAGGCTCTGAGTATAATTATAAAAATAAAACACTGCTTTGTTATTGTTATAATAAGTAGTGTACATTAACATAATAATTAAATAAAAAAGTACGCTATTAATTACATTCAGAACCCCCTAACAAGCTTTTTTTATTAAAGTTAGTAGCAAACGCTTCTTTGAAGATTAATATGCTCCGTACCAATAGGAGATTTAATCGTTAAATACCCTAAATGTTTCAGTTGAGAAAGAGGAATATTTAAATATTGGTAGTATGAATCTATAGAAAGCTCCTTATCTATTAGATTAAACTTAGATGTATAGGAGGTATCCCAAGGAGCAAATACGGTCTTTAGTAAGCTATAAGTAATGCTTCCAGTGGGGCGTATGGTAGCCCAAGCATTATAGGTGTGTAAGTCGTACATTTCGTATACAAGCATGAGTCCCGTTGCATTTTTTACTTTCAGTTCAAAATTATCGTTTGAATAATCATAGCTTTCAATAGGACTATAATATGTATTTGTATTATAAAAAATATGGTTAGTTTTTTGTTGAAAAGAAGGGTTAAACGGAATACTTGGAAGCAAATTTTGAAAAAAATCGGAAATATCAATGGTAACAGAAACTTTTCCAAACCAATTGGTGAAATTAGTTTGTCTTTTGCCTGTTGAAGTAATATTAATACCCGAAATACCAATCTTACTATGGTGAGGTAAACTAAATCTAACAATATCGCCTGAACAATTGGAATAATAGCGGTTGGCAATCGGTAAGTTACTAGTTAATTGCTTACTAGATTTGTAGTTGTAACGAATATTATTTTCAACGATATAAAAATAGGATGTGCTATTTTGTAAGTAGTAAGGGGTATGGTTTAAAGCAGGCTGATATTCTTTGCCATTTAAAAAATACTGGCCCCAAAAATACCCTTTTATCGAGTTAGGATTATGAATAACCTTGTTGTTAACTGTAATATAGGCGCATTCCGTTCCATTATTAAGTTGCTTTATATAATCAAATAAATGATGTATTGAATGATGGGTATGTTTTTCCAGGTCTTTTTTTTCTATATAATGTTTATAATTAACTTCTCTAGTAACAATGGAATGGTTCAAAATGGCACGATGATACTTGTTTTTCTGTGTATTTATTACTTGTGCCCCTAGCGCTCTTGCTTCTTCATATTCAGGTAATGTAGGTTCAAGTGAATTAGTTTCGTCTTGTATTGGGTTATTGGGTACTTCAGCTTCTTGGCAAGCAGTTAAGTTTAACAATAAAAATAAGGAAATACAATAGTGTTTTATTTTTAAAACTTTCATCTTATGATTAATTAAAATTTAATTAGTAAGTGATGAATACAAAAAAAGTGGACAGTTTTTAATAAAGATGTATTAATGATTTAAAATTAAAAAAACTACCTCAGAAGGTAGTCTTTTGCTTGTTAGGAGAAAATATGAAGAAAGAAGACATTTAGTTATAGCATTTGCGTTCTTGTTGATTAACATGTTTTGTGCCAGTTGGAGCTTGAAACTCTACGTAGCCAAGTAGTTTCGATTGCGAATTACTAGTACCCAAATATCTATAATAATCATTTAAATGAATCTGACCATCTTTTAAGTCAAATTGATCCGACCAATCGCTACTCCAAACGTTCGGATTCTTTTCTAATAAACTATAGGTAATGTTACCAGTTGCTGCTATTCCAGCCCATGTTTTGTATTTATGCTTAGCATAGGTTCTGTAAACGAACATCCACCCTTTGGCATTTTCATACCTTAACGTAAATGAATCGGTGAAAGAACGATAGGCATTTGTTGTTTGTGAATTTTCTGTTCTTTCTTCGAAATTTACAGTTTCTGATTTTTCAAATGATGTTTCAATATTTAGGCTCGGTAACAATTTTTTCATGAATTCGGGAATCCCTATTCCAGCACTGACTTTTCCTGCCCATTTTGTTGCATTTGAACTTCCGGAAGAAGTCGACCTAGATGTAGTTTTTGATATTCCTATTTGCTCTGTAAATGAGAGGGTAGAAATTGCCATACTAGATGTGCAGTTCTCATATGAAGTACTAGATATAGGTATCGGATCTGTATGACTTGTACTACTATGATAATTATATTTTACTCTTCCCTTTGGAAGATAGAAGTATTGCTTATTCCAACGCATCCAATGGTATATATCATTATAATAAGGTCGATATTCTTTACCATTTAACCAATATTGACCCCAGTAATACCCTTTTTGCGATTTAGGGTTGTGAATAACCTTGTTGTTAAGCGTAATATAGGCACATTCGGTACCATTATTTATTTTTTTTATATAATCGAATAAATGTTGTATTGAGTGTTTACTATGTTCTTCCAAGTCCTCTTTGGTCATATAGTGTTTATATGTAACATCATATGAGTATATAGAGTGGTAAGGAATACTTACTCTGTTACTTTCTTTTGGGTTCATAAGAACCCCCCCGTTTTTCATTACCTCGTCATATGTTGGTAATTTTTCTTCAGTCTGTTGTTCTTCAACTTTAGAGGCTTCATAAATATCTTCATCTTGATTACAAGAAGCAAAATTTAGAATTACTATAAATAAGATAATTTTTGTGAATGTTTTAAATTTCATTGGTCTAATATTTTAGATTTCATAGGTATAAGAAACCGGTACGATAAAAAGAGACAATTTTAATGTTATCAAATTGTTAATAAATAAGTGTTTTTGTTGTTTTTTTTATATTCATTCGCTTCTTTTTTTTGGTAATAGCAGGTTTTTATTTTGTTTTGTTGTTTTTTTTTAATTTTTTATTGTGCTTGGTTGCTAGTAGTGTTATATCATTTCCGATGTAAAATTACACAGATAAAAAAACAAGCATAGAAGTAGATAAGATGATGTTTTATTTTGAAGAATCAATAGAAAAGGACAATTTTTAATGAGTTGTTTTACGTCGGAAATGGTATTAAGGAACAGCCACTATGGTAAAGCTTCTAAAATAGAAAAACACCTCAGAAAATTATTTACTATGCTGAGGTGCATCAAAATATAAAGAAAACTGAACCAAACCTTTTCTTGCTGTTAACCTAACATTGTTACTATTGAATTTAAAGTGATCATTTGAGTGGGCTTTTAACAAGTTTCAAAGTGGAATCGATTTTCCGATATACAATTAAATTAATTGTCACAAGTTCCTTTATATTTCCATTTATATCTAGAGTTTTCAAGTACTACTTCAAAAATATATTGTCCTTTGTAAAGAATTCTATTTCCTAAAATATATTTTTTGGTACTATCAAAAGGAACGACATCACACTTAGTATTATAATTGGAACAAGTACCAATAGACCATGAATTCATTTTATAAGTGTTGTTAGCATTGTAAGCGGTGGTAGTTAAAAATTTATTAAAAGTGCTGCGTTTATTGTAATGACTTAAATAATCTTTAATACTAATTTTTTCTACTAGATTTGGACGATAAATTCCACCTCCAAAAGGCGTAAATACAACCTTGTCCAATACGGCTATAATTTGTCCGCTTGTTTCAAATTGTCCCCATTGTTTATATACATAATATATTGGTGTTTTTCGTACCTCCCAATTAGTAGGACCATTTTCTACTCTTATTTGCTGTTCCTTCGTCTTTGTTTCTGTTAGTTCGGAAGTGCTTTGTGTAGATTGTGATTTGGTAATTGAATGCTCGATTTTTCCTTTTACCTTAATACCAAGCAATAGTTTTTCCGCTAGCTTAGAACCATCCAATTCAATTTCCATACCTTTGTTTACAGTATTTGTGGTGCCTACAGTAATGGATTTACTTATACCTATTGTTTCGGTATAAGATACTTTCTGAATCGACATACCTGAGTGGCATGAATTAACAATTCCACTGTCGGATGTTCTAGCGTTTCCTGAGAATGAATGTGAATATACTGCTTTTCCTTTTAGGGTTGACTTAGCATATACGTCACTATTATCATCAAGCAAACGTTCATTTGCGTTGATAGCATTTTTACGTTTATCCCAACTTGTTGCGCTGTTTTGAACTATTTGCCCATTTATTATAAAAAAACAAGCAATCATAGCCAGTTCGTTCTTTCATGTAATCGAAAAAGTGAGAAATAGGTTTACCTGATAATAATTCAATGTTTTTCGTAGTAACTTTGAATTTTTTATAGGTTGTTGTTGTCGGAATAGAGTGCGGATCAGGTTGTAATAAATTTTTAACTTTTGATTTGTTTTGATTTTCAGAGAGCTTTACCAAAATGTTCTTAACTGGATAGTTTGCCAAATTCTTATTAGGTGGATAGGTAGTACGCCCTTCATTAATTTCAATAATCTCATCACTTTGAGCACACGATATAATATGCAATACCATAATTAACAAGCTAATGTGCCATATTTTTCTGTTTTTCATTCTTACTTAATTTAAAGGTTATATAATTAAGAGGAAATTATTATAAAAAAAGGACTTGATTATGTGTTATTTAATGGTTATGAAATGGTTAGCTAAATGTTATTGAATTGAAGAGTGTTCTTCTTTTTTTAGTTTTACTAAATCAGCTTTTTCTTTGGATACGGGTATAATAACATCGGGATCCAGTAATAAAACTTTATATTTTAAACCGTCGAACTTAATTCTTTTTATATAGGAGACATTAATAAAATATGATTTATGGCAGCGTATTATCGGTGAAATGTTTTTTATACAAAGCTCCACTTGGGCCATGCTCATACGAAGCGTATCTGTTTTAATGGTCAAAATTTCCGAATCTTTATATACGATGTTAACATAATGCCCCTGAGATTGTATGTAAATGCAATTTTCAACTGAAACAGTTAAGTTATCATTTTTATTTTTCCCAATAAAAACAATAGTATCATTGCATTTTTGGGCTTTTTTTAAAACAATTTCATGTCCAGCTTTTTTATCAAAGGTTTGCCCGATTAATGTCGTAAAGGCAATGGTAGCATAAATAAGTAGTGAAGTAGGAATCAAAAAAACAATTGCTTGCATGGCAAAATCATTAGGAATTTGATAGGTCTCATCTATTTTAAAATAATCCGTAAGAATTGGATTTACCAGCTTTATAGTAAATGAATAAGAAATACTAAAATTAACAATAATAAAAATGGAAATCATTTTTATATCGTCAAAATATGTCCATTTTCCTTTAGTGATTGTGTTTAATATATAAACGATAATTGATATAATAATCCCAGCATTAAATGAATAAACAGCAATAATAAAGTGTTGTATAATAGCAGAATGTGCTCCTAATGAAAAGGGTTTTGACATAAATAAAAAGATATAAGCAAAAACGAAGGTTAATACTCCAGTTTTTATCACTTGATACCTAGGTTCTAATCTGTGGTGTTCGTTAAAAATATAATGGAAAAACTTCATGCTATATAATATTATTATGGTTAAAATCAAGAATTAACAACATTGGTTTTTACTAAATTTAATTTCGCTTTCGAAATAGGAATTACGGTGGTTAGATTTTTTAATGAAATTTTATACTTTGAACCATCAAATTTAATTCGTTTTATATATAGGGTGTTAATAAAATACGACTTATGGCAGCGTACTATCGATGAAGTGTTTTGTAAGCAAAGTTGTACCTGAGTCATATTCATACGAAGTGTACTTTTTTTTATGATCAAATTTTCGGTATCGTGATATAGTATATTCACATAATGACCTTGCGATTGTATATAAATACAATTAACGGCTAAAATAGTTAATCGGTCTTGTTTATTTTTACCAATAAATGTAATTTTATTAGGATTTGCTTGGGCGGTTTTAATAATTTTTTCCTGGGTGGTTTTCTTGATAAAGGTAAAATTAAGAAGGCTTACAAAGCTTAAAACTCCATAAACTATAAAGCCTATGGTTATCAAATAAACAAAACTATCCAGGGCAAAGTTGTTAGGAATTTTAAAGGTATCATTAGTAATATAGCTATTTAGTAACGGGTTCAGTAGTTTAATTGTAAAAGGATAAGCAGTAATGTAAATTATAAATACAGAGAAAAACACAAGTTTTATATCGTCAAAGTAGGTCCATTTTAATTTTGCACGTAGCGCTAAAAAAAACACTACAAAACCAACAGTAATGGCTGAGATAAAGGAATAGCTAAAAACAACAGCATGTTGTATTATCGTAGGATGTTTTTTTAAAGAAAAAGGACTGAAAATAAATAAAAATAAATATGATAACATAAATACTTTAATTCCTGTTTTAACAGGAGGGTACTCGTGCTTAGGTCTATGATGTTCATTAAATATAAATTTTAGTAACCTCATATTAACTCAATTGTATGGATAACTATTTTACGCTTGGTTAGTTTGTTTTATTGATAAAGCCATAACTTATTTGGATAAAGCTTTTTCAATATGTGTTATTTTTTCTTTAGAAATAGGAATTAGGATTGCTATGTGTTTAACTACTGCTTGGTATTTTGATGCGTTTGAAATAATATTTTTTACATGTATAGTATTCACAAAATATGATTTATGACACCGAATGATGTATGGATATAACTCAACAAGTTGTTCAGTTTCATTCATGCTTAGTCGTAATGTTTTTGAATCAATTTTTGCGTTGAATTCATTTTTATAGACAATTTCAATATAATGTCCCAATGACTTTATATAAAGTAAGTTTTTTGCTCTAAGACTTAAATGTTCATTTTTATTTTTACCAATAAATGTAATAGAATTTAGGTTTTTCGTATTGTGGTTATTGTTTTTGTTTAAGAGAGTGTTCTTGAACTGTAGTTTTGTAAGAGAATAAAAGTTTAGCAAAGCATAAAATACCAAACCAGTAACCCAAACATAAACAATAGCTTTAAGGAGGAAGTGAGTGGGGATAATAAAGGTTTCGTTACGATGGAATACCTCATTGAGTAACGGATTCAAAAGTTTCACTGAAAAAACATGTCCTAAAGCATTCGTAATACTTAGCGTCAATGAAACCTGTAATATGTCATCGATATAGGTCCATTTTTTTCTTTTCCTGGGATGTATAATTATAATGGCAATAGAAAAAGAAAGTATAGCTATCAAGCAATAGCATGTAATAATAATATTTTGCGTAATAAATGAGTATTGTCCCAGAGAAAAGGGCTTAAAAATAAACAAAAAGACATAGGCCATTAAAAATGACATAATCACTGTCTTTTTGATACTATACCTTCTCTTAGAACTATGATGATCACTTAATAAAAAAGAGACAAATTTCATTTAATAACATGTGTTTTTGGCAAAAATATAAAAAATGAATAATTACCAAAATATTAATTGTTTTGTTTTGAATAATGTATTTTTTTAATTCTTTTTAGTATTAATAATAAGTTTCTTTTATTTTTTTTATACTCTTTTTAATCTTGAAAAAAAACAGTTTTTTATTACTTTATCATGAAACATATGAAATGTAAACTTTGTTTCATGTAATTTTAAAGCGTTGTTTTTCAGTAATATAGATAAAAAAAAATGAAAATATCATGTAAATGATGTAATATTTGTACTTCAATGGTACTACTCGATTTAATTTCAGGGAGCATTTTGATAATGCGATTGAAAGGTTTAGTAATTTTAAATTAAGTAGTATGGAGGGCAAGTTATGGAGACAGTTTATAAATGGAGAGTATCAAGCATTTGATTTTTTATACAAACAGTATCACTCTAAAATGTATAAATTTGGAATTAGGTATTGTAAAAATGAAGAACTTGTAAAGGATTGTGTACAAGAGGTCTTTATGTACATATATGATTCAAAGAATAATAAAAAGGTACCTGATAATGTTGGAGCTTATTTAAATAAATGTTTGAGGAATTTGATTTTCAAGAAAATGGAAAGTGAAAAAAGACAATGGTCTTGTTTGGATAATGTAGTTTCAACAATGTTTTTAATTGACTGTTGTGAAAAAGAACAAATTTTATTGGAAGATAGAGAGAAAAAAAAACAAAAAATGAACCAAGCATTAAGCATGCTTACTAATGATCAAAAGCAGTTGCTTTTATTAAAGTATTGTGAAGGAGTTAGTTACAGGGAAATATCAAAAGCTTTAAAAATTAAAGAAGATTCTGCAAAAAAACAAGTTTATCGACTTTTGAAAAGGATAAGAATAAAAACTGGATAAGGTCTTACTAACGGAAATTAGATACTTAGAATGTCCATGTTAAATATAATAACTAAATAACAATAATAGATCATTAATTAATAACAGTTGGCAGCTCAACTCGTCACTTCGAGTAAAATTATTTGTAATAAAATGGAGAATAGTTTTGTATCGAGAAGTCTCTACGTGAAATGGCGTTATCAATTCAACCCTCATAATTCAAAACTGAAAATGTAACACTCAATATTTAAAACTTAGAAATCTTAAGTGTTTGTTAATAAGCGGGGTATGATTTGATTTTTTAAAAAGTAAAACCTATATTCAACCATTGTTAAATTAAAAATTGAAAAAGATGAGTAAAACCTATGAAACAGGGCATTCAAAAAATGTAGCTAACCTTCAAAAACTTATTGAGCAAATATCGGTATATACTGCGTACAATCCGCCAGTAGAAAACTTAACAGTTGTAAGTTTAAATACTTTATATACCGATTCTTTAGCTTTGGTAAATGAAATAGAAGAAAAAAGAAGTGCGAACAAAATTGCTATTCACAATCGAAAACAAGCTTTTGAAAACTTAAAAAGTTTAACTACCAAAATTATTAATCATTTAGATATATTGAATCTAAAAAACGGTCAGTTTGAGCAAGCAAAAGCAATTAATCGATTAATCCAAGGATCAAGTAAAAAAGTAAAATTTGAAGATGAGGATGTTAAAACAGCTTCCACTTCACGTCAGTCATACACTCAGTTGGCTGATAATTTCTCAAAATTATTGCAAATATTAACAACGATTGATTCTTACATACCAAATACAGAAGAATTAAAGTTTGAAAATTTGTCAAGTTACCATGCTAACCTAGTAAGTACGACACAAGCAGTAAATCAAACCGAAGCGGTATTCAATACAAAGTTAATCGAACGAGACACGAAACTATATGCTGACAATACTGGATTGTATAGTATTGCACAGAATGTAAAGAAATACGTAAAAAGTGTATACGGAGCAAGTTCACAAGAGTTTAGTAATGTTTCTAAAATTAAATTTACAAGTAAATAGTAGTAATTCTTTACTTGAAATAAAAGTCAAACCCCAAGGATATAATCTTTGGGGTTTGGTTTTTTATTGATAATAAGATGATTCTTGTTATAAGTAATACTTTAACTTGATTAATTCCTGGTGGATAAACTCTTTATTCCTTAGTTGGTAATTTAATCTTTATATGAAAATCAAGGAGAAAGATTATGTGGCTATATCCTTTGAGAAATCAAACATTAAATAATAAACTTTTAAAGGATCATTATTAGAATTCAGATGCTCCTAGGAATAGGAGTGATAAAAATTATTTTTTATAGCTTTATCCAAAATAACCATCTCAAAATATAAAACTGCTAAGTCAAAATAAAATACTAGTTCCACAAAATAAAAATCTCCCAACTCAAAATTCAAAACTTTCAAATCAATTCATAAAACTAACAATCCAAAGTATATTTTTTGTAAAACAAAATATAAATAGAGTGTCCCAAAGTTTATAAATCTTAACCCAAGATTCAAAACTTATAATCTAATTTATAAAACTGGTGATCTAAAACATATATCAAGCGAGATAAAGTGTAAAGTGAGTATTCCAAAGTATATATGATTCGAAATAATTTATAAAGTTGATAACCGAAAGTATACAATTAATAACATAACACATAAAAATTGTAAAATAATATAAGAAGCTCTCCAGAAGGAGAGTTTTTTTATTTTTTTAATTGTTAAAGAACTTCCGTAAATACTGAGGTAGTTATGAATAACCAAAAATATTTTGAAAAAAAATAAACTTTTTTAAAACTTTTTAAAACCTCTTAGGTCAAAGAACTGATTAACTTTTAAAAAAATAGAAATTATGACTGTAAGATTTGTAAAAAGAAATGTGTACTTCCTTTCGTTTTTAGGTTTATTAGCATTAGCTTCTTGTGAGTCGAATGATTCGGAATTAACGCTTAACGATACGTTAACAACAGAGGAAGTTCAAAATGTAGTATTGGCAGATGATTATTCTTCAGATGTAGAAGATGTAATAGAAGATGACGCAGTAGTAACAGAAGTAGCTGGAAGAGGACACACACCTCCAAGTAATCACCCAGACTGTTTAATAAGAACTGTTGAAGAAACAACAAATGGGAAAATTGTAACCTTAGATTTTGGAGATGGATGTGAAGGAAGGCGAGGACGAATTTTTGCAGGTAAGATAATTATAGAATACACACGAGTTGACGGAACGTTTTCAAAAGTAGTAAGTTTTGAAGGGTTCTCTGTAAATGACAATGGAATTGAGGGCTCAGTGTCTGTGTCAAAAATGCAGGAGAATTCAAATGGAAATCCAGAGAGATCTTATGCTGTTGATATCACAATTAACTTGTCAACAGGTGAAACTATTACTAAAAAAGGAGAGAAAGTAAAAGAAATGATTGAAGGTGCTGATACCGATACAAGAGGTGATGATGTTTTCTTAATTACAGGTTTTTGGGAATCAGTAAATAAGTATGGAGAGGTTTTTAAAGCAACAATTACAACTCCTTTAAGAAGAGAGTATGCTTGTAAATTTATTGTAAGTGGAGTAGTTGAAATAACCAAAGGAGGAAACGATTATACGTTAGATTTCGGAGATGGATCTTGTGATAATAAAGCAACCATTACAGATGCCGATGGAAATACAAGAGAAATAACATTAAGAGAAAGACGAAGAAGGTAAGTAGTATTGGTGACAAACCCGTATTATTGAACAGAGTTTTGAAGGAACCTTAGTACTATTTAAAATTTAAAGAGTATTACATATAGTGTTAGATTAATTAAGTTGGTTTTAAGTTGTAAAGGTGTTCAAATAAATAATACGGGTTTAATTCAATAGTCAGTCAAATTTATACTGATTGTTGAATTAAAGTTGTAAATTAAGTGAATTACAGATAGTGTTGACTATTAGTAGGTTGAAAATGTAAATCCCCCATAAGTAGCCAGTATGAATGAAGCTGTTTTTATACAACAATTAACAAGTAAGAAACATAGAGAAAAAGCTTTTGCAAAGTTGTTAGATTTATATCAAGAACGTTTGTATTGGCATATTCGGAAAATAGTAGGAACTCATGAAAATGCTGATGATGTATTGCAGAATACTTTTATTAGAGTTTACAAGAGCCTTGAAAATTTTAAACAAGAAAGTTCATTACATACTTGGATGTATAGGATAGCTTACAATGAGTCTGTTAGGTTTTTAGAAAAAGAAAAGAAAAAGAACTTTTCGTCGTTACAAGATGTTAATGATCATTTTTTAAGCAATTTAAAAGGAGACCAATATTTTGATGGAGATGAAGCTCAAGTCAGATTGCACAAGGTTTTACAGCAGTTGTCGGAAAAACAGAAAAGGATTTTTCAAATGAAGTATTACGACAATCTAAAGTTTAGAGAGATTGGAGAGTTATTAGAAATGAGTGAGAATACAATTAAAACTCATTATTATAATGCGGTAAAACATATAGAGAAGAATATAACAGTAGTTGCGTATATAGAAAAAATTAAAGCATAGTTTGTTATGAACGAACAAAACAATAACTTTATACATCGAAATACATTGGATGTGAACTCAGAAAAAAAACATAAAGAAGATTTAGGTTTAGGACTTCCAAAAGATTATTTTGCCAAATCAAAACAGTCTATTTTGGATCAGACAGTTAATGAATCCAAAGGGGAAGTTGTTAGTTTATCAAGAAGAATATTTCTTTGGTCTTCTGTAGCTGTAATAGCTTTAATTTTAGGATTGGCCGTTATTAATCCTTTTAAAAGTAATATAGTTACTCAGGAGGGAGATATATTAATAGCAACGGTAATGGTCGAAGATGATGAGGTTGACGACTTATTAGATGAGTTTGTAAATGATGAATTGTTGACTGAAGAAGTGTTTACAGAATAAATAAATTGCCCTGCAATTAAAACTTTTTTGAAAAAGAAAGGTCAAAGAGGTATGATGTTTGCTTAAAAGATCATAACGAACAAATAAAAAGAACAGAGATACAAATGAAACGAATAAAAGGTTTATGGATAGTATTGCTAACACTTTTTTTAAGTGTAGCCAATATATATGCTCAAGATGATGTAGAAGGATTAGACCTTTCTAAAGAGCAGCAACAACTGCTCAAATCTCAGAAAGAGTTACTAAAAAAGAATAGAGAAGCTTTTAAAACATCACTAACTCCAGAGCAACGTGCAATTTTAAAGAATAATGCGCTGTCAAAGTCGGAAAGACAGACAGCTTTGAAAAAAACATTATCAAGTTCTCAGAGAAATATAATTGCGAAAAATACGGCAAGTGTTAAGCAAGCGAAAGCAAAGTTCAGAGCCACTTTGACGCCTAAGCAGAAGCAATTAATTCGTAAACGTCTTTCTAATAATAAAGGAAGAGCTAAAAAGAACATTCGTAGAAATGTTCGAAGAGCAAAGAATAAAAGAGTGAGAAATTAAGGTTGCTTATATAAGCAGTAAATTAAAGATATTAATAAAGAGGTTACCGAAGTAACCTCTTTTTCATTATAATGCTATTATAGTTTTTATTTTAATATAGTTAAAATTTTTTATACAACTACTTATCTTGTAGGTCAGCAGGAGCATCACAAAGTTTCTCTCCATAGATATCACAGTTTCTTTTTTCGTCTCTTCTCAGAGATTTCGCAACTCCCAGAAATGTATGGTGCAATTCAAAATAATGCCCAGCTTCATCGGTAACTAAAGCTTGTTCTAAATTAGTTGTTCCAAATGTTGCGTTAAGGGCAATATAATCATAATCGCTATTTCCAGGCATAAAGGAGTAGCCAGAAGTTTTATTAGATCCAGCGAATTTCTTTAAATGAAAAATGTTTAACATATTTGGGCTAACATGGCTATTTAAGATGTGTTTTTCCTTTTTACTCTGTGATAATTCCCCCTTATGTAGTCGTGTTTTGTTTATATAATGTATTGGACCAGCACTTATAAATTCAATATTCATAGAGGAAATACCTTTATTTAAAATTTCCATAGTCTTATTTACATAATCAGGAGTTACAGCCGGACCAAACTCATCATCTTCTCGGCTAACATGGTTTTGAACTAATATTCTAACTTTTTTAAAGGTTTTTCTATTTTGAGTTTTGCTCTTTATTTGTTTTAGTATGTCATGATACCTCTTTTTATAAGCCTCGGGAGTGATGAGTTTTATACTTAACCTTTTGTGAAAAATAAAGTAGTTAAAAATAAGTAAGAGGAATATAAAGTGGAATGCGTTTTTTTTCATGTCTTCTCTATTTAATATTATCAAGTATACATAGAAGCTTTTTTTTACCTGTGGTGGACAAGTAAATAGATTTTTTGAGTGTTATATACACTAGTGAATATTGATAGTTAGAGATATACATTTATAAAAAATGTTTGTTGCTAGTTTGGTTTATGCAAATAGTAAAAAAAGAAAATAATGAAGTTTCATGGCGTATTTAAGAGGTTAAGTTTTGTCTTGATTAAATAGGAGAATCCATTTTTTAGCAGAAAAAGCTATTGTACTTGTCCACTTTTTAAAAAATGATGACTGTATATAATATAAGTGAAGTAAAATTAAAATTTAGTTAGAATGTTTTTTAAGGTGGAATGGAAGGTGCTGTTGCTTTCGTTGTTGTTGCCAATAATGATGGTAGCGCAGCAAAAAGTTGGGGTTTCTTATTATGATAGCGAGTTGAAATATGTAGAATATATACCAGGAGATTTACCGATTTTGTTGGTGGCTCCTCATGGAGGAAATTTGATGCCTGAATCTATCGATTCATATGGGAGTCGGGGAATTGATCGCAATAGTAAAGAAACAACCTTACTGGTTTATAACCGTATTGTTGAAATGACGGGTAGAAGACCTCATTTAATAATGAATCATTTAAATCCTTGTAAGTTTAATCCAGCAAAAGGAAGGAATTCTGTGGTAGTTAAGTATTACGATAAAAAATCGAAAGATACTATTTATAGAAGAGTAAAAGATACAGCGTTCATTGGTGATTTGTATGATAAATTTCATGATTTTATTAAAGAAGCGAGTAATAGCATAAGAAACAGTGTGTGGGAAAAGGGACACTATTTTGAAATGCATGGAGTCGCTGGAGGGAAAAACATGATAGGGATTGGTTTACAAAAGAAGTATTTAGTTTATCCAGATGATGATACAAATGTGTCGCTAAAGTATACCTGGAAAGAATCTACAGTTAAAAATTTAATTAGATCGGGAAGCCCTGATGTTAGTGAAAGAAAGAAAAATTATGTAAGTGTATTGAGGGGTGAAAATAGTTTAGGAACACTGTTAGATTCAATAGGAAGTGAGCAATGGAAAAGTGTTCCATCAAAAAGGTTTCCTTCTCAAGAAGAAGATAAAACATTTTTTTATACAGGTGCAAATCTCCAAAAGCATTGTACCGATCCAAAAGATTATGAAGATGGTCGCTTTATTGATGGAACGCATATGGAGAATTATTGGTTATATATGGATTATATGCCAAATCGAAATAGATTTAGTAGATATACCTATTCGAAAGATTTGGCGAAAGCCATGCTGGTTTTTATGGAAAAGAATTATGGATTTGAGTTAATTAACAAAAAGAAGGGGAAAATGTATTATTCAAGTTTTGAAAAGTATACTTCTTTTGATCATGATGAACTCAGAGAAGTTTGGGTAGAAAGTGATGAGAATAGAGAGGAAGTTGATGCGTTAAATAAATATGGGAACTATGGTAAGAGTTATACAGTACTAAGTGGTGAGAACAACTTGGAATCAAAAGTGCTGGATTTCTCGGCTTTTGAAAAAGTGTATATGTATTTCAATATAAGAACAGATGAAAAATGGAGCTCAGGGCAAAAAATAAGGGTAGAAGTTTCTGTAGATGGTGGCGTAAATTATATAGCTGGGTTAAATCTTTTTCCAGAAAAATCTTCGAAAAGGCATTTTAGAGTTGTTTGTCCGAAAAAGTATATAAATAACAAAATGGTGTTTAGGTTTATTAATCAAAATGATGGAACTAAAGTGTGTGTTGATGATATAGTACTAACAACGAACATGACATGGCCTCCAATGATAATGGATTTAACTCGAAAAGTAAATGAAACGAGCAACATTTTTGAAGATATAGAAAATAAAAAAATAGATGATCAAGATGTTGTCGTTTATCCTAATCCTGCCATAGAGTATATACAGGTCAAACTTCCGGAAAATGAGTTATTACATGTGGAAATTATTGATTGCTTAGGCAAGGTGGTTAAAAGAAAAATGATTACAAAGAAAACTGAAAATGGTTTTCTAGTAAGTACTTCAAGTATACCACCAGGGGTATATACGCTGGTAATAAAAGATGAAAATTTCATCAAACAAAATCAAGTGAAAATTTTGATAGCGAAGTAAGTGTTTCTTATAGCAAAAGAGCTCATGGTAATTTTTCCTTTCGAATGTGGCGCCGTTTTATGAGCGCGCTGCATTCGTTTTGAGAAAAGAGAATTTTTGATGAAGTTGAACTTGGATATAAGTTTGAAGGAAAAAATAGTTTGAGTTACTACTACTACTACCATTTTATGTATTTACTGTAATTATAAGAGTTTATCAAAAACAGTTACCGTAAAAACTTTTTGAGAATAAATGATAATTTAAAACCCATGTATTATGAAAAATAGATCTTTTTCATACAAAAAAAAGAAAATAAGTAGGGCTAATGTTCTTCTAATAATCGTGCTTTTAGGAATCCACTTAAAGATATTTTCTCAGGTGCCCGATGCTCAAATGACTGGAGCGGAGGCTTTCTTCAGAGGTAATTATGTTGAAGCGGGAATTAATAGTTTAGGAACTTTTGGAGTTGGAAATTCACTTCGTCCCACTGGGTACCATAATTCTAGGACGTCGAATCTATTTGGCTTTATAGCAAATCCAGCTCAAGACGGCTGGGTAAATTATGATGGTGATTATTTTACACCAGGTGATCCTTACGAAGGCTTTAATTTAAAGGTTAACGGAACAGTTTTTAGTAATAATACATATGGATTTGTAAATGAAATACCAGGTAGTATTACTTCAGTGAACGCTGGAGATAGCTTTTGTGCTGAGAATGCGGCTGAGATTGTTTGGGAAGGGAATGCTGGAGGTGTTAATGTACATCGAAGATATACACTAACAGAGAATGGATTGTTTATTAAAATGACGACAACCTTGACAAATACCTCTGGGGCAATACTCAATAATATATATTGGAATCATGTAGTTGATCCAGATAATAACCAAACGATAGGTAGTGGATATGGTACGACAAATACTATTGTTGGGCAAGCTTCTGGTGTTAATGATAAATTGGCATTAATTAGGGCAGAATCTCCACCAGTAGGAGGGGCTATTGATCCTGATGGAGCTTATCTTTTTATAATGGCAAATGATGAAAGAGCTAGGGTAGTAACACTGCAAGGAGGAGGAGCTCCATCAACATGGAGCTCGTTAGATGATGCAGAAAATGTTTGGAATGGAACAGTGGGTGTCAATACGGAAGGAAGTGTGGAATTAGGTGATAACCCTATTTCATTAGCCTATAATATTGGAAATCTTGAAGCAGGTGAAAGTGCTGAGTTTACTTATTTTTATATATTAAGTTCTAACTTCTCGGCAGTTCTAAATTGTAGTGACAAGGATAATGATGGCATCCCAGACTTAAACGATAGAGATGATGATAATGATGGTATTCCAGACATGGATGAATCCAATGGAAATAATCCAGATGGAGATGAGGACGGTGATGGCATTGTCAATTGGCAAGATGTATTTGATAATGGTTTTACAGGAGATGGTTCTGTAACGGATTACACAGATGCTAATAACGATGGTATGCCAGATGTGTATGATACCGATTTAGATTTTACACCAAATCATTTAGATCTAGATAGCGATAATGATGGGTGTTTTGACGTCTTAGAATCGGGAGGAACAGATGCTGATGCCGATGGAATTTTAGACGGAACTGGTTTCGATAGTAACGGACTGGTAACTGGAGGATCAGGAGGTTACAACGGGGTTACAGGTGATGAAACTGTGGCAACACAAGTGTTTCCTGATCTTTCCAGTTGGGGGGATAAAACAGCATATGAAGGTGATTCTGTTTCTCTAGGGATGCCAGTCCGAGCAATTAGTACTAACGGTTTCGTTGGAGTAGCACCCAATACGATACCTGCATATAGCATAGCTGCGGCGAGTGTGGACGTTTCTAGTACAATAAATTATCAGTGGCTCGAAGATGGAGTAGCGCTTAGTGATACTGGCGTATATTCAGGAACAAATACAAATCATTTAAATATTAGCGATGTTTCAGGATTAACAGGTAAGGTGTACACTTTGGTAGTAACCCATCCTAATAATGTGTGTATAGATGTTCGAAATAGTGCTACTTTAACGGTTGTTGATCCTTGTGATTTCGGAGCGATTGTTGGAACACCAACGACAAATGATCCTGATGGCGATGGCGTTAACAATGTTTGTGATTTGGATGATGATAATGATGGGGTTATGGATTGGGTAGACGGATGTTACGATTATAATTCATATGATTTTGCTTCTCTGCTTCCTGTTACTAATGGGAATGCTGATACGGCCATAAATTCTAGTTCTTTAAAAATAGGGAATGCAACAATGAATTTAAATTTCAACTTGTTAGGAACAGCAACAATGCCTGATGAGATTATCAACAATGTGCACGAAACTTCTGATTATGGTGTTCTATTTGGAATATTAAGTGGTGCTACTACCAATACTAGCGTGTCTAATTCAATTGAGGCTGATTTTACATTTAGCGAGCCAATTGTAGATTTTAAATTTAAAATTCAAGATTTAGATGATGCAGATCATGTTCTTATAAATGCTTACTCAGGAGGAGCGATTATACCAATTACAATTTCGAACTATAATTTATCAGCAGGGTCAATAGTAAATTATGATGGAGGAAATGTATTTTCTTCTTCACCAACGATATTAGCAGCGAATAATACAAGTATTGGAGATATAAGTTTTTCATTTTCCCAGCCCGTCGAAAGGTTGCAGGTGTTTTATTGGGATGAATTCAGTATAGGGGTGATAACGTTAACAAATTTTGAAGGAACTACTTTTTGTGATGATTCAGACGACGATGGTACACCAGATAACTTAGACTTAGATAGCGATAATGATGGGTGTTTTGACGTCTTAGAATCGGGAGGAACAGATGCTGATGCCGATGGAATTTTAGACGGAACTGGTTTCGATAGTAACGGACTGGTAACGGGAGGATCAGGAGGTTACAATGGAGTTACAGGTGATGAAACCGTGGCAACACAGGTTTTTCCAGATCTTTCCAATTGGGGGGATAAAACAGCATATGAAGGTAATTCTGTTGCTATTGGGATGCCAGTCCGAGCAATTAGTACTACCGGTTTCGTTGGAGTAGCACCCAATACGATACCTGCATATAGCATAGCTGCGGCGAGTGTGGACGTTTCTAGTACAATAAATTATCAGTGGCTAGAGGATGGAGTAACGCTTAGTGATACTGGTGTTTATTCAGGAACAAATACAAATATTTTAAGTATTAGCGATGTTTCAGGATTAACAGGTAAGGTGTACACTTTGGTAGTAACCCACCCTAATAATACCTGTATAGATGTTCGAAATAGTGCTACTTTAACGGTAATTGATCCTTGTGATTTCGAAGCGATTGTTGGAACACCAACAACAAATGATCCAGATGGCGATGGCGTTAACAATGTTTGTGATTTGGATGATGATAATGATGGAATATTAGATTCGGTGGAATGTAACGGAGTTAGTGAGATTTTAAGTACATGGACAGGTAATGCCAATGGAGTAGATCCTGCCGGAACGTTAAACCCTTCAAATATTAATAGTCTTTTGGTAGATAATGTTTCTCCATTAACACCAGGATCTGGAGTTACTTTAAATTCTGATGTAACTAATTCATCTATAGAAGTATTAGGGTTAGGGGCTATGAATTTAGCAGAAGCCAAAATAAATGGTGATTACGTAGATGTTTCGTTTAGAGCTTTAAATCACGGAAGAATAACATCTTTAGCTCAATTTATCCAAGATGTTGGAATAGACTATGGTTATACAGTTACAATTGAAATCTCCAGAGATAATTTTGTTACTCATGAAACACTTGTAAATGCAAATACTTTTCCACTGGATGCGACAGATGGAGGAGGCTCAGGAGGTACTTTATGGTATCCAATTACACCTATTAAGGAATCATATATTGAACAAGGACAAACATATACACTTAGAACTTATATGTACAATGCTCCAAACTCAAATGTAAGTATAAATGATTTTCATGTATTCGCTAGTACATGTCCTGATACTGATAGTGATAACATTCCAAATCACTTAGATTTAGATAGTGATAATGATGGGTGTTTTGATGCCTTGGAAGCAGATGAAAATGTCTTAGCCAGTCAATTGGATTCTGAAGGACGAATTGATTTCGCAGCCAATGGAAGTGTCGATGCCGACGGGATTCCTAACCTTGTGAACTCAGGAGGGGGAGCCGATGTAGGAGGTGACCAAGGACAAGAGGTCACTGGTAATGAGGTTGTGGCAACTAATATAACTGCAGATTTTACTAATTGGGGAGATAGAACCGTGTTTAATGGAAATCCAATTAGTTTTAATATGTCAGTAAATGGAGTGAGTACAACAGAATTTTTAGGTTCAGCCCCAAATACCGTACCTAATTATTCTCACTCATCGGCAACAAATGTTTCTGGGGCTACCAATTATCAATGGCAAGAGAATGGGGTAAACTTAAGTGATACAGGGGTTTACTCTGGAACGAATACAAATGTTTTAACAATAAGTGACGTTACTGGACTCACAGGTAATATTTACACTGTGATTGTAACACATCCAGATAATGAATGTGTTAACATTCAAAATACAGCTACTTTAACAGTATTGGATCCTTGTGATTTCGGAGCGATTGTTGGAACACCAACGACAAATGATCCAGATGGCGATGGCGTTAACAATGTTTGTGATTTAGATAATGATAATGATGGTATAAGTGATGTAAACGAAGCTGCTTGTGACATTTTAAATAGCGGAGGATGGAACATTTCAGGGGCCACCGCTGAGTATAATTATGGTAATGGTGTTATAGCGAAGTATTCAACAACAGATGCAAGTAGTATTGTAACAGGAACATTTAATAATCAACCTTTTTGGTCAGAGCCATTGGGAGGAAGTAATTCTCTTCAACTCGGTTATAATTGGGGGACGAGTATTACTGTTAATTTTGAAGATGCATCAGGGAATCCTGTTGAGGTGGTGAATCCAATTATTCATCTTGATCGAGTAGGTGGGTATTCTACGGTAAATACACAGAATATACAAAATTCGGCCATAGTTAGTTTGCAAGGTGGATATATATGGCAACGCCTTACAGGAACAAATGATTTTGTAGCTACAACAACCACAGTTGTAGATGGAAATGTTGGATTACCTGTAACAACTAATACAGGGCAGAGTACGTTAAGTGGAGTTGATGGTACTTCTGCAGGGTCTTTGAAAATTTTAGGGAAATTATCTACTTTTACTTTGAATTTCGATCAGTCTGGAGCTAACGGATCAGGTGGTGATGGAATAGAATTAATTATTTCGATATGTGAAGTAAGAGATACGGATTCCGATGGAACACCAGATAACTTAGATTTAGATAGCGATAATGATGGATGTTTCGATGTCTTAGAATCGGGAGGAACAGATGCTGATGCCGATGGAATTTTAGACGGAACTGGTTTTGATAGTAACGGACAGGTAACTGGAGGGGCAGGAGGTTATGACGGAGCAAATGGAGATGAAACAGAGGCTACTACGTTACAGGTAGATACGCAACCAAGTGATGCAACCATCTGTTTAGGAGCTAATGTTACTTTTACAGGTGCGGTTTCTTCATTGAGTACAACAGTATTTTCAGGAACACCGCCATCAACCACGCCAGATTACAGTGGCAGTGCAGCAGCTACAGCAGATTTAATATATCAATGGCAGGAACAAGTTGGTGGTACTGGTCCATGGAATGATATTACTAATGGAGGAATTTATAGCAATGCAACTACAACAAATTTAACTTTAACGAATCCAACCTTAGCGGCATCAACAAATAAATATAGATTGGTAGTTACCAGTAGTAAAAATGCATGTACAAGCGTAACTACTTCGGAGGTAGGGCTAACAATTAATGAAAATACGGTAAGTTCAGGATCAAGCTCTCCAACACTGTGTTTAAATACTGTAATGACTAATATTAGTCATAATACAACAGGCGCAACTGGAATTGGTGTTGTAACAGGGTTACCTGCAGGAGTTACAGCTTCATGGTCAGCAGATGTAATAACGATAAGTGGTAGTCCAACAGTAAGTGGAACGTTCAATTATACTATTCCTCTTACAGGAGGTTGTGGGTTAGTAAATGCATCAGGTACTATTATTGTATCGGAAAATAATACTGTAAGTGGGCCATCAAGTATGCCTTCATTGCCCATTAATACACCTTTAATTGATGTAACGCATTCAACTACGGGTGCAACTGGAATCGGAACTGTATCCGGATTACCTGCAGGAGTTACGGCTACATGGTTAGCAGATGTAATAACTATAAGTGGTAGTCCAACAGTAAGTGGAACATTTAATTATACTATTGCTCTTACTGGGGGATGTGGAGTAGTAAACGCATCAGGTACTATTATTGTAACCAATGTTATTGATGCAGTTTCGGATGATTTTAGTTCAACAGTATTGAGTTCAGGAGACTCAACAAGTTCAGTAGTTTCAAATGATACATTAAATGGAAATCCGGTAGTTATAGGAACTAACCCAGGAGAAGTAAGTTTAAGTGGAGTAAGTGTTCCAAGTGAGTTAACCTTAAATTCAGACGGAACAATCACAGTAAATTCAGGAGCACCATCCGGTAGCTATACAGTTAGTTATGAGATTTGTGAGAATGGAGCAGTACCAGCAAACTGTGATACTACTACCGTAACAATAGAGGTATCTAATACGATTGATGCAGTTTCGGATGATTTTAGTTCGACAGTATTAAGTTCAGGAGACTCAACGAGTTCAGTAGTTTCAAACGATACATTAAATGGGAATCCAGCAGTTATAGGTACTAACCCAGGAGAGGTAAGTTTAAGTGGAGTAAATGTTCCAAGTGAGTTAACCTTAAATTCAGACGGAACAATCACAGTAAATTCAGGAGCACCATCCGGTAGCTATACAGTTAGTTATGAGATTTGTGA
>NZ_CAZEQU010000006.1:0-2200 GCF_964513065.1 Tenacibaculum xiamenense
GTAGCTTGGCGTTGGGATGATTCTATCAGTGCATTGTTAGGTTTTCAAGTAAGTAGATCGTTACAAATAGGTTATGCCTATGATTTGACGACATCGAATTATAGTAATTACAATTCAGGAACTCACGAGATTTTATTGAGATATGAATTGTTTAGACCTCAAACGGTGAAATCACCAAGATTTTTTTAAAAGAACATAAGGATACAAAAACAGGAGAATATGAAACGCATCATTGTTATACTGTTATTATTAGGGATTTGTTTAAGCAGTTATGGTCAACGTCGTTATGCGGCTAACCGTTATTTTAAAGAATATGCCTATAGTAAATCAGCAGAGTTATACCAACAACTTTATAATAAGGGAGATCGCTCATATGAGGTAATCAGTAGATTGGCAGATTCTTATTATTTTACATCTTCCTATAAAAAAGCAGAAGACTCATACAAAAACCTGATGGAACAACATGAAGGAGTGGCATCACCAGAGCACTTTTTTCGATATGCACAGGTATTAAAGAGTAATGGCAATGTACCAGAATCAGATAAATGGTTGTTAAAGCTAAAAGAGTTAAAAGGAAATGATAGTAGGGTTTTGGCTTTAGAGGCTAATAAGCAATACTTTTCAGAATACACCAATAGGCCTAAAACCTATGTGAATATTCATAACTTGGCAATCAATACAGAATATTCAGACTTCGGAGGTTTTGTACATGATGGTTATTTTTATTTTTCATCGACCAGAGCAGATTCAGAAAACAAGAAAATCTATAAGTGGAATAATCAGCCTTATTTGAATATTTACAAGTCTGAAGAGCAGCAATTACAAGAAGGAGGAAGTTTAGATGTTGGTGCTTCACAGAAATTAACATCATTAAGTAGTAAGTTTCATGAATCCAATGCCATTATAAGTAAAGATGGGAGTACTATGTACTTTACAAGAGACAATGCTTCTGGAGATGTTGAGAAAACAGCAAAGTTAAAGATATACAAAGCTAAGAAGCAATACGATGATACTTGGGGAGGAATAGAAGAACTACCTTTTAATAATGATGATTATTCTATAGGTCATCCATCATTGAGTGCTGATGGGCGAACACTTTATTTTGTGTCAGACATGCCAGGAGGATATGGAGAAACAGATTTATACCAAGTATCTATCTCAGAAGATGGTACTTTTGGAGAACCAGAGAACTTAGGTAAAGACATTAACACAGAAGGAAGAGAGATGTTTCCTTATATCGGTTCTAACAATAGATTATACTTTGCATCAGATGGACATTTAGGTTTAGGAGCCTTAGATGTTTTTGAGAGTAAGTTAGGAGGATTGGGTTATGAAGCTCCTGTAAACTTAGGTGCCCCAATTAATGGACCATTAGATGATTTTGGATTTATAATAGATAAAGAACGTAAGGCAGGATATTTTTCATCTAATAGAGAAGGAGGAAAAGGAGATGATGATATTTACAGTTTTAGAATTTATCAATGTAAAGAGGTAATAAGTGGAGTGGTAAGTGAGAACAAAACAGGAGAACCAATATCAGGAGTATCAGTTAGATTGATAGATGATAAAGGAGAGCCAGTATCAGAACAAACCACAAGTTCAGATGGAGGCTATAGTTTTACAGAGATTGATTGTGAACGTAAATATGTAGTAGTAGCATCAAAACCAGAATACATTCAAGGTCAAATAGAACAAACAACATTAGATATTGATAAGAAAGAATTACAGGCGAATATAGCCTTAGAATCCTTAATAGTTGAAGATCAAATAGTGATTAATCCAATATATTTTGACTTTAACTTAGATACTATAAGAGCGGATGCAGAATATGAATTGGAGCATATCGTAAGTGTTATGAAGGCACATCCAGAAATGATAATTAGAATAGAATCTCATACAGATAGTCGAGGACCAGCAGAGTATAACGAAAGATTATCACAAAGAAGAGCAGATTCAACAAGAGATTATATTGTATCAAGAGGTATTTCTTCAGATAGAATAGAAAGCGCTATAGGCTATGGAGAGCGTCAGTTAATAAACGACTGTAGGGAAGATTGTACCGAAGAAGAGCATGAACAAAATAGGCGATCTTACTTTTTCATAGTCAAGGGAGCTGATAATATAAAATCGAGTAATCAATAATACTCGTATTTAGTCTTATCTTAATTCATAAAACCATGTTAGTTATAACATGGTTTTT
>NZ_CAZEQU010000007.1:0-2479 GCF_964513065.1 Tenacibaculum xiamenense
ATCTGATCCTATGTTATATAAACAGCTTCGTAATTTATAGTCTTTGGATAAATCAAATGGACGACTTATATACGACTCTATTGAATCTGAAGTACTCTCTATTTCTAAATCTTCCTTCTCTAAAAACCAATGATCGGATGATACTACAAATTGATATCCTACTCCTTCCTTTGAATAGATATTTGTCCTTAAAACTTCATGACGAGACACTATAGTTTTTAAGGATTTTTCTAAAACCGATACATCTAAATCTCCCGTTAATTCTAAAACTATTGGAATATGATAGGATAAACTCCCTTCCAACTGATCGATAAACCATAAACGTTCTTGACCGAATGATAATGGAATATCTTTAGGACGATCATATAACTCTATTTTTGGTAATAGTGATTCTTTTTCAATTCCTTTTACTTTATATTTTTTTATTTTCTCTTCATTTTTATTTTCTTTTAAAAACTCAATAATTTTAATCTTATTCGTTTTTATTTCCTCAATAATTTCTCCACTAATTTCTTTACTAGATTTTATATTTATTGAGTTATTATCTTTTAAACTTAATCTTATTCCTTCTCTATTTAATTTTTTAAAAAAATTTAAAATTTTCATTTAACTCCTGAATTAAATATTAATATCTACATTAGTTTCTTCTATTAAAGATTCGTTATAATTAATAACCTTATAACATATGTAAGATGATAACTCATCTATACAGGTAAATTGAAAAATTTCTCTTACAGAAATTTCCACTTCAAATTCTTTGCGAATTTTAGATACTAATTGAGTTACCATTAAACTATGACCTCCTAATTCAAAAAAGTTATCATAAATTCCAACTCGTTCAACTCCCAACAAATCCTGCCAAATCACTACTAATGATTCCTCGACATCACTTCTAGGGGCCACGTATTCTTGTAATGACTTAAAAGAATCTTTTAATTTTTCCAAATAATTCCTATCTAGCTTTCCATTAGTTGTTATAGGCATAGCTTCTAAAACTTCCCATAAGCTTGGAATCATATAATTTGGTAAACGTTCTTTTAAAAATTCATTTAATTCTTCTCGATCTAAATCTCCTGCTAAGACAACATAACCTACTAAGTACTTACTCCCTGAATTATCTTCTTTTGCAACAACACAGCACTTCTCCACAATAGGTGACTCGGATAATATATTCTCTATTTCTCCTAATTCTATCCGATGACCTCGTATTTTTACTTGATTGTCTTTTCGTCCTAAAAACTCCACATTTCCATCAGGCAACCAGCGAGCTAAATCTCCTGTTTTGTAAATACGTTCACCTTCCTTAAACGGATTGGGTACAAATTTATCTGTCGTTAATTCAGATCTGTTTAAATACCCTCTCGCGACTCCTATACCTCCTATACATAACTCACCTATAACCCCCATTGGTTGTAAATTTAAATTTGAATCTGTAATGTAAATTTGAATATTTGATATTGGTTTACCAATTAAAACCTTTTTATTTAAATCATCTAAGGGTACTTCCCAAAAACTTACATCAATAGCTCCCTCAGTAGGGCCATATAAATTATCCAATTTTTGATTTTTCAGTTTATCCTTAAATAACCTTACATGATCAGGTAATAACTCTTCTCCACTACATAAAACATGTCGCAAATTATGATAATCTTCTAACTCTGTTTCTTCTAAAAAAATGCCTAACATTGAAGGAACAAAATGAATTATTGTTACGTTTTGCTTTTGTATAATTTTTTTTAGATAAGAAGTTTCTTTATGTTTTTCTGGTTCAGCAACAACTAATTTTGCACCATTAAATAATGGCCAAAAAAACTCCCATACTGAAACATCAAAATTAAATGGTGTTTTTTGAAGAATGGCATCTTCACTACCCAATTGATAATTCAACTGCATCCACAAAAGCCTATTTACGATACTTCTATGCTCAATCATTACCCCTTTTGGCTTTCCTGTACTTCCTGATGTATAAATAACATAAGCCAAGTTATCAGGTTTTAACATTGGTTCTAAATCACTTGATGAGTAAGTAGATAGTAGTTCCCTATCACTTTCTAAATTTAGTAGTGAAACTCCTTCTTTTACAAAACATCCTTCACCACTAGTTAAAAGTAATTCAATACCGGTGTCTTCTACTATATAATCGATTCGATCCTGTGGATAATCTGGGGCTATTGGAACATAGGCTCCTCCTGATTTTAATATCCCTAAAAGACCAACAATCATATCCAAACCGCGATCTAAACAAATACCTACTAAATCATCAGGCTTAACTCCTTGTCCTTGTAAGTAATGAGCCAACTGATTCGATCGTTTATCCAATTCTGAATAACTTAATGATTCATCTGAATAAACCACTGCTATTGAATCTGGTGTTTCTAAAACCTGGGCTGAAAATAAATCTACCAAAGTCTTTTCTTCCGGATAAGAAACTCTTGTGGAATTAAATTCTTCTAACAGTTTAATACTTTCTTCTTCAGGT
>NZ_CAZEQU010000008.1:0-70475 GCF_964513065.1 Tenacibaculum xiamenense
CCTAACCTCAATGAACTTGCTAACGCTGTGTCTGTGTTTCCGTGTTAGCGGCTGCAAACATACAACCATTTTTTATTCCAACAACACTTTTTTTAAACTATTTTTAAAACTCATTTAACCCAACCTAAAAACAAGCTAATTTTCAATGGGTTATAATATCAACTTTTTTAAGACTTTTTTAATTTTTGAGGCTTCTTCTTCTTTTTCTTTCTTTTTGCAAACATTTCTTTATATACTTCAACATCTATTGCCCCTTTTTTATCAGACACAATCTGCCTATAGTCCTTTTCTAATTTAGGTTCTTGATATACCAATACCTCATTTATATAAGCACGTTGTATAACATCCTCTATTAAATAATCCTCATTCTCCGTCTCTGGTTTATATTCTGACTTCAAGGAAAGTTTAAACAAGTTTGCTGTTGTATTATACCAAAAAGCTTTCCAACCACTTCTCAACTCCTTTATATTATTAAAAGCAGTTTTCCCTGTTTGTCTATGAATTAACTTTAACAAAATCCTCCCCTCTGTTCTTGTCAACTTTTTTAATCTATTAGTTAACTCTTTCTCCAAATATGATTGAACAGTCTTAACGTATTTCTTTTTCTTGCTTTTAGATTTAATTTTACCCAATCTTGAATTTAAACTATCTAATCTCTTTGATGCCAAGACCGCATAAGGGTAGGCTTTATATACTTTACGTTTAAACCATAAATAATACCTTACATCAATTCTAGAATTAAATTTGTGTTTCGGTAGTATTGCTACCTCATTTAAATGTATCATCACGGAGTCTGCTTCAGTTAAAGAATAATACTTGTCACTAAAATTAGGAACTTGATCTTTCTTCTGAGCATGTGCCACGAAACCTAGAATAAGTATATATATGACTACAATTTTTTTCATTCCAATAAACTCAACTATATTGTTTTTAAACAAGCGTTAAAGGTAATTATTTTAAATTTTACACTATTTCAATTTTAACTTTTTTATTATTTATATTTGTTTTTATGGAACAAGTTAGAGTATATGATGCTATTAAAGCTTCTCAGGAAAACTCGTTAAAACTAGAAGACAAATTAGTTATAGAAGCTCCTCTTCAGATAAACATTAATAATCAACCATATACTGTTGTTATGCGTACACCTGGAGACGACAAGTATCTTATTAGAGGTTTACTATTTGCAGAAGACATATATAAGAAGTACGATAATTTCAATGCAGAAAGAATTGATGAAGATGAATATTTTAATAATGTAATTGATATTACCATTGCTAAAAGTGACTTAGGAAAAGGGTATTTAAACAAAAGAACGTTACTATCCGTTTCTTCTTGTGGTATATGTGGAAAAAAAGAGATTGAAGATATAAAAGTTGAAGGAAGCGTTCTTCATAATCGATTAAAACTGTCTTTTGTTGATATTCAAAATATGTTTGATATTATGACAAGACAACAGAATGCTTTTAAATTAACTGGCGGAAGTCACGCTTGCGCTATATTTGATAATAATAAAAGTATTATTACATCCAAAGAAGACATTGGAAGACATAATGCAGTTGATAAATGCATTGGACATTTATTAGAGTTAAATAAATTAACTCAAGCATCAATTATGTTGGTAAGTGGACGAGTTTCTTATGAAATTGTCAGCAAGGCTTTTTTTGCAAAAATTCCAATAATTATTGCAGTGTCCGCTTGCTCCTCTTTGGCTGTAGATTTTGCTAAGGAGTTTGGTATTTGCCTTATTGGTTTTACTAGACAAAATAAAATGACAATATACTCAAACCCTCAATATATAATATAAATGAGTACAAAAAAAACAAATGCACAACCACCTGAAAAGTTTACAGGTATTAAGTTAACAGAAATCCCACAAAAAGCAGTTGGTACAACAGCTATAAAATCTGCTTTAAAGCATGTTATTTCTGAAACTGGGATTGGAAAAACAATAGGGCTATTAAAAAACATCAATCAAACCGATGGATTCGATTGTCCAGGTTGTGCATGGCCTGATCCGGATGAAAAAAGAGCTTTTTTGGCCGAGTACTGCGAAAATGGAGCCAAAGCAATAGCGGAAGAAGCCACAAAAAATAAAGTCAGCCCTATGTTTTTTGCTACTCATTCAGTTCAAGAATTATCGGAATGGTCTGATTACGAAATTGGGAAAAGTGGTAGAATAACTGCTCCTATGTTTTTAAAAGAAAATGCAACTCATTACGAAGAAATCTCATGGGATAATGCATTCTCATTAATAGGCAAAGAATTAAATAAGTTAAATTCCCCTGACGAAGCTATCTTTTATACTTCTGGTAGAACCAGCAATGAAGCTGCTTACCTTTATCAATTGTTTGTGCGACAATTTGGGACAAACAATCTTCCTGACTGTTCGAACATGTGTCATGAAAGTAGTGGTAGTGGTTTATCACAAACATTAGGTATTGGGAAAGGCTCTGTTACACTTGACGACTTCAATCACGCGGATTTAGTAATTGTTATCGGTCAGAACCCAGGAACTAATCACCCAAGAATGTTAACAGCCTTAGGAGAAACCAAAAAGAATGGTGGTAAAATAATGACTATAAATCCTCTACCTGAAGTTGGGCTCATGAATTATGTTGACCCTCAAAACCCTATTAAATGGTTTGGAAGCGGTCAAAAATTAACTGATCAGTTTCTTCAAGTTAAAATAAATGGGGATGTTGCCTTATTAAAGATTATCATGAAATTAATGAAGCAAAAGGAAGAGGAACAACCTGGTACAGTCTTTAATCATGAATTTATAAAAAACCAGACTCATGGATTTGATGAATTAATGAACGATCTTGATTCCTATTCTATTGATGAGTTATTACCACAAACTGGTTTAACTCTTCCTGAAATAAAAAAAGCTTCAGAACTTATAATCAATAACGATAACATTATTATTTGTTGGGCCATGGGGCTTACTCAACACAAAAACGGAGTTGATAATATTAGAGAAGTCGTTAATTTACTCCTTTTAAAAGGTAGTATTGGAAAAAAAGGTGCTGGAACTTGTCCTGTTAGAGGTCATTCCAATGTTCAAGGAGATCGTACAATGGGAATATGGGAAAAACCTAAATTACCATTTTTAAATGCACTTGAAAAGGAGTTCAATTTTAATGCACCAAAAAAACATGGATATGATGTTGTAGAAGCCATTGAAGCTATGCATAAGGGTAAAGCAAAAGTATTTCTTGGAATGGGAGGTAATTTTATTTCGGCTACTCCTGACACAGAGTTCACTGCCGATGCTCTGCGAAATTGCGATTTAACTGTACATGTTTCAACAAAACTTAATCGAAGTCATTTAATTCACGGTAAAAAAGCGTTAATCCTACCCTGCCTAGGTAGATCTGAGAAAGATCTTCAAGACAATATAGAACAATTTGTTTCTGTTGAAAACTCAATGGGAGTGGTTCATCAATCCAAAGGTCACTTAAAACCATGTTCTTCTTTATTGCTCAGCGAACCTAAAATTGTTGCTGGTATTGCTGAACACACCCTTAAAAACTCCGAAATTAAATGGAGTGAATTAACTTCAAACTACGACTTGATCAGAGATAAAATTGAAGCCACCATAAAGGGATTTGATAATTACAACGAAAGAGTTCGCAAAAAAGGAGGGTTCTATCTTCCTAATAATGCTAGAAAAGCGGACTTCTCTCCTACTTCAACAGGAAAAGCAAACTTTACATTAAACCAAGCTTCAGATATTGAGTTAAGAGAAAATCAGTTTATTTTAATGACTATAAGAACTCATGATCAATATAATACTACAATTTATGGATTGCATGACAGGTATAGAGGAATTATGAATGAAAGAAGAGTTGTTTTAATGAACCCTGAAGATATGAAAACTCACAATCTAAAGAAAATGGATAAAGTAGATTTGATAAGTCACTATAAAGGTGAAGAAAGAATTGCAAGACAGTTCTTGGTAATACCTTATAGTATCCCTAGAAATTGTACTGCTACTTATTTTCCAGAGGCTAATGTATTAGTTCCTATTAAAAGTAAAGCTCGAATTAGCAATACTCCTGCCTCTAAAGGTGTTATCATTAGCATCAAAAAAGTGTAATTAAAAAAGATTTGTATTTTAGTACCCGAAACCAACTTTAAATATTAAAGCATGCCATTTATTGAAGAAGCTAAGTATCAGTTAATGCAGGAAGATATTGATGCTACGAAGCTTAAACTTGAAGAAAGGGAAAAAGAATTTACGGAATTACAAGAAAATGTTCAACATCAAAAGCAAAAATCGAGAACGATTGCTATTGTTTTAGGTTTGCTTTTAGGGCTTTCTTTAGGAATCATATTTGTTATGGTAAAAAATGGGAGTTTTTCCACAAGTAGTCTTACAACAAGTAATACAGAAAAGATTGATATTGATCAAATAAAAGCAGAAGAAGCACAGCGTGTTATTGATAGTATTACGAACGTCTCAAATAATGGTTCCGATCTCTCAAATGATTTGGATCAAGAAGATGTCAATTTAGATGACGAGATGGCTACTATAGAAGAAAATAACAATGGGCAAACGGTCTATTCAGTTCAAATAGGGGTTTTCTCTAAAAATAAATACCCTTTATTATCCGAAAATTCATTGGCTGGAATCGCCTCTAAAAACAGTGATTATTTTAAATATTCTTTAGGTATATTTGCATCTCTTTCTGAAGCCAAAAAGTTAAAATCTGAATTAGTAAAAATAGGCTTTAAAGATGCTTTTGTAGCATCTTATATAAATGGAGAGCGACAACAAATTCATCACTAAACAACTAAAAGAAATTCATGTTTAAAAACATATTAAAAAAGGCACTCATGTTTAATATAGCGTTGAGTGCTTGTTTTTTTTACGGACAAGAACAACCAAAAAATCCTCAAACTCAAAACGCCTTTGCACAATTAGATTTTTTATCTATTAAAATGCCTAAGAATGAAGTTAACATGGATTTTTCAGGAATTCACTATAATCTGAAAATTAATGACTGGAGTTATGCAGGTGTTGGAATATATGGTTCCATTGGAGGAATACGTGGAGGTTTTTTTACCTTAGGTGTTAATGCAGGAATTCAAAAGAATTTAACCGATAAACTGTTTATCGATACGGGTATTCATTTCGGTGGCGGTGGTGGTGCATCCGCTCCAGATGGAGGTGGCGCATTTATTCTTCCCCATTTTAATTTGGGATATGACTTTAAACATTTTTCTACAACTGCCGGATATAGTTATATTAATTTCTTTGATAAAGGACTCATTAAAAGCAGTCAATTTAATATTGCTGTGCAAATTCCATTATCATTCAAACGTTCCAATTTTGACGACATAGAAAGTAAATACTCTACAGGTGAATTATCATCCACTGAATGGAATAGTAAAAGCAATAGAAACTCTTTATTTGTTCATTTGAATAATATGAATGTCACTAAAGGTAATTATGAAGGCAGAACGATTCGTTTAGCTGGTTTTGAATATAATTCGTACATCAATGATGATTTCTTTTATTTTGTAAAAGCAGATGGAGCTTATCAAGGTATTAAAGCTGGTTATATGGACGTATTTGTTGGAGCTGGGTATCACTTTGGAATGAATAAAAACCGAACCAACATTTTGGCTAAATTCGGAATTGGAGCTGGCGGTGGCGGAGGTGTAGACACTAAGGGTGGTTTTTTAATTTATCCAGATATATCACTAGAACAGAAATTATTTGAAAATGTATACGTTTCAATAGATAAAGGGTACATATTAAGTCCTGATAGTCATTTTGCATCATCATCGTTTGGTTTTGGGGTAAAATACTATGTTGACAAAGATGGAATAAACTCAAAGAACAATTCATTTTCTTTTGGTAAGCTGAAAGGACTGGAAACAATTGTAAAACATGATGTCTACTCAAATGCACAAAGAGATACAAGAATTAAACAAGATATGCATCAAATATCATTACAAATCAACTTTTTCCTAAATAAGCACATATATGCCGCGGGTCAAACAGCTTTTGCTAATTTCGGTGATGCGGGAGCATATGCGGAAGGAATTGTTGGATTGGGTGTAAAAACGAATCGCTTCTTTAATAATTCCACCTATATATTTACACAAATGCTTGGAGGAGCTGCAGGTGGTGGTGGTATAAGTACTGGGCAAGGACTAATTGTAAAACCAAGTGTAGGTTTAGATTTTAAACTGAACCAAAACTTAAGTATTCGAGGTGCTGCCGGATATGTAAAAGCTAAAGGAGGAAGTCTAAGTACTACGTTCTTCAACTTAGGATTTAATTATAGTTTTTCATTTTTAAGTATGAAAAACTAACCATTATAAAAGAATAACAGTGACCTTTTAGTCACTGTTATTCTTTATTCTATACTTCGATTGTTTTTTTATTTTCCTTTGACGATTTAAAAACATATGTAAACAACCACATTAATGTAAATGTTGGTATTACATCTAAACCAGGCATAGCCTCTTCAATGAAGGTAACTGCCGCTGCTATTTTCCCTTTATTACCCTTGTACATTTTAGCCATTAAAAAAGCTGCTACTGGAGCCCAGACAACATCGGTTATCTCTCCTAACCCAGGAAATAAATAGGATAAGTATCCAATTCCATCAAATAACAAGCTTAAAACCAGTTTTAAATATTTATTCTCTTTATTCATATTTATTGTTAGATATTACATGTATTGTTGAGCAAAATTCAAGCCAAAAAATTGGTTTAACCTCTTTAAAAATAATATGTTTGTCAGAAATTATGAAAGTTATATGTTTTTTTCTGATTTTAAAAACCAAATAGATCATTTTCAACAGCGTTCTCTGGGAGGTCTTAATTCTCATTTCAAATTAGCTCCTGAAGTTCGAAAAAAATACTCAGAAGAAATGATTTTGAGTAAAAATCCAAGAAGAGCTGCTGTTTTGGCATTATTTTATCCAGATGAAAAAAATGATACCAAATTTCTGCTAACACAGCGTGCTAGTTATAAAGGAACGCATTCAGCTCAAATTAGTTTTCCTGGAGGTAAATCTGATTTAAACGATTTTGACTTAAAAGAAACGGCTCTACGTGAAACTGATGAAGAAGTTGGGATTTCAAATAAAAATGTTAAAGTTATCCGACAGCTTTCAGATACTTACATACCTCCAAGTAATTTTTTAGTTGCTCCTTTTATGGGGTATGTCGATTTTAAACCAACATTTACTCCAAATTACGAAGTAGCTAAAATCATCGAAGTTTCTTTGAGAGATTTGTTAGATGAAAGTAATATTGTTTACACACCAATGCGCACATCTTATATGGATAATATCGAGGTACCTAGCTTTAAACTTAACGATTATACTGTTTGGGGGGCAACTGCAATGATGCTATCTGAAATTAAAGATTTAATAAAATAATAACATTCTTCTTTTTCTTTTGTAATTTAGCGATCTACTAATAAAAACCACTTATATGCCCCTGTTTAAAAGGAATCCGTTTGGACACATTTTATGGATAAAAAAATGGCTAATTCGTATTTTAGGTGTTATATCTCACGGTAGATACCGTAGATTTAACGAGTTACAAATAGAAGGCTCTGAGATTATCCGTCAACTTCCTGAACAAAACGTTCTTTTTATCTCGAACCACCAAACATATTTTGCCGATGTAGCAGCGATGTTCCATGTGTTTAATGCAGCTCTTAAAGGTAGGGTTGACAACATCAAAAACATCGGTTATATATGGCATCCTAAATTAAATGTATATTATGTTGCCGCTGGAGAAACAATGCGAGCGGGAATTTTACCGAAAATATTTGCATATACTGGTTCCGTATCTATAGATAGAACTTGGCGAAGTGCTGGAAAAAATGTTAATCGTCAGGTAAAACTGTCTGATATTTCTAACATAGGTAAGGCATTGGATGATGGTTGGGTTGTTACGTTTCCTCAAGGAACGACTACTGCATTTAAGCCTATTAGAAGAGGTACAGCTCATATTATTAAAACTTTCAAACCTATAGTTGTTCCTATTGTTATAGATGGTTTCAGAAGATCTTTCGATAAAAAAGGCTTACAAATTAAAAAACGTAATGTCCTTCAATCAATGATTATCAAGGAGCCTTTAGAAATTGACTATGAAAATGAAAGTATTGATAGTATCGTTGAAAAAATTCAATATGCGATAGAACAACATCCATCCTTTTTAAAAGTACTTACTCCTGCACAAATTAAAGAACAAGAAGAACTTAACGAAAAACGTAAGTTTTGGAGCTAATTTAGCCTCATTTCTTACTCAATAAATCAAAATATTTATTATGGCTTCAACATCAATTTTAAATAAAAAATCAATTGACTTTTTAGAAAAATATCTAAATAATGCCGCTCCTACAGGTTATGAATGGGAAGGTCAAAAAATTTGGATGGATTATCTTAAACCTTATGTTGATGAATTTATAACTGACACTTATGGTTCTGCTGTTGGTGTTATTAATCCTGATGCCAAATACAAAGTAGTAATTGAAGGTCATGCTGACGAAATTTCTTGGTACGTAAATTATATTTCTGATAATGGTTTAATTTATGTGATTAGAAATGGAGGAAGTGACCACCAAATCGCGCCTAGTAAAGTGGTGAACATTCACACTAAAAATGGCATTGTTAAAGGTGTTTTCGGATGGCCAGCCATTCATACGAGAAATAGGGCTAAAGAAGAAGCTCCTAAACCTGATAACATTTTTATCGATTGTGGATGTGCAACCAAGGAAGAGGTTGAAGCTTTAGGAGTTCACGTTGGATGTGTTATCACCTACCCTGATGAGTTCCATATTTTAAACGAAAATAAATTCGTTTGTCGAGCTTTAGATAATAGAATGGGTGGATTTATGATTGCAGAGGTGGCTCGATTACTTCATGAAAATGGTAAAAAACTTCCTTTTGGTTTGTATGTTACCAATTCTGTGCAAGAAGAAATTGGATTAAGAGGTGCACAAATGATTACTGACACCATTAAACCTAATGTAGCCATTGTTACTGATGTAACTCATGATACTACAACTCCAATGATTGACAAAAAGAAAGAAGGTCATTTAGAAATTGGTAAAGGACCTGTTGTAGCTTATGCACCTGCGGTTCAACAAAAATTAAGAGATTTGATTATTGATGCTGCTGAAGCTAATGAAATTCCTTTCCAACGTTCAGCTTTATCAAGAGCTACTGGAACTGATACAGATGCTTTTGCATATAGCAATGGAGGTGTAGCATCAGCATTAATATCATTACCACTGAGGTATATGCACACTACTGTTGAAATGGTTCATAGAGAAGATGTAGAAAACGTTATTAAAATAATTTATGAAAGTCTTCTAAAAATTGAAGACGGAGAAGATTTCTCTTATTTTAAATAAAAATATGAACGCCATTGAAATTTCAATGGCGTTTTTTACTTTATTTAATGAAGACTATTAAAGAATTATTTTGAAACTTAACTATTCTCATTTATAATCCTAATATTCAAAATTGAATAAAACTTTAGATTTACTACTTTATATGGACGAACTTATTGATATTGTTGATGAAAATGGAAACTATACTGGAAAAACTTGTTTGAAATCGGAGGCCCATAAACATGGATACTTCCACCCTACTATACATGTATGGTTGTATACTTCGGATAAAAAAATATTATTACAGAAAAGAGCTTTAACAAAAAAAGTATTCCCGGGATTATGGGATATATCCGTTGCTGGGCACATTGCTGCCGGAGAAAAAATAAAAATTGCGGCATTACGTGAAGTAAAAGAAGAAATAGATTTTACAATTCTTCCTGGAGATTTACACAAAATTGGGACTCGAAAACATCAAGTTAACCATCCTAATGGAATTATTGATAATGAATTCCATCACATATATATTGGTGAATTAACTGTTGAAATAGAAGATTTAAAACTTCAAGAAACAGAAGTAGATGAGATCAAACTTTTTGATTTAGACATTATAAAAAACACGAAAGATCACGAAAATATATTATTGCCACAGCACCATGATTATTACTGCTACGTTTATGATGAAATTATAAAACGAATGCTACGTTCATAAAAACAAAAGCTCAGTAAATAATTACTGAGCTTTTTTATTTTATTCTATTACCTTAGGTAGTACAATTGTTATTCTAGTTCCCTTACCTTCCTCGCTCTCAAAGCTTATACTTCCTTTATTCTTTTTTACCAATGTTTGGCATAACAAAAGTCCGAGACCGACTCCTTTGGATCTATCAATCTTATCAATTGTTAAATCTTTTAAAGCATTAATCTTTTTAAGTTTTTCGGCAGAAATACCTTGACCTGTGTCTTCCACAGTTATAAAAGCCTCATTATCGTTAAAATTACCTGTTTTAATAGTAATACGTCCTTTGTTCCCCATATATTTTAAGGCATTGTCCAAGAGGTTTCGTAACACTATTTTAATAGATTCCTTATCTATATTAACCAATATATTTTCAAGCTCAGTTTCAATAGTAATTCCTCGAGCATCCACTAAATGTGTATAATCATGTAAAACATGTTGTACTAAAGGTCTTAGTGCGTATTCTTTGGTATTAAAAACTAACTGATTGCTTTGCTCTAAAGACCAATGTAAAACGTTATTTAACAAATGACTTGTACTTTCCGTTACAAGTATAGCGGCATTATTTGCTTTTTTAATCCCTTCAAGATTATTGGCTTCAATGTGATTCTTTAAATCTATATGTTGACTTTTAATCGTATTCATTGGAGATCTTAAATCATGTGAAACCACTGAGAAAAGATAGTTTTTAGTTTTGTTAGCCACATTTAAATCTTCCTTTTGTTGTGTTATTAGTTCATTTTGTATTTTAAGTTTTCGATAAAGAAATCCTAAAAAACCAATAAAAACAACCAGCCCTGAAGCGCCTGCTAACAAACCATTCTGAACCAACTTTTGTCGTTTAAGTTCCTCTTCATGTAAAGTAATTTCTTGTTGCTTTTGCGCAACTGCGATTTGTTTGTCTTTTTCAACAAGCCCAACAATATTGTCCCTATTCCAAATAGAGTCTTTCCATTTTATATATTCTTCATAATATTTTACGCTTTCTTTATAGTTCTTTCGGTTTCGCTCAACTACTGCCATGTTTTGAGTCGTTAACTTCTTCCACTCCAAATTTGAATACAACTTAGCTAAATCGAAAGCTTCTTTAAAAAGTGGAATAGCTTCATTATCGACATATTGATTATAATATACATTCGCTAAATCCATTTTAGTTTTTATAATTGATAATGTATCCTTAGAATTTAACAAGTCTATTTCCATATCAAAATATTTTTTAGCCTTAGTGTATTCTTTGAGATGAAGATAAGAAATACCCAAATCATGATACATTAGCTTTTGTATCCTTGGTACCTTATTTGTATCATCTTTAATCCATTTTTCAATATAAATTATGGCCTTTCTAAAATCTTTCAAATTTAGATATATGCTTCCAAGTAAATACAAACTACTCTGCTTATAATCTTCGTTCTTTATCAACTCCAGCATATTAACGAGTGATTTCTTATACAAACGCTTTTTATAAGCACTATAACCCTGTATATAAATCAGATAACACTTCGCATCATGTTTTTGCTCAGAAAGTAATGCTTTACTACTGTACGTATAACACGAATCATAAACCTTTTTTTGGTAAAATTCATGAGCCTTACAAAGTGTAATATCAGAATCTAATGAGCATAGCTTTTTACCTTGCTCCTCCAAGAAGTTATCTCTTTGAGCATATGCCAAATTAACATTAAGTAAAATAGTGATTATGATAAAAAAGAACCTAGCCAACTTATTTAATTTATAAAGTTGTTGGTGGAGGTAAATCTGAAGGTCCTGTTACCGTTCCTCTATCAGTTTCTGGGTCTTCATTTTCATCTCTAACCCAGATAACATCAGCATACTGATTATCATTAATGGTATATGAAAATTGAAGATAACATAAAAAATACTCTTTTATTTTATCTTTCTCTACTTCACAGTTATAATCAAAACGAAATTCTCTACCTTGCAAAGTAGTATATTTTCCATCTTTCCCCATAAATTGCACTGGGTTAATACCTACATAATTCAAATAAACGAACTCTTTATCGAGTTCCAATCCTTCATTATTTTCAACTTTTGATAATACAGCATCTGGCAAATAGGTTAAAACTGTAACCTTATAAGAATTTTTATTTTCAATATTCTCTGGTTGTGAAATATTCACAGAAGGACCATCAGCCACTTTGCTAGCCTTAATTTTTTCATTTAATTTAGAGTATGTATTCAATTTCATTGTAATACTCTTTGACTCAACAGTCTCCCCTTTTATTGTAGTATTGTCCATAGTAAATTAGTTTTCTTTATTTGATAATGACTCAAATTTACAATAAAAATTGAATTATAATAAAAAATTAGGTTTTGTTTACGCTTCAGGAAAAAATGATAATGTTTATTCATCTTATAAAAAGAAGTTAACTTTCTTCAATCGTTCGAAAAGTTAAATTAATTCTTGGTCTATGTACTTTTTTCGTTGGAGGTAAACGATGCAACCAATGCGTTTGAGTTGTGTCCTTCATAACCAATAAGGAACCATGTTGTAGAATCAGCGAAACTACTTCTTTACTTTCTTTGTGTTTAAAAGCGAACTTACGTTCTGCTCCAAATGTAACAGAAGCGATAGCTCCATTTTTCTTTAAATCCTTTTCTCCATCAGAGTGCCATGCCATTCCTTCTGATCCATCATGGTATAAATTCAGTAAACAAGAATTGTAAGTTTCTTGTGTCTCTTTTTCTATCAACTTCTTTAATTCTAACAGTTCCTCGGTAAATGGCAGTGCCGTTTTTGTTGTATTAGAATATGAATATTCAAAAGGTTTTTCGGCATACCAAGCTACCTTTCTCTTCGTTATCATTCGTTTTCCAAAAATTATTGCTTCATCGTTTCTCCATTCTATAGTATTCAATAATGCATCATAATACTCATCTGATTCATTTTTCCCAATAACTAGTCCATAATACAAAACAGTACCATCTTTAGGTAACAAGTTTTTAGGAGTATCATTGAATTGAGAAAATAAATCCATTGTCTTACTAATTTTGAGTGTTGAGTTATCAAATTTACGATTTTCAATGCATTACTAATCGAGATTTTTATTGTTGACAACTGGAAAACATTTTGCTTGTTTGTTGAACTTCGGTTTTCTATTTTTGTTGAGAAAATAATTCGGCTTTAATGGAACATTTTATAGTATCAGCTCGTAAGTATCGTCCTCAAACCTTTGCAGATGTAGTAGGTCAACAAGCGATTACAAATACTCTTGAAAATGCTATAAAAAACAACCATTTAGCTCAGGCTTTATTATTTACTGGACCAAGAGGAGTTGGAAAGACGTCTTGTGCAAGAATACTTGCTAAGAGAATAAATCAAGAAGCTTCAGAAAATGCGAGTGAAGACGAAGATTTTGCATTTAACATCTTTGAATTAGATGCAGCTTCAAATAACTCTGTTGACGATATAAGAAACCTTACAGATCAGGTTCGTATTCCTCCTCAAACTGGAAAATATAAAGTATATATCATTGACGAGGTTCATATGTTGTCTCAGGCAGCCTTTAATGCTTTCTTAAAGACTTTAGAGGAACCTCCTGCCCATGCCATTTTTATACTAGCAACAACTGAAAAACATAAGATAATTCCAACGATATTATCTCGTTGTCAAATATTCGACTTTAAAAGAATTGGTGTTCTTGATGCAAAAGAATATCTAAAAACTATTTGCGCCAAAGAGAATATTACCGCTGACGATGATGCACTACATATTATTGCCCAAAAAGCTGATGGTGCTATGCGTGATGCATTGTCTATATTTGATAGGGTTGTTAGTTTTTCTGGAAACAATTTAACCCGTGAAGCGGTAACTCAAAATCTTAATGTATTAGATTATGATGTTTATTTTTCTATGACGGATTTACTTCTTGAAAACAAAATTCCAGAGGCTCTAATGGCCTATAATGGTGTTTTGGCTAAAGGTTTTGAAGGACATCACTTTATTAATGGACTTGCTTCACATTTCAGAGATTTGTTAGTAGCAAAGGATGCATCAACTATTCCTTTACTGGAAGTTGGAGATACTGCAAAAAAGAAGTATTTGGAACAAGCAAAAAAAGCTTCTATGCAGTTTTTAATGCAAGCAATTGATAAGGCAAATGAATGCGATTTAAAGTATAGAGCTAGCAAAAATCAACGCTTACTTGTTGAACTTACTTTAATGCAAATTGCCTCTATCACTTTTGATGGAGCAAAAAAAAAATCTAGGAACTACATAATTCCTGCAACTTTTTTTACTGCTTTAACTCCTAGTAAACCTAAAACTTCTGTATCAACTAAGCAAGCTAGTGATATTATTAAAGAAGCAGCTTCTACAACAAAAGCTATTGAGGTAACTCAAAACGCTGGGAAAGTAGAAAAAAGTACGAAGCCTTTATTAAAGGATATTAAACGTAGAACTTCTGCACTTTCTTTAAAGAGCATTCACACTAGGAAGGAGGCTAAAAGTACTGATGAAGAAGAAAACTATGATAACCATCCTAGAACTCCTTTTAATCATGAGCAGTTAAAAGATGCTTGGAAAAAGTACTATTTTAAACTTCAAGATATCGGTGAGCGAAGTATGGCCGCAATTATTGCTTCTGATGAACCAAAATTATTTGAAAACTTCCAAATAGGAATATCTGTACCTAATGATTTAATGCTGAATCAGTTAAATAAAGGAAAGCCAAAATTATTGCGTTTTTTAAGGGAAAAATTAAACAACTATGGTATTCAGATTATTGTTAATTTAAATGAGACTGTGGAGAAAAAATTCGCGTATACTCCGCACGAAAAATTTGAAAAACTAAAGGAGAAAAACCCTTTAATTGACAAACTAAGATCGACTTTCGGTTTGGATTTATAACAATTTTATTAGGTACTTTAACTCCTATTCTATAAGATTAAGATAAACTCTTCCGACATAAATTAACTCAAACAAAAGCATTAACGCTTTCGTTAGATTTCTTTTTTATTTGTTACCTGTTCTTATATTCATCTTGTAAAAAAGACTTCTAAACTAGATTTGTGTAGTATTAATTAAAATTAATTTCTTTACCTAAGTAAACAATTTTATGGTTGTTTCCTACAGTAGATAATTCGGTTTCTTGAATTGTCTCAATATTGTCGTCATTTTTCACAAATAATGGAACCGATCTCTCTTCATCAAAAAGTCTGTTTAACTTATTCTGATAATCTTCCGCAGAACTTACATTTACTTCGTTCATTACTGGATAATCACGAGCACTTTCAGTAATGTTGATAAAATCATCCTTTGGAGTAAAAATCATATCATCATTATCAACAGAATTCGTTTTTACTTCATTCAAAGTAGCTAAACGATAGGTACCTCTTTCTCCATAAATACCAGAAAACTGGTTAATAGCATACTTATTTACCTCATCGCTACCAGTCATAGCTATTAAGTAACCTACATCGTTCAATTCTGCAGAATCATCCAATGTTTCAGTATATATATCAATGTCAAATGCTTCAATTCCTAAATTTCGAGACTCTTCAACATAACTCTTATTTTGATCTAACAATACAACTCTTCTACCGTTTTCCATTAAGTATTTTGCTATAATTCTTGCCGCATCAGATGCACCAATCATAACAATAGCCTCCGAATTCTTCAAAAACACTCCAACTACTTTTGCAAACATCCTTGCAGTAGTAGCGTTTAGTAATACTGTACCTAATACAATTAAAAAAACTAGTGGTGTAATATATTCTGCTCCTTCAACTCCTTGCTTCATTAACTTCGTTCCAAATAAAGATGCGATACCAGCTGCAACAATTCCTCGAGGTCCTACCCAACTAATGAATAGTTTTTCATTACTTTTTAAATTGGATTTATAAGCACTTAGAAAAACAGCCAAAGGCCTTATTACGAAGACCACTAACGAAAATAAAACGACAGTTTTCCAACTATAAAGTAGTAACAAATCGGACATATTTATATTCGCAGCCAAAAGAATGAATAAAATTGAAATAAGGAGAACACTCAGCGACTCCTTAAAATATAAAAGTTCATTTAAGTTTTTAAGTTTACTATTTCCAATCACCATTCCCATAACAACTACGGCTAATAACCCTGATTCATGAGCAAAAATATCAGATTCTACAAAAACCAATAATACCGTTGACAACGATACCACATTTAATAAATAGTGTGGTACTAATTTTTTATTAATAATATAAATTAAAAAATGAGCAAACGTGAAACCAAACGTGGTTCCGAATAGAACAATTTTACCAAATTCGATCAATGCTGTTTGTGTAAATCCACTTCCTCCTCCTACACTAATAAACTCAAACACTAATACAGCAACTAAAGCTCCAATAGGGTCAATTAAAATTCCCTCCCATTTTAGGACTGCTGACACTTCTTTTTTTAATGGTATATTTCTTAATATGGGAGATATCACAGTAGGTCCTGTAACAATAATTAAAGCAGAAAAAAGAAAAGATATTTCCCAACTTAGTTCAAAAATATAATATGAGGCTAACCCTGCTCCGAAGAAAGTTACGACTGAACCCAAGGTAATAAGCTTCGTAATTACTGGACCAACACTTTTGATTTCGTCTCTTTTTAAAGTTAACCCTCCTTCAAAAAGGATAATACTTATTGCTAAAGACACAAAGTAAAAAAGACCGTCACCTGGAAATAGTCCTTTTTTACCATTCCAAATAGGCTCTATTAACTTACTACCATCAGCTGTGTAAAACTCAGCAGCTATAGGTCCTACCAACAAACCAATAAGTATTAAAGGTAAAATTGCTGGAATTTTAAACTTCCAAGCAAACCATTGTGCCAATATCCCTAGTATTATAATTCCCGCTAACTCTAACATATAGTTTCTTTAAAAGTTCTAAAAATACAGTTTTTAACACAAACCTTTTCAAGTTTCTTAGTTTTTTATTTCTAGGATTCTTTGCTTTTCATTTCCATAATTATCAACTGCTTTAATCACATACGTTCCTGGGTTTGGTTGAATTTCTTGCTCATGATAATCCTCGGTCATCCCAACAAATGTATCATCCAAATACCAATAAACTTTAGCTTCTGAATTCTGATGCGTTATTTTCAAAACTATTGAGTTTAATTTACCTTCTGTATTCTTAGTTAAAGAAACTGTTGATTTATACTTTGTTGGAAAAAGAAATTCCATCGTGTTATTTTCTGACATCAAACAGTCTTTTCTAAAATTAGGTAAAGGTCTATAATCGGCATTTTTCTGTTGATAATAATGTGCCATTAGCGGAGGTAACACAAACCACTCTTTAGTTTTTATATTTGAAATAGACTCACAGTTACTATTCACTCTAAATTTTTCTGAGATATCAACGGATATTTCTTTATGATAAGGACATGAACCTGCTCTTCTACCATTTTTTGAGATCATTCTTTTTTCCGAAGGGCAAATGGGCAAAGCTAAATAACCGCTTTTAGTGCAAACTTCTTCTTCATATAAGTTCTCAAAAGGCTCTAAAAACCAATCCGATTTAGGCAAAACATCAAACACGTTAAACATTAAAGGAGCTGCGCTCCCTACTCCTGTTAAATCGGACCTTCCTTCCCCATCAGAATTCCCCACCCAAACTCCAACTACATATTTTGATGTTGTTCCTATAGCCCAAGCATCTTTATTTCCAAAACTAGTACCTGTTTTCCAAGCTATTTTTTGCGAAGAATCATAATATTTCCAGGCTTGATCTGTTAACGGTCTATTTACTTCTGTAAGTGTATTTAATGTTAAATAGGCCGTTCCTGCATCAATAGTTTCATAGTCTCTATGAATAGCACCAAAATCCACCTTATCATCATACAAAAAACTTGGTTCAATAAACTCATTCTTATAATATTCGTGTCGTAGCTCTTCATAGTGATTCACAATACCAGCATATCCAGCAAATGTTTTACACAAATCCCATAAACTTGCTTCTGCCCCTCCTAAGATTAATGACAAACCATAATAATTTGAGGATTTATTAATGTGTTTTATACGATAAGCTTCAATATCTCCTCTGAATTTTTCTAATCCATACGACTGCAGCATTCTAACGGCAGGAATATTTAAAGATCTTGTTAATGCCTCATTGGCTGGTACCGCTCCATCAAAAGTAAGATCGTAATTTTTTGGAGAATACCCTGCTATTTCTGTTGGCACATCTACTACCAATTGTGTCGGCAACAATGCTCCTTCTTGCAACATTTGAGCATATAAAAAAGGTTTTAACGTACTTCCAGTACTTCTTGGAGAAATAATATTATTCACATCTTTTTGATGTTTAGTATCTGTTGGTGAATTTCCAATATAAGTCAATACTTTTCTTGATTCAACATCAAGTACTAAAACAGCCAAGTTATATACTTCATTCTGCTTCATTTGACCATAATGCTGTTTTGCCAAAACATTTACTTGTTTTTGTAAATGGATGTCAATAGAAGTTTTTACTCTCTGTCCTTTCTTTGTCTTTGCAACTTCCTGGACAAAATGAGATGCAACCGTTGGTAATCGGTAAGGCTTTTGAGGTAATGTCTCTTCGATTGCCAACTCATAAGTTTCTTGGTCGATAATTCCTTCTGTAAAGAGCTTTTTAAGAAGTGTATTTCTCTTAATTCTTAATCGTTCTTGATTTTTTCCTGGATAAATTAAAGAAGGTGCATTGGGTAAAACAGCCAAAGTGGCGCTTTCTGCCCATGATAACTGATAAGGGTGTAAACCAAAATATCTCCAAGCCGCCATTTCTAAACCTACAACGTTTCCTCCATATGGTGCATGAGAAGCGTACAAACGTAATATTTCCTCTTTTGAACTTCTAAATTCTAATCTCGTTGCTAGTACTAATTCTATCAACTTCTCAAAATAAGACCTTTTTTGATTCTTTCTTGAAAGTCGAATTACTTGTTGCGTAATTGTGCTTCCTCCTCTTACTACTTTCTTTGCTTTATAATTTTCCTTTAAAGCTTTTGCTATTGATATAGGATTAAACCCAAAATGTTTGTAAAAATAGGCATCTTCAAACTGTAGAATGCAATGCTTAAATTTGTCTGGAACCGAATCCAGCTCAGGAAATCTCCATTGCCCATCATTAGCTATAACAGCTCCTAGTAGTTCATCATTACTAGAAGTTACAACTGTAGAGGTTGAGTTGATAAACAATTTCTTAGGAAGGCAAAAATAATACCCTATCAATACAACAATGAACAGGATTGTTTTAACCTTATTTCTTTTTACATACATTTTTATTCTTTTCACATCTTTACATTTTTGGTGTTCGCTTCATCACGCTTTATTTCTCTTTTAAACAAATCTATCAAAAAGAATTAATATGATTCTTATAAATAGTAATTGACAATTAAATCTAGTATTTTTGGCTCTGTTCATCCTAACCAAACTATGAAAGAACTAGAAACTATAAATCTAGACAAATTACCAAATCCGAAAGGAACATTTATACTAGGTCATTACCCCAATTTTAAATCGAACGACAAACATGTTTTTCTAGAAAAAAGCGTAGAAGAGTGTGGAGATCTCTACTCTATTAACCTTGTAGGACAAAAGTTTGTGGTTTCAGCTATTCCAGAATTGAACAACGAAATTTTAAAGTCTCGTCCAAAGTTATTTAAAAGACTTCCAAAAATTAATGCTGTTTTACAAGAAATGGGAATCTCGGGTGTATTTAATGCTGAAGGTGACTTATGGAAAAAACACAGAAAGTTAACGGCTGAATCTCTTAGTTTAAAAAAAGTAAAAGGATATTTTCCTATTGTGCTCGAAAAGTCAAAATCGCTGCTGCATAAATTCGAACAATTTTCTAAATCTCAAAAGTCTATTGATATTCAACGAGAATTTATGCTATTTACCATTGATGTTACGACCGCTATTGCTTTTGGTTATGAATTAGATGCTATTCATGGGAAAGATGCTGTTTTTCAAAAACACTTGGAACGAATTTTTATGATGTTGAATGAGCGTAACTTCTCTCCCATTCCTATTTGGAAAATTTATAAACGAACTAAAGATAAAGAATTAGAATCTTCGCTAAAACATATTGAATCTACTATTTATAAGTTTATAACTCAAGCAAAAGAGAATTTAAAAAATGATCCAAAACTAAAGGAGCAACCAACAAACTTCTTAGAGGCTTTACTTATAGAAAATAATGATGGTGCTTTTAGCGATAAAGAAGTTTACGGAAATATCTTTACCATGCTTTTGGGAGGTGAAGATTCTACTTCAAGTTCGTTATCATGGATTTTATACTATTTGGCACAGCATCCTGAAATGATAAAAAAAGTAAGAGAAGAAGCACATTCAATATATTGTGATCATCTTACTCCTAAATCTTTTGAAGAATATCAGCAATTAGAATACACCAATGCTGTGGTTCAAGAAACCTTGCGTATTCATCCTACCACAACACAACAGATTGTACAAGCTAATGAGGACTGTGAAATACAAGGTTTAAAAATTAAGAAAAACAAGAAACTTATTTTATTGAATCGTTTTGCTCAAAGACTGGATGAACATTTTACAGATGCTATGACTTTTAAACCAGAGAGATGGTTAAAAAGTAAATGCCCCATGCATCAAAATCATGATGTGTCTACTATCAAAGCTTTTGGTGGAGGACCCCGCCTATGCCCTGGAATGAATCTTGCACTTTCAGAAATGGTTACTTTGACCTCTATGATCTGTAAACAATTCGACATTGAATTAGCCGTTAAGAAAGAAGAGGTTTCAGAAAAACACTCTTTTATTGTTTATCCTGAGAATTTATATATCAAATTGAGTAAGATCAATTAAACAATATAAATACGAACCTTTCTATTCTTTAATCTAGTATTATTCAAATTTGAAACGAGCTTTTTTGCCTCTTTAACGGGCACTGCTACAAAAGCACAATCTTGTTTCAACTCAATAACGCCAACCTCATCTCTTTTTAAGTTTCCTTTCTTAAAAAGTAAACCTGCAATATCTCCTTTAGATATTTTATCCTTTCTTCCTCCTGATATAAAAATAGTTTCCCAATATCTCTTAATCTTTGGTTTTTTATCAGAAATATCAGCTATTGGAATATTCTCTATAAACTCCGGTAGTTCTTGTTGTTTCGATTTTAAAACATAAGCCATTCCTTCTTTATCAACTCTTGCCGTTCTACCATTTCTATGTGTAAATTCTTCTATGCGAAGTGGTAATTCATAATGAATTATATATTTCATTTCAGGAATATCGATACCCCTCGCTGCCAAATCAGTTGCTAATAAAATCTGACTTGTACCGTTCCTAAACTTTATTAACGATCTTTCTCTATCTCTTTGTTCCATTCCACCAGAAAAACAACTATGCGAAATAGAATTCTTTGATAGAAAATGACTTACTTTTTCAACACTATCTCTTAAATTAACGAATATTATTCCTTGGTGTTCATTACCGATATGATTCAATAACTCTAATAATGTTTCATTTTTATTAGACGACCATACTACCTGTTTAAGAGTTAATCTATCGTTTATTTTACCTGTTAAATAATTTAATACCGTCGGATGTTTTAATCCAACAAATTCGGGTATTTCAATTTCTTGTGTCGCGGACGTTAATACTCTTTTTACTACTGAAGGAATCTCATTAATGATACCTTTCATTTCATACTCAAAACCAACTTCCAATGATTTATCAAATTCGTCCAGCACTAATGCTTTTATATAACTCTTATCAAAACGGTCATTTGCAAAGTGATCTGAAACTCTACCAGGAGTACCTATTAAAATGCTCGGAGTATGTTTTAAATCCTCCTTATCTTTCGCCATAGCTCTACCTCCATATACAGCATTTACTTTTGCTCCTGTTCCCATTTCTCTAACTACCTGTTCAATCTGAATGGCCAACTCTCTTGACGGTACTAATACTAATACTTGTACTTCATTTAGACTTACATCAATCATTTTTAAAACGGGCAGTAAAAAGCTAATCGTCTTCCCTGTTCCTGTAGGAGATAATATGATGGTATTATCTGTAGAGTCAATCGTGGTAATAGCTTCTCTTTGCATTTCATTTAATTCATGGATATTTAACTTTGTTAAAATATCTTTTTGAGTTTTCTTTAAGTTTGTTTTCATATCTACGAATTAATTTGATTTTGCAAAGATAGATAGTATTTAAGCCTTTTTAGTCAATTAAACCCTATAATACCATTTACAAATTGAAATTGCTATAAATGGTATAAAAACAAAACCCACAACAATTGTGTGGGCTTCTATTTTTTAATTTACTTAAAGATCTTTATTTCATATTCTTCCAGTCAATTCTTTTCTTCTTTACTACTTTCTTTGTTTTATTATATTCCGTCACATGAGTTTCATACTCCTTCCATAAAGCATCAATATCTTTATTTAATATAACTTGAATTGCTTTTTTATAGCTCCATGGTTCTATTTCTAGTACTGACTTATTGAACTTGTATATAAAATCTTTATCATGATTGTCTACAATCCACTTTAGAAAAAATCCAGTTGTGGTATATCCTGATAAATACTTATAACCTTTGAAACCTAAGTCAGGATGACGGGTTTTATGATATCCTGCATTTATCCTGACCAAATCGGCTTCCCCTTCTAAGAAAGCAAAATAATCATATCCAGGTCTATATTTATCATTTTCTGTTTTTGGTGAGAATTGATATCCATGAGTTAGTTCGTGCCATAGCACTCCATAAATTTCATATTTAACGGCATCATCAGCTTCATCCTTTAATGCATTTTGAATGTATTTTGTACTAAACCATAAATCCATAATAGTATTGTTACCTCCTCTTGCTGCTACTGTATTACTCCAATTAAAGGTAAAATTCACTTTTTCAAAATCTGGAACTTCACTTATATTTCTATACAATTGCTTACAAACACCTAACGTCACTTCATTAATTGCTTTTGTAAAATCAGGTATAATTCGCATGGCTCTTTTATACCCTTTTGATAATGTATCTGTTGAAGTAAATTCTACTTTAGGATAATGAAATCCCTTCCAAGGATGTTCTGGATCATACACCTTAACATATCTCTTTGAAACTACAGAATCAGTTCCGAACTTATTTTTAACGGTTAACTTTACTGTATGATTCCCAGCAATAGGAAAATATACCTTCGGGTCTGGTTCGTTACTAACTTTAGGAATTCCATTCTCAAAATGCCACTCCCAAGATGTAGGCCCATTAAACGATACATCCTTAAATTGAATCGTATCCTTGATTTTTGTTCTGCTTAAATCACTTGAAAACTCTGCTAAAGGAGCTTTGGTTATAGCTTTTAAATCGAATTCAGCAATTTGTAAGAAGTTATCACCGTAAACAGATTTCTTATTTTGTTCAAATTCTATTTTATAAAAAGAATATGCTTTGCTATTAGACTTAAGCTCAAAATCACGAGTTTCTTTTCTGGCTTTAAAGAATTCATTCCCTTTCTTATCTAACACCTCCCATGTTTTACTATCAGTTGAACCACTTAGTATCCAATTTTTAGGATCTCTTCCGGGAGCATCATTAGCAGTAGTAATGGAATATGTCTTAATCACACTACCTTCTTTATTTTCAATGGTTACAACATTTTTCGGTGAAGTGACTAAAAATTTAGTGTTTCCATTTTTATCATACAGATTCGATAAATCTTCCGACTTACTAATACCTTTATGCTCACTTGTAACAACACTATTCTTATTTAAAATACTCTTGTAACCTTTTTTCACTGGTCTCATATTTGTAATCTTCTGATTACAAGACACAACACTCACTCCAATGAACAGAGTGATAAAAAGCTTCTTTAAATTCATTTTTAAATTATATTACATTCCAAATATAAGAATCATTAATACATAAAAAATGAACTAAGAAGCTTCTTAGTATTTAAAAAATCATTTCTAATCGTTCTGGTTTTGATATGGATTCTTATTTGCCTCCCAAGTAAGCGTTGTTGAATCTCTTAATGTAGAAGGATTTTCTGGTACCGCTTTATAATATGGGTTACCTATATTATATCCCATAGATGTAAGCTTTACTTCTCCGTTGTTTAAAATATCAATTTTTGAATACCCAAAGAATTTCGCCTCTCCAGGACTCCCAGCATTACCGGCTATAATTTGATAGGTACCTTTACCTCCTGGTTGCATACGCTGATAATCATGTAAATGAGCAGAAAGCATAGCAACTACATGGTTTTCTTCTAATTTCGGCCATAATATCGGTCCTTCCGGTAATCCCTTGTGTCCTGTCTTTGGCTTTCCACTTACATAATAAGGCTTGTGTCCCAACACAAAAACATGATCTATCGATGGATTATCTTTATACTCTTTTACCTTATTAACAATCCACTGTGTTGGTATTTGCCCTTCTAATCCATAAGGGTTTTCTTTCGTTGGTTCGTTATAGGTATCTGTATTCATTAAAATGAAACCTATATTTTGTCTTACAAAGGAAAATGTCATTTGATTATTGATACTATCATTTCCTGTTACGACCTCTCTATCCTCTGGCATAAACTCCTCCATTTCGTTCATCCAAATTTCAGTAGCTCCTTTTAACGGCCATTCATCATGGTGTGGTACATTATAGTCATGCCAGTAAAGCATTTCGTGATTTCCAGGTACAGCGACCATTTCTATTTTTGAAAGACTTATTGGGCTAAAGTCAACATCGCAATAAAGTTTTTTCCAAGCGACTAGTTGATTTTCTAAATTTGTAGTATCTGTTTCTCCTAAAACCATATCTCCAAGGAAAAAGAATAGATCTGGTTTTCTTTCTAAAGCGGAAATTTCGGTCCAAATTCTCTTCATTGCTGATAAATTCGCTGTTGAAGCATTCGTTGCAGTAGAATCACCTTGTTGATGACGATCCACTCGATTACATCCTAAAAAAACAAAGCTAAATAAAACCGAATCTTTAGATTGTACTTGGAGAGTTGTTGTGCTTGATGAAGTTTTTTTCTGTTTGTTTTGGCAACTATAAATGCATATCGCACCTATTGCAACCAACATAATTAGTTTTTTCATAATTTGGGTAAGTTTAGACACTTCTAAAGATAGTTACTTCTTTTTGAATAACTCGTTTAAAAGTGTCTAAATCCCAAAGGGTCAAAGGATCATATTACTTAACAACCTTCACCCATTGCCCTTTTGTTCTGGAAACATAATCGTTATCATACATTGCTTCAGCTTGTGCTCCTGGCAAATAATAATCGCCTAAGTATGATGCGTTCAAAAGCACTCTGAACGTTTTTGTTTCAAATCCTTTCAACGTAAAGTAATTACTTATACTGGCATCTCTAATATCGGTATAATCCACTTTTGAAGAAATCGTATTATTACCAAAATCAGTAAATCTTGTATTTATAATTTCCCATCCTGAAGGAATATATTGTGTTAATGCGATATTCTCAACTTTAGAACTAGTTTCATTTTTAATGGTTACCTCCGCTATAAAATTAGTTCCTTGCGTTAAACTCTCTGGGCTAATTTGAACTCCTTTTTTCGTTTTATACATAACATTTGCCTTTAAGTTTCTTTGTACCACTTTTTCTTCTCCTACTGGAAGAATACCTTTATTTAACACTCTTACATATAAAACACCGTTACCGTTATTCAATACCTTAACAATATTTTCTTTTTTACTTATGGCAATATCTTTTGCAAATAGTGATTTGCTCGTATTAACTTCTTCACTAGCTCCGTTTAAAGTATACTTGGATTTAATACCCGCACTTTCTCCGTTTCGTAAAGCATAATTAGTTATTGCCAGCAAACTATAAGCTGTTGTTTGAGTACTCATCCACCTATCACTAGATAACGATTCTGCAATACTTTTTGCCAATTTAATCGCTTGAGATTCACTTTCAATTAATGTATACGTTTCTAAAGCCATTGCTTTATCTCTTGTTTCAGAACCATAATTATAATAATACCTTCTTTTAGATTCATCAGTCGATACGGTTGATATAATAGAGTTTGCTATTGACTTCTTCCCAATTAGTGCATAGGCCGCCGCCAAACGTAACTTTGCTTGATTCGATATATTTGACGTTTCTTTAAGCCTATTCATTGATGCTAAATCAGGGCTATTGGCCAAACTTAAGGTATACAGACGGTATGCTTGATTTAAAGCATTATTATAGTATCGATCATTATTTCTCCATTTTCTAGCCTGTCCTTTCTGGAAATTTATCCATTTGTTTTTAAACCCAATAGGTAAAGCATATCCCTTTTTAGCCGCTTCAATCATGAAATGACCAGCGTAAGATGTTCCCCAGTTATTAACATACCCATTACCTTGCCAATATGATAATCCTCCGTTTGAAACTTGGAAGTTAGATAATCTAGTAATAGTAGCTTTAATATTTCTTTCAACATCTTGTTTCTTCTCTTCAGATAACTCAAAAATTTCAGGAAGGTATAATTGAGGAAAGGCACTTGAAGTAGTTTGCTCTACACACCCATGAGGGTAACGAATTAAGTAGCCTAACCTTTTTGTAAAGTTCATTGGAGGTAATGTTGATAACTCAATTGTTGCAACATTTGTTCCAGTAGTTCCAAACGCGGTAAAGTTTAGTTCTTTTTGTTCTTTTCCTTTTAAAACTAAATCTTTTACCTCTGTACTAACTGGATTAGGGTTTAATACGTCAATTTCTACCTCATAGGTCGCTTTTTCACCTCCTGAACTAGCTTCTACTTTTACCTTTCCAATCCCCTTAAAATCATTAACTTTCAAGGTAAAATAAGCCATTTTTTCGTCAGGTTGGTTAAAGCTCAATGTTTCTGAACTATTTCCTACAATGGTATACGACTCATTTGGAACAACCTTTACTTTTACTTGTTTTATTTCAGGAGTCATCGCGAATACTGTTACAGGCAATGTAACTGTTTCTTGAGGTGTAATTTTTCGTGGTAAAGAAGCTAATACCATTACTGGTTTGCGTACAAACGCAGTTTTCTCATCACTTCCATAAGCCTCTTTATCAGCATTCGTTGCTACTACCATTGCTCTAACAGAACCAACATACTTTGGTATTTTAAACTTATGCTCTTTAGTTTCTCCTTTTTCTAAATTAAAAGGACCTAAATACGTTACCATTGGTTTGAAACGATTCGCTTTTTTATTTTTACTTCCTGCCTCAGATTCATCTCCTCCAATACTTAATATTTGATTTACTTTTCCTCCATAAGCTCCAATAACATCATCAAAAATGTCCCATGTTCTTACACCTAACGACTGACGTGCAAAAAATGTATGCCAAGGGTTCGGTGTTTTGAACCTTGTTAAGTCTAATAAACCTTCGTCTACAATTGCAATAGTATAGGTCATAGGTTTACCATCCTTTTCTTTTACTCTTATTCCTGCAGTTGATTCTGGACGAAGTTCGTCCGCTAATTGAATTTGAGGTTCCAATTTAGTAGAAGGATCATAAACCATCATTGGAATAGAACCATACATTCTAATTGGTAAATCATTTACTGTTTGATTGTGCTTTTGTAACAAAGAAATATTAACAAAAACATTCGGAGTATAACTATTTAAAACAGGAAAAGAAAATTCTGTTTGTTTCGCTTTAGTTTCTACCCAAAAATGATCTAAAACTTGTGTTCCATTTTCTATGGTAATCAAAGCTCTTCCTCCTTCTGAGCTAGGAAACTTTACGATAGCATCTTCATTTACCTTATAAGATTCTTTGTCAGTTGTAAATACCAACATGGTTGCATTGGTTTTATCTTGACTTCCTTTTTTTCTTCCATACCATGAAGGCCAATCAAAATAAACTACTGAAGAAGTTACATGTTTACTTTTTTTATCAATTACCTTTACTAAATAACGCCCCCAATCGTTTTCACTTATTTTTAAGTCAAAAGATCCTTTACCTGAACTATTTGTTTTAACAGATGTTGTTTTATAAGTTGAATGGTATCTTGTTCCGTCATAACTCGATAATCCATTATCAGAACTACTCCACCACCATCTCCAAGACAACTTGTACACCTTTACATCTAAATTATTAGCTATACCTTTACCGTTTTCATCTACCGAAGCTACGTTAAATGTATAATTTTCATCAGTAAATAAGTAGTTTCTCGATTGTGCTTCTTCAGCATTTAATAAGCCTACGTAGCTCTTATAAGGAGATACTTTCTTGCTAAAAACATCAGTGCTAAAATCACCTCCATTTTCATAAACTTTTGTAATAAAAGTTGCCTTTAACATTCCTGGAGCTTTATTATCCAATTTAGGTTTTACAGAGAAGTTAGATTTCCCTTCGTTATTTAAATTTCCTTGTAAAACTTTAAAATTTTCTGTTCCAAACTTTCTTGTTACATCATCAAAATTATAGTTGTCGAATTTTGAAAAAGTGGTTTTCGACTGTGTAAACTTACCATTAATGTCTAATTTTAAATCTCTAGCAATAGCACCATGTAGCCATTTTACTTCTACATTTCCAGCAATAGGAGCACTCGCTTTTATAACATCATCGTTTACATTCATCTTAATCTTTAAACGATTCGGTTTAATAGTTTCTATTTTCAAATTTTTATGAAAAGATGCTCCTCCTACTACTACTTTTACTTTCCAGTTACCTGTAATGGCTTCTTGATCTGTTTTGGGAGCATAACTATACATGTTTGTATTTGTTTTATGCACGACTGTTCTGTCCACAATTTTCCCTTGAGGGTTTGTTAACTCAAATTTAATAGGATGGCTTTCGGGAATAGGATTGCCCTTATCATTTAATACAAAGGTTAAAAACAATTGATCTCCAGGTCTCCATACTCCACGCTCTCCATAAATATACCCTTTAAGTCCTTTCTGTAATTTTGCACCAGAAACATCGAACTTACTCATTGATAAAGCGTTTCCTTCATTCAATTTGATATAAGTAGTGCTCTTACCTTTAGTAGCTACTGCAAAAAAGGCGTTGTGCTCTTCTTCAATCTCTACAATTCCCTTTTCATTGGTCGTCATTTCAGCAATTGGCTGCTGCTGCAAGTTGTGTAAGGTTACCTTAGCTCCTACTACAGGCTTTGCCGTTAATAAATCAGTTACTGCTACAAATGTTTTGTTGTTACTTCCTTTTTTTACAATAACTCCTAAGTTTGTTGCCAAAATATTAGAACTAACTTTTTTATTATAAAAATATGAGCTTGTACATGGTTTATCTCTATCTCGCCATCGATAATCACCGTCATAATAATCATTATAATAATAACCTGTTGTGTCGTACTGTTTTGTATCTATTTCTTTCTTACCAAAAACAATAGTATTCTCAGGAGTATTTCCATCACATGTATAATTTGAATACTCTTTTGAATAACTAAATTCTATTCTGTACATAGCTCCATTATCAACTTCAACAAAATCAGCTAAATTCACGGCAAAGGCATTTTCTTTGCTTAAGTCTACTCCTTGATCCGACAAATTCACTGTATACTTCGCCACTGGCCTACCCACATATCTAATATTTCCTTTATTGTTCAAATTATTATATTGTAAAAACTGAAGAATATTGTCTTTGTATATTTTGTAAATTGTAGCATCAACTGCACGAAGATTGACTGCTTTAAAGTTTATTTTTAAATTATCAGAATCAGGTAAAATAGTTCCACTTTTAATAAAACTTACAGAAGGCTTTAACTGTTGAAAATGTAAGGTTTCTGTGTAATTTTCCTTAAGCTCATAACCTTGAATATTTTTAACACCTTTAAATATTTCAATGGTAACTTTATCCTTAAATGAAGCAGCTGGATAAATTGTAACTACATTGTTATTAACTTTATATGTAAACTTTCTTTTTTGTGTGTTTGCAAATTGAATAAGTCCTTTTAAATTTTGTTTCTTTTCAATAGCGTCAGAAAAACTAATTTCTATGTGTTGTTTATCACTGTCCGTTACTTCTACATTTAATACTTTGAAATTATTCTTTCCAGTAATAACAACTTCTTTTTCTCCATTAGATGATGAATTTACTGAACCTCCATCCCATGAAACTTTTAACGCTTTATCTTCAACAAATCGTTTTAGGCTGTCTATTTTGAAATATGCTTTCGAAGTAAAACCATCCGCTACATCAAATTTAAGGTTCTTTAACTTTCCATTGAAATTAGCAGATACAAGACTTGATAATTGTTTACTTTCTATAATGTCACTTGCTGTTAGAAGTCCTTCTACATAATACCAATCATTATCGTATACTTTTGGAGATTCTAATGAAACATTGAATAGCAATTCTTTTGTTTTCATTTTCACTGTAAAATCTTCCAAATCGCTTTCAATATTATCGTATAACTTTGATAAATGTAGTGTAGCCTTGTATTCCTTATTACCTTTTAGCTTTTCTGAAGGAACAAACGTCAACATATTATTTTTAAAAGTTACCTCTCCTTTTACTTTCGGTTCAATGCTTATAACATCCGTACCAATATCCGTAATATTAGGAGTTTTCTTCAAGAGAAATTGTAAGTTAGCACCACTAGAAATTACTTTTTCTGGGAAAACACTTATATACTCACTATAAGCATTAATATTACTCTCGTTTTCAACTTTCTTTTTACAAGATTCAAATGTCGCAAGAGATATTATTAGGGAGAAAAGAATTAAAATTCGTGATTTGAATTTCATGGCATACGTTTTCATTTAATTATTTTTTACAGTCATATAAGTTTTTAATAGCTAGATATCATCATAACGATTCTATCAAATAATGACAACTTCAGTTGTTCTTGAGTTTAAAATTACTTAAAAAGTATACATAAAACCACCGAATTTAGAATTCGTTGTTGTTTAATGAGTATTCGTTTCTTCATTGTGTTGTAAGTCTTATAAATCTATATTTAAGACTTATACCATTTAGGAATACATATAAAATTAGGTTATGTAAAGAATAATCATTTTAAGTGCAATTTAATTCTCCATAAAATATAAAGTACTGAAATAGCATTATATAACAAAACTAGCTATTTTTAGATGATTTATTCATCTTATAGCCTCTATATTTTATAATTTTGTTCCTGAAACTAAAAAGATTGATTTCTAACCTTTATCTTTTTACAGTAACATAAAACAATAAAAATTACTTAAAAGGGAATATCCTTTTATTATTTAGATTAATATTATGCTTGGATTAAAATTCGAAACTGAAACATCATGGGTTGAAGTAGCTAAAAATGGGTTACAACAATTGTTAACTGATCATGCTTTTGCTGAACAAAAAGCCGCTTCAAATGCTGTTTCCATTATTATTAACTATTCTGAAGAAACTGAGCTCGTAAAAGATATGAGCGATATTGCTATTGAAGAAATGGAACATTTTAGAATGGTTCATAATATTATGGTGGATAGAGGGATGGTTTTAGGTCAGGCTACAAAAAATGATTATGCCTTAAAGCTTCAAAAGTTTTTTCCTCATACAGGAAATAGAAAAGAAGCTTTAATTCATAGATTATTAGTTGCCGCTTTAATCGAGGCTAGAAGCTGTGAACGATTCAAGGTTTTTGCAGATAATATGAACGATGAGGAATTATCAAAATTTTATACGGATTTAATGATTTCTGAAGCGAATCATTATACTTTATTCTTAAGTTATGCTAGAAAGTATATGGACAGAGAAGTTGTTGATAAGAAGTGGAACGATCTTCTAAATTTCGAAGCGGAAATGATGAAAAACAGAGGTAATATCGCAAAAGTACACGGGTAATTTAATTATGAATTGTAAATTTTGAGTTTTGAGTTAATGTAACTTTTAGATATAATTCAATGATCGATAACTGATAACTAATAACCGATAACTGATAACTGATAACTGATAACTGATAACTGATAACTGATAACTGATAACTGATAACTGATAACTGATAACTGATAACTGATAACTGATAACTAAGTAAATGTTTAGCAAAGAAGAATCGGCGAAACTTCGCAAAGAATTTTGGACAAGTTTTGGAAAATCGTTTCCTAGAAAATGGCTTTTGTACAATACAAAAATCAAAGGATTCGCATTTAAATTTCAAGCTGATAGAAAAAGAGCTTCGGTTTGTCTTGATTTTGAACATCCAGAAGAAATTGCGAATGAATTGTTATATGATCAGCTACTTTCTTTGAAAAAAATCTTAGAATCTGAATATCTTCCAGAAGTCATTTTCGATGATAATTTCGAGTTGGATAATCGAAAAATTATTCGTCGTATTCATGTGCTTCATGAAAAGAAGTTTAGTATTCACAATAAAAATACGTGGAGAGATTGTTATGAATTCTTTGTAGAAACCATGACACAATTTGAACTCTTCTATTACGAGTATGAAGATTTTATAAAGCAGGCTATCTAGATCAATTTACTTAGTACCCCCCTAATATTTAAACTATGAATAATTTCCCCTTTAAAAGCGCAATTGCTTGTTTATTCCTATTTTTTATTTCTTGTTCTGATTCTTCAGTAGAAACTGAAAATTTGAATGATAACGGAACCAACTCCGATTTCGAAATTGAAATCATGAACTTAATTAATCAACACAGAACAAATAAAGGATTAACTGCTTTAAATATTCTTGAAATCATTAAATCACAAACCGATAATCATACCGATTATATGATTGCCAAAGCTGAGTTATCTCATGATGATTTCAATGTACGAGCAGACTATCTAAGAACAAATGCTAATGCAACCAATATAGCTGAAAATGTTGCCAATGGCTACACTACTGCACAAGCTGTTGTTAATGGCTGGATCAGTAGTAACGGACATAGAGAAAATATCGAAGGTGATTTCAGTCACTTTAACCTCACTGCAAAACAGCATGCAAATGGGGTTTGGTATTATACAAATATTTTCATCAAAGTACAATAACAAAAAAAATCGCCTAGTTGGCGATTTTTTTATTTAAATAATTATTATTTCTGTTTCTAGATAAACTTTATTGTAAATGGATAACTTGGCTCTTCATTATTGCTAGCTTTTACGGCATTAATAATTGGATATATTAGATAGAACACTCCAATAACAAGCATTCCTAAAAATCCTAAACCAAACAATATTACCAACGGAATACATATTAGTAAGTATAAAAACATGGTAATTCTAAAATTGATAATAGAACGTCCATGTTCATCCATATCTTCTATTTCATCTTTTTTTACTGCCCAAATAATTAAAGGAACTATGAGTCCTCCGATTCCTGTTACAAAATCTAATAATTGACTTAAATGGGTAATTGCTAATAATTGACTATTTCTCTTCATCTACTCTTTCGTGTGTTGGTTATACTAAATAGACGCTTAAACATCCTTTTTGTTACAAACTATTCAGTTTTCGTAGTCAAAACTTAAGATTTTAACATTTTTTGAGAGAAGTTTTCAATCCTCTAGATACTTGTTGGATGCTTCCCTACTATGTATATTTGCAACATGATACAAAATGATACCATAGTTGCTTTGGCAACTCCTGCTGGTGTAGGAGCAATTGCTGTAATTCGATTATCTGGAGAGAATGCTATTTCCATAGCTAATGATTTTTTTAAATCTGTAAAGCACGATAAGTCGTTATTGGAACAAAAGTCGCATACACTTCATTTGGGACATATTGTATATAACAATCAAGTAATTGATCAGGTATTAGTATCTATTTTTAAAAATCCACATTCATACACAGGAGAAAATGTAGTTGAAATTTCATGTCATGGATCAAGTTTTATTCAACAAGAAATTATCCAATTGTTTTTGCAAAATGGATGCAGAATGGCTGATAATGGTGAGTTTACCATGCGTGCCTTTTTAAATGGAAAAATGGATTTAAGTCAAGCAGAAGCCGTTGCCGATGTAATTGCCTCTAATTCTGCTGCCTCTCATCAAATTGCTATTCAGCAGATGCGAGGAGGTATTACCAATAAATTAAAAGAACTACGTGCACAACTATTAGATTTTGCTGCTTTAATTGAATTGGAGCTCGACTTTTCTGGTGAAGATGTTGAATTTGCCGATAGAACTCGATTTAAAGAGTTAGTAGCAACTATTTCTTCTGTATTAAAAAGATTGATTGAATCTTTTGCTTTTGGTAACGCCATGAAAAATGGAATTCCCGTAGCTATTATTGGAGAGCCTAATGTTGGTAAATCGACTCTTTTAAATGCTTTACTTAACGAAGAAAAAGCAATTGTATCAGATATTGCTGGGACGACTCGTGATGCTATCGAAGATGAAGTTATTATTAATGGAGTTGCTTTCCGTTTTATCGATACGGCAGGTATTAGAGAAACGGAAGATGTAGTAGAAAATATTGGTATCCAAAAAGCTTATGAAAAGGCAGAAAACGCTCAATTAATAATTTTCTTAATTAATGCGCAGAAGTTTATTGATAGTTCTACTTCTTTTTTAGCCGAAATCAATCAAACGAAAGAACGTTTCCCAGAAAAACGAGTATTAACTATTGTTAATAAAATTGATACTATCAATGAAGTTCAAAAGACCGATTTAACTTCTAAAGTAAATGATATTATCTTGCTTTCTGCGAAACAAAAAAATGGTATTGATAGCTTATTAAGTGAGTTAACATCCTTAGTAAATACGGGAGCTTTGAGTAATAATGAAACCATTGTCACAAACTCTCGTCATTTTGAAGCCCTAACTTTAGCCTTGGAAAGTATTGAATCGGTTAAAAACGGAATTGAATTAGATATTTCTTCCGATTTATTTGCTATTGATATTCGCGAATGTTTACGTCATTTAGGGAATATTACTGGTGAATATGATGTAGATAAGGACATTTTAGGTCATATTTTTGGGAACTTTTGTATTGGGAAGTAAGGAAATAACATACACAACACCAGGAATAATAAATACTTTAAAGTTTCAGAAACTATTAATTATTGTTAATACAGATAATTTTTGCTTTAACTCTTAAAACTAAAGATAGAATACTTTTTAAAACCTCACTTTTACATCTCTTTTGTTTATATTAGTTCTAGAAAATCATTTATCACTTTAGTCCAGAAAACAAAGTTTATATTCTTTTATAATAGATTAAAAACTTTTTTATATATTAGGGCAAGCATTATGGTTGATGCTAGCCACACTCACTTTTAGGCAAAGATTTTTCCACAATCATTTATTATTTCATAGGTACTTTATATTAATAATGGTACTGGCTTGTGGGTGTGCTATTGCTTTTTTTTAATATAAATAATTATGAATTTTTCTCTCTCAAAAAACACCGAAGATTTTGGTTATAATTCCTTTTGGTCGCATAGAATTAAATCTAAAGCAAAACGATTAAAGAAAGAACTAACTATTAGTCATAATAAGGCATTAAATATTTTAGCTAATTGTTGGCATTTTGGTAATTGGTCAGAATTAATAAAAGCCGAAAAACAATGTTATCACTCTTATTTTCCTCATCCATTGGATGGTATTAATGATCATGATAAAAAGCAGTTAAAGCACGAATACAATATACCTGAACATGCTTTTATTACTTTTAAATTTGACCTACCAAAATATAGTGATTTGAAATTTATTTATATAGATGATTATCTTCGTTCATGTTGCCGAAATGCCATACTACCATTTGTCAATGGTACTGAGATCCTTTACAGGAAGATTTTAAATGAAAGTTATAATACAGAAGACGGCCTTATATCTGGTAACTTTTTATATGTTGAACCCTATAGAGGTGTATTAAATTCTCAAGACACCTTATATTTTATACAGTATTTAAGAGAAATATGGAGAGAATATCCGAGCTTAATGATTTATTTCTCTTTCCATGGAATAAAACAAAACTCTAACTTAATTGATAGAGATTGGATAGATTGGGCACAACTTCCAGTCACCAAATTGAAGTATACTCCAGAGGATAATTTTATGAATATTTCATTTGAATACTTAATACTAAAACCTTTTTAAAAATGAATTTTATATATAGAAACTTGTTGTTATTATGGGGACTTGTAATTTTTACCTGCCTTATTAGCTTATTTGTTTATTTTGAATCTGATTGCAAACCACCAAACCCTAAAAGTATAATTGATTTTTCAGAGTTTACTTGTAAAGCAAAAAACGTAAGCTTGAAAGTTTTCACTCCTACGTTTTTACTGAGTATTGTTGGAGGAGTATTATTTTATCTTCATAAAAAAAATTAGACTTTATTTAAAGTGTATTTATTCAAAATTAGAACTTAAATATTTTCTTGGAGTAAATGAGATAAATAACCTTATCTCATTCGAACTTCACAAAATTCTCGTTAAGTCGTATTCACTTCTTACCTCCAATCTTTGCTTGTTTCTATTTTTTAAAGAGAAGTTTACAAAATTTATAGATTTTCAACCCCCTTAAATTTTAAACAAATAATGTTAAAAACTGTTGATAAAAACATTACTCTATGAATAGGATTATCGGTAAATTGACCTTAATTATATCATTACTATGAGCGCAATTTCAGCATTAAAGGGTTACCGCACACAATTTTTATACTCTTTATATAGGATCTTGAAAGACTATAATAAAAATTATATTTTTAAAGTAGAAGGCAACTATGAAGATTTAGATATTTTAAATGAATCCAATGATTACATTGAGTCGATTCAAATAAAAAATAAGGGAGCTACTCTGAGCTTTTCCGATATGTTTTCCTCTAAAGACTCTTTTTTTAAAAGAAGTATTAGGTTAATTAATATTAATCCCAAAGCAAAAATTAAAATCGTATCATTTGGTAATATAAGTAATGATTTAACTGATAAAATTAGGTTAAAGAAAAAACTATTAAAAAAAGGATTTACACAACAGAAAGTTGAAAAAATACTAAATAACTATTCTGAGCCTGAAATTGTTTCAGAAATAGAATTAAAAGATAAAATATTTAAATATTTAAAGTCTATATGTATTTTTTCAAACCCTAACATTGGACTAGAACTATTATTGTTCTGGATTTATAAAGCTGGAGAAAATCAAACACCAATAACTACTATAAACTTAATTGATGATCTAGATAGGATAGGTAAATACATTAGTGAGCAAAATGCTATTTACAATCAATTTGGAAATACTATAATTCCCTTTAAAACTAAATCACTAAACGAACTAGATCTAGAAGATTTGCAGAAAGGTTTTTACTATGGTGTATCCGTGAAGTATGAACATATTCTTGCTAACTTCGATGTCAAAAGGGAAGAAAAATTAAATCTAATTAGTAAGGCATTTGAAAAGAAAAGTATTGTTTTTATACATGGAGCATCTGGGCAAGGCAAAAGTACATTAGCGTATCGTTATTTAAATGATTTTTCCGATAATTATGCCACTTATGAATTAAAACTATCAAACAATTTAAATGATACATTTGAACTTATTAATAGCTTAGATTCACTTTGTAAAGGGTTAAAGTTTCCAATAACCTTATACATTGACATATCTCCACAAAACAGTAATTGGAGCAATATATTAAAAGAGTTAAATAGTAAGAAAAACTTAAAATTTCTAATTACAATAAGACAGGAAGATTGGAATAGAACCTCTTTAGGAGAAGATTTTGATTTTGAAGATATTGAACTCAATTTTAATAAAAATGAAGCCAAAATAATATATGATTCACTTTCCCAATATAAGCTAGATTTAAAATTCACTGACTTTGAAGAATCGTGGCTACAATTTGGTAATAAAGGAATGTTATTAGAATATGTTTACTTTATTAATCAGGGGGATAAGTTAAAAAATAGACTACAAAACCAAATAGGAAGATTAGAGAAAGAAAAGAAGGTTGAAGAACTAGAGATTTTAAGATTTGTTTGTTTATCTGATGCCTTTAATTCTAAAATCGACTATTTAAAGTTAATTGACTTCCTTAAGATTAATAAAGGTCTATCTAATTCATTTGTCAAACTTTTAGAAAAAGAATATCTATTAAAATTTGCAGACGATAAAAGGTATTTAACTGGTCTACATCCTATTCGTTCAAAACTGTTGTGTGAGATTCTTTTCTTTGAAAACGATTATTTACAGATTAACGATTACATTGATTATTCGGTGCCTATTGTTAATGAAAAAGACTTACATAAATTTTTACTAAACAGTTTTGATGTGGGGTATGACGTGGACTCTTTACTTCAATCTCTATTTAAAACAAAAATTAAACACCCAAACGGCTTTATAAACATATTTAATGCTCTTTTGTGGAAAGGGACTTATGATTATACAATAAAAGATAATTACAATATTTTTGATGAAGCCTATAAACATTTCAAAAGTGCTTGGTGGATTTTTATAGTCATTGATTTCTCAGATATGAGAACAGACGACTCTATATTAGATTTGTTCGAGACAATTCATAAGAATGACGCTAATGCTAAAGAAAAGAGAAAGTTAATAGAAAAGTTAACATCCCAACTTTCTGACAAAAAGGAAGTCTTTAAGTATTGTAATCGTTGGTTAAACAAACTCATAGATATTCCATTTGAGTTAAAGGATGATACTGATTATAAAAGTACCGGTGAGTTTCTATTTTGGTTAGGCTATTTGAAAAAAAAGAACATTAAAATAAACATCAATATTGAGTCCATATCAAATTTCTTTGTTAATACTAAAAATGAACTAGAGTCAAAGGCTGTATTCTTATTAGGTCTAAAATCATTTGACTATTTTAAAGAAAAAGAAGATGAAAAGACTCATTTAGAGTTATCATTTCTAAAACATTTTAGAACAGAATATTTAGTACCTTTTTTTAGAGATGACGGTATAAACTTTGAGTTGAAATATTTTTTTGACATTACGGATGAAACAACAAATAATAAGAAATCAAATCATAAATCTTTTGCGCCTGAACTTGATGATTCAAATGATTTAACATTACCTTCTGAATCTCCAAATATGTTTCACGATAGAACTATGACTATTGTTGAACTACTTAGAAAAGCATTCCCTGATAGAAATAAATTTAAGATTAATGGGGTGGGTTATAATGCTATTGGAACAGATACGGGATATGATCCAACAAGTAAAGATATTCCTATTAAAAATTTACCTATTAGCTTTATTACAAGATTAAATGGGTTAATAATACACCTATTTGATTATACTAAAAGACCTAATACTTGGAATGAGTATATTGAAGAAACTGTTTCAATTAGAAAACAACATCTTAGTGCTTTAATTGAATTTCGAAATGGACTATCCAAATATTTTAAAAATCAAATTAAAGGCATTAAATTTTTAGAAGATAATGAAAACATAATTAAAGAAAAAGTTTATGATGTAGATTACCAAATGTTACCCTCTTTAATTGCTGATAAGTGGTGTTATCATGGAGATAGTACCCGTTTAGAAGTAAATAATACACAAATAGCCTATTCTTTGGCAAAGTACAAGAACTTTATTAAACTAAGAAGAGATTATTTCACAAGCGTAAGAAATTTTATTAATCATGGTTTTAATGAGACTGCTAATACAGTCAAAAGACTCTTAGGAAAGGAAGACGAAATTGAAAATGACAATCTTAGAAATTTATCAGAAGTAGTATTATTTGATTCTTTTATTCATTTAATTGATTTTCAAAAAGAATTTGATGATAAATTCAGTAAATATGTTAACTCAAAAGAAATTAATAATATTTATAATAAAGAGACCAATATTACTTTATCCTTGATAAGTATTTGGAAAGCTTTTATTTATTCGAAATATAGACATCAGCCAAGCATTATAAAATCTGCTTCTTTGCAATTCGAAAAGACCAAATCAGACTTTCAAATGCGCATCATTAAAGAACTCCAAGAAGTATTTTTAGGAACAGATTACTACAATACTCTGATAACAGATAATGAAAATAAAAATATTTATATTTTCTTAAATATTGATTTTGAGACATTTTCTGATGCATTAGGGAAATGTTTCGAAGCTATAGTTAATATATTTAGTGATATGCATTACACATCGTTAAAACGCCTCATTTGTAAGTTGAATTTTGAAAATATATTAATTATCCCTTTAATAAAAGGAAATGCTTTAAACGATAAGTTCTATCAGCTTTCAATTTCTCAAATTGATTCAATAAAGGAGAAATTATTTTCGGGTTATACTTTCACTAATTATTTTGAATTGTTCAGTTTCCCTGATGATTATAATGTAGAAATATTTGAAAAAGAAAAAGTTCGTTTTTGGAATAAAATTATAGTAGAACTTAAATTAATAGAAGATATAATAGGTTTATTATCCTCTGTCAAATATCTAAATATTTTTGTTAAACAACTCATAGAAAACTTTAATGATATAGATGAACTTGGAACTATTATATTGAAATCTTATTATGAGAAATTTTCGATTTTTGTAGATGAGAAAATAGTAAAAAAATCAATTGAGAATTTAACGAAATTAACAGAATTATCAAGTTCTAACATTATAGTTTCAAAGGCTTTACAAAGTTTACAAACTAAAATAATTTCTTTAGATAAATATAACTCTACGCAAGCTATAATGAAAAATGGATTTGAGAACTATATAATTAATATTAAGGATTTAGAATTTCTTTATGAAGATTACTCCAAAACAATGATTCTGTGCTACGATGAATAAAAAAGGAAGCTTATTATTTCTTATTATTTAAAGTATCTGCTTCGTAAGTTTGAGAAATTCTAAGATATTAAATGAATATATCAAGTCGAAACCAAGAAACAACATATTTACTATTACTAATAACATATAAAAAGAAGGCCAGTCCATATAAATGAACTGACCTTCGCCCTTAAATAATTCCCTTACCTTAAATTTTAAAACCCCTCTCCTGGAGCTTCAGGTGATGTTGCTTGTGCTTTTTTCGGATTCAACATTAAATACGTTCCTATTGCCGTTAATGCTGTATATTTTCCGTAATCACCAATTTTCTTTATAGCCTCTTTTCTTGTTATTTTATTCTCTTTATTATCCATGATTTCAATGCTTTTTATTCTAAAATTATTTTTCTACTAATATTAAATGTATCAGATGTAACATTTACAATGTAAACACCCGTTGATAAATGATTCAACTGAACATTTGTTGTGGTATTTCCTTCTGCTTCAGTGCTCAAAACTTCCTTTCCTATTAATGAAAATATCTTTATTTCAGCGTGAGAAGTATTTCCTTTCACTGTTATTTCCTTTTTACCAGAATTTAAAATGCTAATATTTTCATCGATTAAATAAGCATCATCTGTACTTAATACTTCTGATGAAGTGTGCAAATAAAACCTTCCTTCTTCACTCCCTGTTTCTTCAATAGTTACCGTATAAGTTGAGTTTGTTAAATCAGTTAAGGTATTCTTTACTTTATCTTCAAGATAAATTGCAGTTTCTGATGGTACTTGCGTCGAGTTCATAGAGAACACTACTTCAGTCCCATTTTCAACTACTAAACCTATTGGAACAACTATTTCTTCAAAATTATTTATTGGTAACGATTGAATTGTAAAATTATGTTCCGATTCACCTTCAACTAACTTTGAAAAAATGTCGAATGATGCACCGTCAAAATTTCCTATATCATAACCTGCATCCAATCCTGTAGTTGCCGTTTCATTATATAAAATTTTTGTGGTTACATTTGTTCCGTTAGCTAAGGCATTAAGCTCAATTTTCACTTCATTATTGCTATTTCTACTTCTACCTGATGCACCTCCAGAAACAGCTTCTCCTCTTTGATTTTCATTGAATATAACATCGGTAACTCCACTTGTTGTTCTCACGAAAAATCCTTGACCTGGGACTAACTTTACTTCTGAGTCGAGTAATGTATTTGCTACGTACTTATTTTGTGTTCTATCCCAAGTATAGGCAGCAACAAAAGAAGGATCGAATTTAGCCGAGTTTTTAGCTATAAAGTTTTCTCCGGAGATATCATTTAAAGGAACATACGCCGTATATGGATTACCTATAGCATTCCACTCACTTTCATTAACACTTTGAGTTACGTCAGCATTATCAATAGTACCCGTAAATGTAACGCTACCATCTGTAGCTCTCGAAATAGCATATCCCTTTCCTGGTTCAAAAGTAAGTGTATTGGTACTTAAATCGTTTTCAGTATAATACACCCACTTTGCTCCACTAGCATTACTGTCATCATAACATGCTATTGCATATCTATTTGGAGTAACTGATGTGTTTACACGAATATCATTCGCTGGATTTTCAGCAAATTCTTTAATACTTTGTCCATTAACTGGCACAGAAATAATGGTCCATTGATTCGCTAACAAACCATCTTTTTGAAAGGTAACTTGTCCAGAAGTTACTCCTTCAGAAATAAAAACACCTCCATTGCTTTCATCAGCTTCTAAAGAAATTAAACCATTATTGGTTAAATTCCCTTTTACTTTTAAGTTCCCATTACTATCAATAGTTAAGTTAGCATCTGCATTTAGAGTTAAATCATTTACTTCGTAACTACCGCTGTTCAAAATAGGATCATTAGCTACATTAGGAATGGTTACGTTTTTTGTAGCATCTGGAACAACGCTATCACCCCAGTTTGATGCTACTGCCCAAAAAGCACTCGAATTACCCGTCCAATTTACCCCTGTAGGTAATGATGCTCCAGAAGAGTCATACGTGTCACCTGTTATTTGCGTTCCCGGTTCATTCGTACAGTCTGCTGTTCCAAAAGCAACCGCTGTTGTTGGTCCACAAGCTGTATAAAACTGATCTAAAAATACACCGCCTGTTTCAAAAGTAATATTAGGCTCTTTGTTTACATCAATATATTTAATTTTAATACTAAACAAATGAAGTGCTGTGCTATTTACAACTGGCATTCCTATTGTTCCACTACTTGCTAATTGCTGAAAAGAAGTAGAAACTCTTGAAGTTGAATTATCATTTACTACAAATGAATTATATGCATTTACAGTTCCACCAAAAAAGTTAGTTGCCAAAATAGAACCACTTGGTTGTAACATTTCAAAGTTACCACTAGTATGAACATTCTCTCCGAATGCCTCGGTATTATAATTTAAATAAATTTGACCTGATCCAATGATAACATCGCTGTCCGAAGCAATATAGATATCTGCCTCATAAAAATCATTAGTTCCATCTGAAGTGTTTCTTGCATTTACAAAAGAAAAACTAATGTTTTGTGAAAATAGCTGTGTACTAAACAGAGCTATAAAAATGTAAAGTAATTTTTTCATCATTTAAATGGGGTTTTAAATTAAGCTTTTTGAATGTTGATTATTTTCATAGACATTCCGTTATATGATTTTTCAATTCTAACACTTGATAACCAGAAAAAATCTCCATGATAGATAATTGGTAAATAGGCAAACTTTTTGGTTTCCTTTCTAACTTTAAATTTTCTACGCTTTAATAATTTCATACCTGTTTCCTTAAAACTATATTTTTGTGTAATCTTTTTTAAAATCTTATTGTTATTATTCTCTGAATTAATTCCTTTTAAAACTGTTCTCCTTTACCAATGTTTGGTTTTACAAGGTTGTTAACATCTGAATTTTGAACTTGACCGTTCATATTAACATCTGCCTTATAATATCCTGAAACACCTAATAATTGGATAACAGAATTCGCATCTGTATTTTGAATTTGTCCATTTTCATCAAAATCTCCAGAAATCATGGCATAAATTCCATTGCCCATATCAATAACTGAATTTGCCGTACCATGTATTGAAGACAATGAATTACTCAAGTTTACCGTTGTTACTCCCGTTGTATTCAGAGCATATGTAGTCGCACTCAGTATTCCTAAATGATTTCTATGATTTACTGCTATATAATAACTATCAATAGGTAAATCTATAGCTAACTCAGATGTTCCATCCGTATCAACGATATCTCCATCTGCCTGCAATAATGCAGATTGACTTGAAAGTATTATTTTGTAATCATTTTTATCACGTAGTGTTACCCAAACCCAATCAACGATGGCATCACTCCCTGAAACGTTGAATACTGAAGACTCACAAGTAATTCCATCAGCATAAGGGCTTGTAGTTGGAATTAAATCACTACTTCTTAAACTGTCATCCATAATGGCTGTTCCAGAAGTAACTAAAGGACCTTGAAGAAATACCACTGGAGAAAGTTTTATCTTTAATTTAATTTCTTCTTGATGAAACCCTTGAGCTAAAATTACTCCATTGTTTGAAGCAGTTGCTGTCACCAATTCACCAACAGTAAAATTTAGGCTTCCATTAGCATTACTCAACGTTTTCCCACTTGAACCAATTACTGAACGTTCTAGTGTTTGAGAAAACATGAAATTTCCAAGAAATAAGAATATTATAAGTGTATACCTTTTCATCTGTTTATTTTTATTGTTTTTTAATTAGTCAGATGTAATTCGCCAATAAGCATCTCAATGAATATGAGGACTTGTTATGGCTCATTTCATATTCTTACTTTCTTTTTCCTATAATTTGCAAAACAGTTATAGCATCGGTTTTATTATCACCCCCTGAGCTTCTAACCATGTATTCAACTTTTCCTTGCGCCAGAGAAGTTATTTGTGCCGCCCTAGTGTTAGAACTTGAAGCTACGCATGTTATAGTCACAGAAGGAATACCCGAAAAGTGATTAGAGTAATTTACGGTATATGTGCTACCGCTTAAGGATGTCGTAATACCTGATGAGTTAGTAACATTGGAATTTAATGATCCATCAGTATCGACGATTACAGAAATAATTTCTACATTATTCGCCGCACCAGCTGCTCTAAGATCATCACCATCTTCGTCAATAATTACATTTCCATCGGTAGCGATGTTTTCATCAACTTTTAATTGTCCTTTTACTTGTAATAAATCGTTGTCAAACTCTCCATAAATTAAATCCCGAATATGTAACTGATTAGAAAATGTACCACCTGCTCCTGCTGCTGTTCCAATCAATACATTAGAATCTCCGTTTAAATTATAACCAGCAAAGTATCCAATAACAACATTACTATCTCCAGATTGAGCTCCTTCTGCGGCTTGGTATCCAATAACCACATTTCTACTTTCAAGATTTGAAAGATTACTAGTATTATCATAAGTACCAAAAACCTGATTTTCTGTAGAAGTAGTGGTTATTATACCATCAAACTCTAAACTACCTGTTGTTTTAATGTCTCCAGAAACACTTAATAGGTTATTTGATACTTCAACTTGAGATGCTCCATTAGTAACAAAATGGATTTCATCTGATTTACCAAAATTATTATCTCCTCCAACAGCAATCATTGTTGGTGAGCTATCACGCTCTCCTGGTGCCTGTATTGCAGAGGTATATATCCATGGTGTAGTCATGTAACCTTCATCTTTTTGGTTAGAAGCACTCTGAGTAGTACTCTGCGAACCTACCGCGATATTTCCTATAACAGCATTATCTACAACATCTAAACTTGTTTGAGGATTTGATTCTCCAATTCCAACACTACCATCAGTTTTAATCGCAATACCTTCATCTCCCCCATCGTTGTTAATCCAATTGTCTCCTAATTTTATGTTACCAGTAAGTTCAATAGTACCATTATCTAATATCTTAATTCCTTCGTTATCTCCATCATTAGACAACCAGTTGTCATTTAACTTTATATTTCCACCTAAATTTACATTCCCGCTTGCATCAAATTGGATACCTTTATTATCTGTTCCATCTCCATTAATCCAATGCGTATCTAGATTAATATTACTACCTAAGAATAATTTGTGTGATGTAGTTACTCTTCCTCCAGAATTTACCAAAAGTCCTTCATCATCACCATCATTTGAAATCCATTTTCCATCAGTTTTTATGTTTTCAGTTAATGTGTGATTTCCTAAATTATCTCCATTCTCTACATACTTCGCTTGTAATGCATAAGGCACACTTAACAACTGTGTAGTCCCCATACTCACGTAAGTTGTTCCTCCTGCAGTATCGATACTTACTTCTAAAAAATGATTATTAGATGACCAATCTATCGTTGAAAAAGTATCTCCTGTAGTACCTTGACCTACTACTAAATTAAACACTCCATATGCATTTGTAGTAGCTGTGTGAGTTTCTGTATAAACCACTGTTCCGTCTGCTGTTGCCTCATGTAGTTTAAACTGTACACCTACATTGGTGCTTGATAATACTTCTCCTGAAGCATTTCTTACTACCGACTGGTAATTAAATCCTTCTGGAGTTTGTGAATAAGCAATTAATGAAAAAAGAAATAAGCATAAAAATGCACTCAATCTCTTCACACCATTCGAGCTAAAATTATTTTTTAAATCTTTTTTAAGTTTCATGTTTAGGGAAAATTTATTTACGTTTTTATTCTTTATGTTTTTAAAATTGTTGCTCGCTAGATTTCAAAAATTCATGAGTATTCTCTCATTTTTTAGTTTTAAACACTCTGGCAAAACAACGGTGCAATACTATTTCATTTTAAAGATTCTAAAAAGAAATCATAGGGTGCAAAAAGGGGTGCAAAAAACAAAAAACCTTATTTTACTAGTATTACAGAGGTGTTTTTATGCCCCCTTCTACTATTTTACTTATAAAAATGTTATTTCTACATTATTTAAAAGGATTGTCTTATCGAGCCCAGTAGTAATTTTTAGTAATTAACCTACCAAAAATAACCTCTCGACTGTGCTCGAGGTGACAAAACAACTTTGAACACTACTTTTAATATTAAAACTGCTCGCCTTTACCAACATTCGGATTTAATAAATTGTTGATATCGGCATTTTGTACCTGACCGTTCATATCTAAATCGGCATTATTATATCCTGAAACACCTAGTTTTTGAATAATGGAATTCGTATCAATATTCTGAATTTGTCCATTTTCGTCATAGTCTCCTGAAATCATTGCAAATATTCCATTCCCCAAATCGGTAACTGAATTTATTCCTCCGGTAACATTTGAAACATCAGATGTTAAATCAACATTCGTAGAAATATCTGATAAATCAATCGCCGTTGAAGTCATAATACTTAAGTGATTTCTATGCTTGACTACGATATAGTAATTACCAGGAGTTGTTTGAAAAGAAAGCGGTGAAATTCTATCGTCTGTAACATCTACAATGTCACCATCGCGTTGAAGCACTCCAGACTTTCCTGCTATTACTATACTTGGATCGTTAGCATCTCTCAACTCTACCCAAACCCAGTCTACCATAGAATCAATTCCTGCATCATCTGTTTTTATAGATTCAGAAACCATTGCTCCATCTGCATATGGAGATGTGCCTCCATAAATACCACCACCAATTCTTAAATCATCTCGCATTAAAGCTTCTTCTCCTATATTTGGATTTATGTAGGCTCCTTGTAAATAAACTTTTAAAGACACTTGAACTTGATCACATCTGTTTTCATTGAAATTCGATTGACTATCTATGTTTGTCCAATTTGTAGTACTATAAGCAACATCATCAACAGTAATACATGTTAATTCAGCATTGTTTACTGCATCAAATTCAGTGAAATTGCTATTGTTTCCATTTTTTACATTCAAATAAACTAAGTCGTTGTCTTTACAAACAAGTGATTTTAACTTACTATTTGCACTAACATCTATACTTGTTATATCATTACTGTTACAAAATAAGCGTTCAAGATTTGTATTAGCAGATACATCTATACTCGTTAATTTATTCTGAAAAATGTCTAAACTCGTTAACGCGGTATTTGTGCTAACATCTATACTTTCAATAAGATTGCCATAAACGTTAATACTTGTTAAGTTCACAAGACCATTAACATTCAAACTTTTCAAGAAATTTGAATCTGCTGCAAACGTTTTTAAAGCTGCATTATTACTTAAATCTATAGAAGTTAATTGGTTTGCGTTTACTCTTAATACCTCCAATACTTTAAAATCTTCGATACCCGTTAAATCAGTAATATTTTTACTACCTACATTTAAGCTAGTAACTACCTCTATTAAATCTGTTGGAACCTGTCCATCACCTGAGATATCATCATATCCTAAAGCTTCTAAGGCCGCCTCAAAATTGGGATCAGGAATACTAGTATAATCGCAATAGTTAACACCGAAATTTGTCGTGCTATCTTTATTGGTCCAGTTTGTTGTGCTATATGCAGCATCATCAACCAAAACACAAGTTAAAGAAGGATTGTTTTCTATCTCAAATGTAATTACATTAGTATTATTTCCGTTTTTAACATTTAAGTAACTTAAACTAGTATCGTGTGCCCAAAGTTTTTCTAAAGCACTTTGACTACTTAAATCTAAACTTGAAATACCTGTATCATTCACACGTAATGTTTCAAGTTTTGTGTTGTTAGTTAAATCTAATAATGTAACATTAGTTTCGTCAACACGTAGCGACCTTAATTCAGGATTATTCGAAAGATCTATCGATGCTAGAGGTGTTCTATAAGCAGAAAGTATTCTAAATTCTGCATGAATACTTAAGTCTAATGTTGATACACCAGAGCTGTATGTATACAATTCTCTTAATTCAAGATTATTACTAAGATCTAAAGAAGTTAACCCTCCATTTCCTTGTACCCAAAGATCTCTAAGGTCAGGATTTTTAGATAGATCAAGCGAGGTAATACTATTAGAACCAATATTTAAATTTCTTAACAAAACATTAGTAGAAACATCTATTGAAGACAAGTTATTGCTATTGATATATAAGTGTTCCAATAGAAGGTTCTGACTCATATCTAACGTAGTAAAATTGTTACCTCTGGCATTTAATGTAACTAGAGCTGTAAAATCTTCTATTCCCGTTAATTCGTTAATTCCAAGATCATTTACAGTTAATGATGTTACCGTTTCAATTAATACAGTTGGAACTTGTCCATCTCCAGAAATATCATCATATCCTAAAGATTCCAATCTTGTTTCAAATATTGAATCTGGAATCGCTGTATAACGGCAGTAAGTATCGCTGAAACTAGCTTTATTATCTATATCGCTAGACCATCTAGTAGTACTTAACGAAGCATCATCAACTAAAATACAAGTTAAAGAAGGATTGTTATCAGCATGAAACTCATGAATTGCTGTATTATTTCCATTTTTTAAATTGAAATTAGATAAATCGTTATCCGAAGCATATACTTCTTCCAAACCTGTTGCCTCCGATAAATTTAGATCGATCAAGTTATTATCATAAATAGATATTTTTTTCAAATTAATTGCTCCTGAAACATCAATATCGGTTAAACTGTTTTCAAAAAGATAAATAGCTTCTATGCTAGCAGCACTTTTCGAAAAGTCAATACTTGTGAGTGTATTCTTTTGAAGATATAAATATTGTAAAACCGTTGAATTTATATTGGTTACCGTTGTTAAACCACAACTACTTGCATATAAAGATGTAAGCGCTGTATTTGTTGATAAATCTAAATTTGATATAGGGTTATTACTTACTATTAGTGTTTGTAACGCAGTATTATTTGTTAAGCTGATTGTTGTTAAGTTGTTACCAGAAAGACGTAAATCATATAACAACGTATTACTACTTATATCGATATTAGCAATACTATTATTTCCTATATGTGCCGTTTCAAGCAAAGTATTCTTAGATAAGTCAATACTTGTAATCCCTGAGTTAAACGAACAACGTAAATCGACAAGAGCGGTGTTGTTCGTTAAATCAATTGACGTTAGCGACATTCCATCTAGTCTTACAAACTCAAGTAACACCAAATTAGAAATATCAATACTCGTTGCTTTGTTATTTCCAACATCTAAATATGTTAACCCAACAAAGTCTTCTATACCCGTGAAATCGGTTATTGATTTGTTATTTATGGTTAACGAGCTTACCTCTTTAATTAACCTTGTAGGAACTTTACCATCACCAGGGATATCATCATACCCCAAAGACTCTAATTGTGATTCAAAGTTTGCATCAGGAATATCAGTATAATCACAATAAAGACCTTCTATAAAATTTGTTGATGTTCCAATATTTGTCCAGTTAGTTGTACTATAGGTTGCATCATCAACAGTTATACAAGTTAAATCATCATTATTTCTAACATCAAAATTGGTTATGTTGGAATTATTACCATTTCTGATATTAATATATTCTAAAACTCCTGTTTGCCCATAAAACTGAGTTAAAGCAGATTGATTTGTCAAATCTATTGAGGTAATCAAAGAACCATTTACTCTAACTTCATCGAGCTTTGTATTTGTAGATAAATCAATTGAAGCAATATTCGTATTATCAATACGTAACTGTGTCAATTCCGTATTTAATGATACGTCAAGAGCGGTCAGCTTAGTTTTATAAAGAATTACTTTTCCTAAAGCCAAATTGTTACTTAAATCTAAAGAGGTAATATCCGTTTGAAATAATTCCAAGAAACTAAGTTGTGTTAATTTACTTACATCAATGGAAGTGATATCTGTTACGGGAGCTTCTAACCTAGTTAAGGCTGTATTATTCGAAACGTCTAGCGATGTAATTGGATTAGCTCCAATATCTAAAGATGCTAGTTTTAAATTTTTAGAAAGATCAATAGCTGTTAAACTATTCTCACTAACTCCTAGAGTTTCTAATTCTGCATTATTGCTTAAGTTTATAGACGTTAAATTATTATTCTTAAGATTTAAGAATGTTAATGAGATAAAATCTTCAATACCTGTTAAATCAGCAATGGCATCACTTCTTAAATCTAAAGAAGTTACATTTTCAATATTGTCGGTAGGTACTCTCCCATCACCCGAAACATCATCATAACCTAAATTGTATAGACTAGCTTCGAAGTTTGAATCAGGAATAGATGTGTATCGACAAAACCCTGTATTGAAAAATGTTACACCTGAATCAATATTTGTCCAATTAGAATTACTCCAAGAGGCATCGTCCACTTTAATACAGCTTAATAAAGTATTTCCAGTTGCATTAAAATCACCATTGGATATTATTGTATTGTTTCCATTCTGAACATTTAAATATGACAGATTGTTATTTTCACAAGAAACTCGAGTTAATACTGGATTACCAGAAGCATCTAATCTGGTTAAATTATTATCAGCAACTCTAAGCTGTCTTAGTGCTAAGTTGTTTGACACATCAATACTAGAAAGGTTATTTCGTTCTAAAGCGATTACTTCTAACAATGTATTCTGAGAAACGTCTAAATTCGTTAAGGATACATCTTGTAAGTACAAATACTTAAGGTTAACATTGTTTGATACATTCAAATCGGTTACGTTGGCACACTCACGTATATTCAATGTTTGAAGCAAAGTATTATTAGAAACATCAATACTTGTAATAAGATTATTTCTAATGTTCAGAAATGTTAACCCTGTATTTTGTGTTATATCAATAGAGTTTAATTGATTATATTTTCCTTCAACAGACGCTAAGTTTGTATTCGCTCCAAGAACCAAACTAGCGACATCGTTTTCATTGAAAATTAAATTTTGAAGATTGGTATTCATACTTACATCTAAAGAAGTAAGTGTATTATTTTCACAGTTTAAATCTGTTAATGCAGTAAAATCTTCTATCCCTGTTAAATCTGTTATTCCTTTACTACTAATGTTTAATATGGTAAGCGATTCAATTAAGGAAGTTGGCACTTGACCATCTCCAGAAATATCATCATATCCCAAAGATTCCAAAGCAGCTTCAAAAGCAGCATCAGGGATTGCTGTATAGGATACTTGATTCACGCTAACGTTACCTAAATTTAAAACACATGAACCGTTATTGAATGTCGCTTTTAAATTGTAAGAGCCTATCCCTAGATTTGTAATCTCTCCTGTAAGAGCATCATCATTAAACACATAGGGATACGTAGTTCCGCCATCAATACTGAATTTGATTTCAGATCGCGTTGCTTCATCATCAAAATTCACTTTTATACTTCCATTATTTTGATTAATGAATGTTCCTCTTACTTCAGTTATAGATGCAGTTGGCGTAACAGTGCTTGCTAATGGAATAAAATGTACAGCTCCTGAATTTGAAGGACTATCATCTTCATTTTGTCCTATCAATAAGTTAGGATAAGAAACAACTACAGCTTTGTTAGAAAATTCATCCCAACCCGAACCTGTTGTTATCTTCGCTATTTGGGTCCAATTGTTAGTTCCGTCATCTTTAAAAATATAAACGGCATCTCCATTGGTATTACCAGCACCCCAAGTCCCTACATATAGAAATCCATCTTCTAAAGCTACCGCACTTCCAAAGCGTTGATCCATAAAACTATCTTTGTCATCATTTTGAATCATTACTCGATTCTCCTCCAAATAATCTCCATTGCTATCGGCTTTATATACATAAACCCTACCTTGATCTGCCTCTGGCGTACTTGATAATTCAAAATTCATAGCTCCAATCGCTAAGTAATCTCCTTCTACATCCATTTCCCAACCGAATGATTCCGAAGTTTCTGTTCCTCTTAATCTATGTGTACGTGACCAAGTACCATCATTTGCTTGATCCCATACTTGTACTGACCCTGCTGAAGCTCTACCAACAGAAGAGTAATCGTAAGGTCCACCAACATAAGCACGGCCATCTTCTAGAACTACTGTTTCACCAAATCGAGCACCATCATATCCCGACTGTACTTGCGGCTCTAACTTTGTTTCTGTATATGTAAATGTATTTGTACCATCATTTTCAAACAAATATGCACATCCTCCTGTACATCCCTTTCGAGCCCCAATAAGGATTAAATCACCTTCAATAGCAACCGAAGTTCCAAAACGATTGTCTGTTGTACCATCACTAGGCTCAAAACGTGTTACCTGAGTCCATGCACTTATGCCATTGTATTCAAATAAATAGGCTGCTCCAGTATCTACATCATTCTTATCTAATTGAGAACGTGCTCCTACTACCAAGTAATTTCCTTCTAGAGCTACATCCGATCCAAAATTATCACCAGCAAAACCATCATTAGCAGTTATTATTGTTTGCTGTGTCCAATTCCCTGATCCATCGTTCGTAAAAATGTAAACTTTCCCTGCTGCTTCAGCATTACTTCGTGAAGACACTGCTGCAACATTACCGTCTATCGCAACGCGTTCTCCAAATCTATGATTTGAAGTTGCATCACTAGCCTTAAGTTTCGTACCTCCTACAGCAGCAGTTGTAACTGTTCCTGAAAAAAGTGTTTCATTAAGTGAACAGGAATCTTGGCTATATGCTGACATAAAAACCAAAATTGTAATACAAAGTAATTTTATTTTCATAATGTCTTTGATGTGTTATGTTGAATAAAAATTATTTTAATTGATTAGATAGTTGAATACTATTGATTTCTATGTTTTGTTTTTGCTCATTACTTAAAATGACATGATCCCAAAGAACATTTAATGTAGTATCAAAATTTATAATTTGAATTGAAATGTATTGCGCTTTTGTTTTTATTGAAAGTATTGCAATGAAACAAAAAAGTAGATAGTGTTTTTTTACCATGTCAGTTCTTCATTATTAGATTAAAAGACGTGGCAAAAATATTCAGTTCCTTACCTTTTCAAAAGAAATCATAGGGTGCAAAAAGGGGTGCAAACACCTAAAAAACCTAATTATCAAAGGTTTATATTTACACTTTTTGCACCCTTGTCGAAAATGAGCAAGGATATAATTGAGTTAAAAAGTTCTAAAGTGTACGAATGTATTCGTCTAAAGAATCGTTCGCTGTAAGATTTAGCTTCTTTTTTAATCGATATCTTGTAGATTTAATAGCCTCAATACTGGTTTGTCTTAGTCTGGCTATTTCAGATCTTGAAAATCCAATTTTTATAAAAGAACAAACCTCTATATCTGTTTTTGTAAGGTTCGGATGAAGTTCTTTAATTTTTTTCAAAAACTCATAGTTTAGAGTTTCGATATTTCTTCTCAATACCAAAATTTTAGAATCTTCCAGTTTATCTGCTTTTAAATCAGCGATAATACTAGTTAGTGTAACACCTTCTTTTTCTTGAGATAATTTATTCAAATTATCAGCCAATTTTTCTTTAGTTCGAAGATGTGTTAAAGTTTCTGTAAGGAGTTCATTTACTTCCTCTGTCAATTTTTGCTTATCAGTATTTAAAGCAAAAATCTCATTATCGCTTTGTTTTAACTGCTGCTTAAACCTCTTCCCTTCTCTACGTTCTTTTAACCATTTTAGTCTTATATTCCTAATAACAAAAAATGCAATAAACACCCCAACAAGACTTAAAAGAAGAATAAATTTATTTTGAGCTAATGCCTTATCTTTTTCTAAAACAAATATTTCCTTTTGCTTAACAAAAAGGATACTGTCCTTCGTCTTTTTATTAGCAAATTCCAACTCCAATACTTCCCTAGTTTTATTTTCGGTATAAATTTCATTCTGCATTTTATCATATACCTTAAAATCATCTAAAGCTTTATAAAGTTTACCCGATTTCTCATTTATCTGTGCCCTCAATTTATACGTCATTGATTCTAGATGCTTCTTTTCAACTCGATGAGCTACCTGAATTGTTGAATCTGCATAGGTTTTTGCTAACGAAAACCTATTGAGCATAAAATAAAGCTTTGTTAAGTCATAATAGCATTCACTTAAATAATGTTTATGCTCTTCTTTTTTAAAATAGTTTGTGGTTTTTCTGGCCATTTTTACTAAATCATTCAAAGAATATTTTTGAGCTGAAACATCCAATATCGATTTACCATCCAAATTTTTTGAGTAAAATTTGGGATCAAAATCTTCCAATGAAAATCTAACAAATGTAATATTAGATGCAAAATACTCGAAATCAGCACCTATATCTTTAAAAATAATTCTTGCCTTTTTTAAATAATAAAAAGCAGAATCTTTCATCTCTCTGAAGTCAAAATTACCAGAAAGCAATCTATAACTTATTCCTAGTTGTTTTTTGAAAGGTTTTTTATTTATCTCAATAGCCTTTTTAAAATACTTGGCTCCCTCACTATAGTCATATTGATAGTCATATAAATTACCAATGTTGATATTAACATTTATAATTTTATTCGTGTCTTTTATTTCCTCATATAGAGATTTAGCTTTATTATAATTCTTCAGAGACTCTGGGTAATCGGATCTTATTCGAGAAATAATTCCTCGTCTTTCAAATATTTGACCACGATGTTTTCTAGTATCAAACTTAACTGTGTCTAACATCGTTAAAATCTCAGTTAAAAGAGAATCAGCCTTTTTTAAATCGCGTGCATGATAATATTTATTTAACCATAGATAATTAACTATTTTAATGGAATCATTTTTTGAGTTAGCAATCTCTTTTTTTATTTTTAATAATAACGAATCGGTTTCCTGAGAAAAAGATTTTAAGGATATAAAAACTAAAAAAAAGTAAATAATTCTTCGCATAAACTCTTAGAAATAATTAACTAGTACAAAATTAAAGGAATTATGAATACTAAAGGAAGTCACGCTTTCAATTTATAAACTTTACTCAAATAAGACATAAAAAACTCTTCTTTTAAGAAGAATTACTATCAATTAATATATTGAAAAAATTAGAACAATATCTATAACTAACAACCTTTAAAGTGAACGAATATAATCATCCAAAGAATCGTTCGCTGTAAGATTTAGCTTCTTTTTCAATCGATATCTTGTCGATTTAATAGCCTCAATACTAGTCTGTCGGAGTGTTGCTATTTCTGTTCTCGAAAATCCAATTTTTATAAAAGAACAAACCTCAATATCCGTTTTTGTAAGATTGGGATGAAGCTCTTTTATTTTTTTCAAAAATTCATAATTTAGAGTTTCGATATTTTTCCTCAACACCAAAATTTTTGAATCTTCTAATTTATCTGCCTTTAAATCGGCTATAATACTCTTAAGTGTAACACCTTCTTTTTCCTGAGATAACTTATTCAAATTATCAGCCAGTTTTTCTTTAGTTCGGAGATGGGTTAGCGTTTCTGTAAGGAGTTCGTTAACTTCTTCTTTTTTTGTAGTAACTTCTGTATTTAAATCTACTATCTCTCTTGCTAAAGCTTTTCGTTTTCTTTTTGCTCGTCTCCAAAGCACATAAAAAACCATAAATAATATTAAAACAACAATAAGTGAAATAGCTACTGTAACTCTACTTTTGTATTTTTCAATTTCTTTATCTTTTTCTAATAGCTCAATTTCAGTTTTCTTCTTAAATATTTCTTGATCTTTTCGATCTGTCTCAAACTTTGCTTGGTAATATAAAAACGTATTATCTTTTATTATTTTATTGCTGGCTTCTTCTAATTGTAAATAGGCGCTTAAATGTTCGTATGCTTTTTTATATCGTTGTGTCGCACCATATACTTTTGCTATTTCCTTTTCTGCCCTTTTAACTTTTTCACCTTGCCCTTCTACCCCTTTCAAAGCTAATACCTTTTTTAATGCACTTTCAGCTTTAACATAATCTTTCTTTTGGGTGTATACTTTTGCTTGGTACTCATAATTCATTCTTTGAAAAAAATCAGGAGCACTCGTTTCTTTTGCTAATTTTTCCGTTTTTTCTAAGTATTTTTCGGCTTCTGTTATATTATCTTGTTTTAAATAATAGTCTACATTTAAACTTGCCAAAAAAAGCTCTGATAATATATGCTGCTGTTTATTCTTTATACTATCCGTATACAATAATGTTGAATCAATATACTTTCTAACTTTATCATATTTTTGAACTTTAAAATTTATCCTCGCCAAATTACCATACGCATAATACAAAGCTTGGTAATCCTTCGTTTCCTTCGCGTTAGCCAAATTTCTTTCACGCTCAGTGATGGCTTTTTGATGAAAACCATTTTTCGCATAAATGCTAGCTAATTCCGATAATGTGAAGTTTTTATAAAAATTATCTTCTAATTTATCGTACAGCTTATATGCTTCTTCATAATAAGTAACTGCATTTAAAAAGTCATTTAAATCATTATATACTTGAGCTGCAAAAAGTCTTGCATCAGCTGCATTAATAACCCCTTTATTTTCCTCAATAAATATATCTCCAGAGCGCTTATAATCTATAAGTGCTTTTTGGTATTGATCCGTATTATAATAGTAACTAGCTCTTTTGAGTAATAAATGAGCTTCAGTTGTAGCATCCTTAAAATATTGTTGATAGCTCAACATTTTATCGACATAATACTTCGTTGAATCTAGTTGACCTAAACTGGTAAAATTTTCAATTAAAAAGCGTGACTTCTGAGCTAATAAATCATATTCTTCAAAGTGTTTAGCCAACAACAGATACTCTTTTAAGAAAACAACTTTTCTGTCAGAATTTTCGTTCGTGGTTTTATTAGTTAATTTTTCTAAAATTTTAAATCGAACTTCTTTATCAGAAGTACTTTTTAACTGCTGAGTTAATTCTTCTATCGACTTTTGAGAGAAAACTTGAAGGGAAAAAATAAAAAAAAGAATAGATACTAAAATTTGCTTACTCATTTAATATTTTAAAGTTTAGGGATACTTTTTGTTTTTATTGTCAACTCTAACAAGAGATAACTAAATTATAGTGCAAAAATACTTTGACCGCGCCTTTAAAGCAATTTTTTAATACAATTTCTCCTAATCTATTTGTTCTTTAAAAGGATAATTTCCATTACTGTTCATCTTAAATTTAATTACAAACATTCCCTTTACCCATTGAAAAGTATTTAAACTTTAATTACTTCTTTATAAATAATTCTGAAATCAATAAAAAAACAATCTTATTACATAGCCATTAGCAATAATGTTCATTTTATATTTATAAGAATATTAAAATATCAAACAAATTCATCTAAATTTATTCTAGATTATCATTCTTGGATTTATCCTTTGGCATCCAATCAGGTGGTTTTATAAATACTCGTAATTTATTACCTATTCCAGATACCTTACTCAATTTATCCCTCAATCGTGTTATACCATGAAAGAACACTTTAATAGGGTTTATGCTATTCAATGGTTCAGATATTCCATATACAACCTTTTCTTTTTCAGGCTCAAAAGTTCCTAGAAATCTATCCCAAATTATTAATATTCCTCCATAATTCTTATCCCAATACTGTCGATTAGATCCATGATGAACTCTATGATGTGACGGTGTATTAAAAATGAACTCCACAGGTTTTATTAATTTTCCAATAATTTCAGTATGTAATAATGTTTGAAATACTTGAACAAATACCTCAGATAGAAGTACTAATATTGGGTCAAAACCTAGCATAACAATTGGTAGTGAAAAAATGATAGGTAAAATAGCATCCAAAGGACCAAACCTATAGGCTACCGACATATTAAAATGAGGTGAACTATGGTGTACAGTGTGAGTAGCCCAACCTATTCCTATTCGATGCATTGTTCTGTGTTCCCAATAGTAAGCAAAGTCAGCTAATAATATACAAGCTATTATTGTAGCCCAGTTAATATCTAAATGAGGTAAACTAAGATTATTATATATCCAATAATAGAGCTTAGTTATTGCCAAAATACCTAGAATGATTTCTATTAAAAAGAAACCTCCAAAAGTTATGATATTAGCGATACTATCTAAAATCAAGTCTTTGCTTAATCTTCTCAAAAAAGCATGCCGAATCAATTCAATAAAAAAGAAAGGAATAATTATATAAACCAAACTCAAATCATTAAGTATATAAAACCAATATTCTACATTCTCCCATTGCAAGGTTTTAGAAAAAAAAGAAATGAGATTATCTTCTCCGTTCAAATCATAATTATAATAAAAGAAATGAGCAAAACCAGTTAGAGCAATAATAACTAACAAACTTCTAATCAATAAGGTTGAATTTTTCATCTTGAATAATTTTGTACAAAATTGATAAACAAGATTCCACTTTCTTTTGACTTATGTCAAAATATTAAAGTAATCAAAATTTGTCAAAGCCTTAAAATATGATTTTGACATAGGTCAAAAAAACTTCTTAACATCCTTTACATTTTTGCATCAATGTTAAATTATTGATCATGAAACAATCTTTATTTATTGTTATCATCTTTTTTTTAAGCTGTTCTAAACCTTTTGATAATAGGCTTTTGGGAATATGGAAAACTAATAGCAAGTTTTATAGAGCTACCTATAAATTTGAAAAAGTTAATCATAATATAATTGGTAAACTTCTCTACTATAATGATGGAACGACCATACTTCACGAGACAGGTACTACTAAAGATATTTTTATTAAAAATTTAAGGTATGATGATCACCTTTTTATAGATGCAGTATCTGGAGCCACTCAAACAACTTCTCGAAACTATGAAATTAAGGTCATGCATACGGACACTTTAGAAGTCACCACCTTCATACACAACAAACCTTCAATAGAAACTTGGACTAGAAAACATTAATAAAAACTAAATTATGAAAAAAAGACACTTTCTTTTTGGAGCATTTTTTGTTCTTTTTTTAATTGGATGTGAAGACAACGTAAGAGATATCACTGAAGGAACTCTTCCTAACACTCCAACAAATCCCTCTACGGAAGTAATTCCTATGGATATTACGCTTGACGGATTCGATTTTCTTGAGAAAATGCAAGGACATTGGGTTGGGATGAATAAAGTGATTGCAGATGAATACCCCTGGTTTGCTTGGGATTATAGAGCCATTTCAAAATCACATATACATGGCATTCATGAAGGAGGTACCTTAGGAAATCTTTTCACTTCATTTTTTATAACAAATTATAAAGGAGTAAGAACCATTATGGCACGTAATGGGGGATTACTTAATGGAATTTACCGTACAAGTTATTTCGTAATGGACAAAGTTGAAGACAGAGGTGCTGAAGGTAAATATTATAGATTGGTTGATGCTATTGGTGGAACTGGAATTATGTACATGGAACTTCGATTTAAAGGTGATGAACTATACTTTAATTCATATACCAGTAATTTAGGAAACCGTGTACCTTCCCGACATATGACTTTCAAAGGAAAGAAAATGCATCTGGAACTAGCATTTGCCGCTCAAAATGCTACTGGTTTTCCTGAAAACACAATCGATGATAGTTTAGATTTTGCTAACGGATTTAATCCAGATCATTTATACACTGAACAAGCAGGACAACCAGCTAAATCGGCAACATTTTTAGCTTCACAAACAAATAACGATGTGTATGAATTAGCTCCTCAATCCGGAGATCCATATATTATTACAGATCATCCAAGATTAGGTACTTTAACTGTAAATATTACGAGAAATAGTGAGATTACAAATACAAATTTGCTCGTGTATTTATCAAAAGCACCTTTAACAGATACCAATGGCTACTTAACATCAGATACGGCTGCTTTTAATACCATCTTGCACTTTCCCATTTTAGAAAATAATGAGAATACATTTTTATACACCTATTTGCATCCAGGAAATTACTACCTAACAATTGCTGCCGATAAAAACGGAGATGGTGCCCCTAGGGAAGGAGATATTTTAAGTATAAGTAAATTACTAATTATAAATCCGTTAGAAAACAAAATAGAAAATATAACCAATGTTAATGTTGAAAATTAAAAGAATGAGAAAAATATTTTATTTAGCCACTGTTCTATTAGGCTTTAGCTGCACAACCGCGGAAATTCCTTTAACAGGAGTTCCTATTGATAGAACTGTAACTTATCAAAGAGACATTCAGCCAATCATATTTAATAACTGCTTAACCTGTCATAGTTCAATAAACCCCGCTAATGGATTAATTCTAGAATCGTATGTCCAAGTAAAAAACTCCGCTCAAAATGGAAATTTGATAACTCGTATAAATGATGGTGCCAATCCTATGCCTCAAAATGGCCTTTTAACTGCGGCTAATAGAGCTCTCTTCGACAAGTGGAAAGTCGATGGCTACATTGAATAACTCAAAACACATCAAACATGAAAAATTTAATCATATTAACAATACTATTATTTTCACAATCAATAGCAGCTCAAAAATATTTTACTAGAACGGGTACAACCCATTTTAAAGCTTCGGTAGACGCTTTTGAACCCATTGAAGCCATAAATAATAGTTCCTCTTCAATTTTAAAAGTGGATACTGGAGATATTGCAGTTCAACTTTTCATAAATTCTTTTCAATTCAAAGTAGCATTAATGCAAGAACATTTTAATGAAAATTATATGGAATCAGAGCGCTACCCTAAAGCAGTTTTTAGAGGAAAAATAAGTGGTTTCACCTTAGAGAAAATAAAAAAACAACAAGTATTTCCTTTGCTTGGAACACTTACTATTAGAGGGAAAAAGAAGGATATCAACACAACAGCTACAGTTTTTTTTCAGCAAAACAAAATTAAATTATTATCTAATTTCTCTTTAAAGCCACAAGATTTCAATATAAAAATACCAAGCATTGTTCGTAAGAAAATTGCGAATCAAATAAATGTTTCTATAAATTATGAGTTACTTCAAAAAAACTAAGGTTATCCTATTATGCTTCCTTTTCATTTTAACATTTTATTCTATATATAAGTATTCCTATAAACCACGCAAAACAATTGAAGAACTTTCTATTAACTATAAGGGAAAGTCAACAGATTTTTTAGAAATAGCTAGTAATGATTTTAGTAAGTGGAATTCTAAAATAGTAGAGCTAAGTGGAAAGGTTTCAGAACTTGGAAATAAAGGGATAATCATTAATCGCCAAATATTTTGTCAATTTAAAAATTCTCATAAAATCAAAACAATAAACTTAAATCAAAACATTACGATAAAAGGTCGTGTTATTGGGTACGACGATTTACTAGAAGAACTAAAACTAAATCAATGCATACTAAAGTAAAATTTTTCCTTTTCATTCTTTTTTTATCTCAGATTATAATTGCTCAAGATGATTTATTAGATGAGCTTAACAACGAAACTAAGCATGTAAAACTATTTGATTTACCAGCGTTTAAAACGATGCAAATAGGGAACTTACAATCAACAAAAGTTGCTGATAAAGGCGATCTATATTTAATTGTTTCACATCGATTTGGATCGCTAAGAGATGGAATCGATGAATTCTTTGGATTAGATCAAGCTAACACTAAAATTCAACTCGTTTATAGTTTTTGGGATGATATTCAATTAGGAATAAGTAGAGATAGTTTTGAAAAAACTTATTCTGGAACGGCTAAGGTTAAAATAACCAAACAATCCAATAAATTTCCTTTCAACGTTGTAGGATATACGAGTGCCGACATCAATTCAGAATTAAAAAAAGCTAATTATCCAAATTTGAAATTTGCTGATCGAATGAGTTATACATTCCAACTTTTAATCTCTCGTAGAGTTTCTAAAAACTTATCATTACAATTGGCTCCTTCTTTTGTTCGGCAAAACCTACAAGATTTAAACGCAACTAAAAAAAGAAATCACAATCAATTTTTAATGGGAATCGGAGGTAGTTTAAAGGTTAGTAAGCGAATGAGTTTAAATTTAGATTATTCATACAATATTAACAAAGACAAAAAATCAATATATAAAAACCCTCTAACTATAGGAATTGATATTGAAACTGGCGGTCATGTATTCCAATTGCTCTTCTCTAACTCGAGAGGAAGCAACGATAGTGCTTTTTTAACAAAAACTCAAGGAGATTGGAACAACGGAAGTATTTCTTTCGGATTTAATGTTGTGAGAGTTTTTTAATCGTAGGACGATATCCAAGAGTTTTAATTCTACGAGGCTTGCCTATAAATATAAGATTATAAATTCAACCGATACCCCATATGCTTGCATTGGGGTTGTTCTTTTCGAAGAACCTCTCTTTCCATAATAGAGTTTTTTTATTTCACTCTAATCCTACTCAAGGTTTCTTGGCTTATTCCAAGCATAGATGCTATATGACCTAAATTGGCTATTTGTGTAATATTAGGATAGGCACTTACTAACAAATCATATTTTTCTTTAGCAGATAAAAAATAATATCCTTTGTAAAATTCATCTATTATTGCCAACTCCTGCTCCATCACTAAACGTCCAAACCGCTCCAATTCCGAATGTTGCTCATACAATAATTGCCAATTTTCATAAGAAATTGAAAAAACCGTGCATTCATCTATCGCAGCTAAATATTCATTAGAAGGGTTTTGTAAGATGTAACTTCCCCAAGAAGTAAATAGCGTATTAGGTCCGTAAACCCAGTGTGTGATATCTTTCCCTTTCTGATAAATAAAGCTTCTTATACTTCCTGTTTTCAAAAAATATAAATGTTTACATGTTCTTCCAACATCTAAAATTTGTCTTCCTTTTTCAAAAACCTCCTCTTTAGTAACACTTAAAATATGCTCTATTGTTTCTTCTTTTAAATCGACAAATTCTTTTATATAATCTATAAACTCTTGCATAATGCTAATTTAACAAATTGTCTTTCTCATAACTCTAGTTTATCAAAATTGTTCGCAAGAAGATTAAGAGTACTTTGATTATTAAATTAATTTCATTCAGTAACAAAACTTTAAGTCAATCATCTTTTTAAAAATTACAATCATTTAAATTAACTATACCAATGTCTACAAAACCAATATTAAACAATAAAACCTTTATTGTTGTATGTCTTTTTCTATTAACACTCACCTTTATTCTAATTGAGTATTTTAAAGGAGGAGTAATTACTCATCACCTTCTGGCACGCGAAGACTTGCCAGGTATTTCTAATTGGTGGGGATTATTAACTGTTCCAGTATTAGGTTTGTTAAGTGTACATTTCATTGATAAACGTAGAAATAAATTAATCAAATCTGAAGCAATAAATATTAACTATTTTGACTCCAAAATTCTCAGAAGCTTTTTATTTGCGTTACTTTTTGGAAGTATAGCATCATTACTTTGGGAGTTTGGTCAAGCTGAAATTTTGCAATACTATATTCTTTTACCTATTCTTATTGCTTTTTTCAAACCTGTCCATTTTACTGAATACTTATTAGGTTTTGTTGTTGGAATGCTTTACACATTTGGAGGAATACTACCCATTTTGATCGGCACAGTATCACTAATTATATGTTTTATAATGCATAAATTAATAAACCTAATAATAGGGTTATTTACAAAAGCTAAATGAATAAAAATCTCAGCTTAACTTAATAAAAATTAAATATTTGATTAGCCTTTAAAATATACTTATTAAACAACCTTCATTTCAATTTCAAAAAGGTTATCTTTTTATTTTGTAAATTTCAACTATCGACAGCCCTTACAAATGAAAAAAGAAACTATAAGTCAATCTATTCATAGAATAGATCACATAAAAAAAGGCTCCCTTTTTCTTCAAGTAGGGAAACCTTGTATTGAAATTGGAATGATCGAAAAAGGAATTATGCGCGGTTTCGTTTATGATCATGATGGAAACGAAATCACCACTCATTTCTATCAGGAATATGATATGGTTATTGGCAGTTATATTCCAAATACAAATACAGCAATGTCTGTTGAGGCTCTAGAGGATTGTAAAATTTCGGTTGCTGATTATTCACAAGTAATGAATAACGTTAATAAGGATAGAGAAATTACAGATATTATCACTAAACAATTTCAAAAATTAAACAATCAATTACAAGCTAGATTGGTTTCTTTGCTCAATTTAAATTCTGTAGAAAAATATGAGCTTTTTTTAAGAGAATATCCAAGTTTAATTAATCGTATACCTCATTACTATATTGCAAATTATCTTGGTATAACACCAACACAATTAAGTCGAGCAAGAAAACAATTTATCGACAAATGTAAATGAGATTAAAAATACTGCGTCGTTACTTTGCAGTATGAAAAATATTTTAACACTTACTTTAGGAATGCTGTTGGTTATAGGTTGTAATGGACAGCATCACAATGGGAAAGGGCACAGTTCTCATTCTTCAACACATAATAGCCAATCATCTAAATATAAACAAAAGAATATTGAAATTCTTGCTTCTGAAACTATAGAAACCTTTCCAACTGTTGGATTTAAAGCTGTTTATAAAGATACAATCGCTTATTCTGTTAATAATGTGTTCCCTCTATTTGAGCCACGAGGGCGTAAATTACTTTATTCAAATTGGGATCCAATCGAATTAAAAAAAGGGGAAAAAGGAACGTTAAAGGGACAAGTTTTATTTTCAAAATATGATGATCTTGATGTGATGCTTACTGTTACAGATTATAACCCTGAAAAAGGGCATATTCAGTATCTTGTTATATGGGATGATTTTGAAATTCAACGAATAGATATCTATTGTACTCAAGGAAAAACAAAAAATGCTACAGAAATTACTTGGTTGGAATACAATGCTGGCTTGTATGAAAAAGGCACACCATTAGTTAGTAAATTTATTGAAGAGGGATACATTTTTAAGATAGTTAAACGTTACTTAACCAATATTAAACACAAATTAGATAATGAAAACTAAATCAAATCACCATCAACTTTCAGATTCTGAATTTATTGAACAATTTACAAAAGGTACTCTAAACCCCGAACTTTTCAATCACGAAGCTCATTTACGTTTAGCTTGGCTGTACATTAAAAAATTCGGAGTGAAACAAGCTGAAAAAGATATTCAAAAACAACTTCTAAATTTTGATGTAATCGTTGGAAAAGGAGATAAATATCATACCACTCTAACAATTGTTTCCATAAGAATTGTAAACCATTTTATGCAGAAATCCAGATCAAATAATTTCTTAAATTTCATTAATGAATTCCCACAATTAAAACTAGAATTTAGAGAACTCATAAATACTCATTATAGTTATGATATCTTTGAATCAGAAAAAGCAAAAATAAAGTTCTTGGAACCTGATTTAATTGATTTTAAAAAATAAATATTTCCAATTCACCATTCAATAGTATAGATATTATTAAGTTAAGAAATGTAAAAACTCGATTGTTTAATCAAAAAACCGTTTCCAAAGAAGTATTATTTTTTGCTTCAACATCTAAAACAATATTACCATAATCGAATTTAATAATTCGATCTGCATATTTAAAATAAGTATCATCATGAGTAACTGCGACTATTGTTTTCCCCTCTTCTTTAAGTTGTGGCAATAAATTTTCGTAGAATTTTTTGCGAAAATACGGATCCTGATCTGCCGCCCATTCGTCTAAAACAAGAATAGGTTTTTTCTCCAGTAATGCCAAAATTAAAGACATTCTTTTACTCTGCCCTTTTGAAAAAATTCTTCTTGCTGATTTTTCTTTATTATCAGTAACCACCTCATTTAACTCCATTACGCTCAATAATTCGTCATACTCCAAATTATTTTCCAAAGAATAATTGTCGTAATTACTAGAATATATATAATTATCCGTAAACACGGCTGATATCATGTTTTGTATATCAGTAGCATTTACTACACCTTCTCTTTCATTCAAAATTATACTTCCTTTCGTTTTTTTATACAAACCGGTTAATAAATTAACGAAGGTACTTTTACCACTTCCGTTTCCTCCTACTACAAATATGGTTTCCCCTTTTTTTATTGATAAATTCAAAGGACCTAATACAAAAGTGTCTCCTTTATTTTCTTTTTCATAAGTAAAACAAACGTCTTTAAACTCTAAAGAGTCAAATACAGTATTTTTACTATTTTCCACTACTTCTTCCTCATTACTAAAATCGTCCATAAATGTCTTTATTCTTGAATTAGCAACTATTAGTCTGGTATAAATATTTTGCATGTTGATTAAATCATTTATAGGTCCAATAATAAATAATAAAACCACTACATAAGAAATTACATTGTTCCTTTCTAAAATTCCGAATTCAGGTAGTATAAAGAGAATCCCACCTATTATTAAGTATAACCCATATTGACTAATTAAACTTATTGATAGAAAAACATAATTGATTTTAAAGTCTAATTTTTCTGCTTTATCTCTATTCGGTGAAAGAAAAGACTTCATTAATTTATTTCGTCTGAATACACTTAATTTGAACCCTTTAAACCCTTTAATAACATCTTCAACAAGTCTATAATAGTACTCATTGTAGTTTCGGAGTTGGTTGACTTTTTCGGACATTACATTCATAGCAAAAAAATAAATAAACATCATAACTACTATTACTCCAATAACAACTAAACCTGCTGTAATGGACAAAGTAAGCAGGTAGGCTATACAAATTAATAGCATCATGATAGAATTCATAGAATGAGTAAGAATTTCTGGTAAGGTTGAGAATATCCTTAAATCTTCTATAACGGTGTAAAATCTTTGCGACCCCAAATTTTCAAGAGTTTCAAGTGGTGTTTTTAAAATTTTATTAAACACTCTTTTCTCATTTTTATACAATAAATTGAAAGAGTATTTATTAATATACTTTTGAAATATTATATTTAATAGATAAGTAATAGCAATAATTGATACGAATACCAACCCTATATTGTAACCCGAAAGTTTATTACTATTTCCTGAAATAGCATTGTTTATTATATATAGTATCGCAAAATTTAGTAGGGTATTCGGTATGGCATAAATAATTAAGCCAATTATATGTTTTAATTTAAGTTTTAACATAATTGTATTTTCGTTAATCCTGAATATTTATGCAAAATATTCGACCGTTTATCAACTCTGGTGTAAATCAAAAAAGTGTTTTTTTAGATAAAAAAACATTTTCTATGTTCTTACATCAATTTTGAATAGATTTATTCAATTCTTTTTAAGAGCTCTACGCATCATTAGACATGAGCTTTCTATTCATTATTTCTTTTGATATTTCCTTAATATTTTGTTTTTCTAAAATGTTATTGTGATTAGAATTAACCTCATGTACAACTATTTTTTTGTTTGTATAATGACTCCATCCATATTCATGTTTTTCTAATATTTTTGATATTTCTAAGTCATTTACTTCTAATTTGTTTGAATTCAACATTGCCTTAAATAAAACAATTACTGTATTTAATTTTGCGTGTGTTTTGGGTTGGTAGTTATAAGCAGCTAATTCATTATTAATATTTACCTCTAAAAATGCTATTAAATCTGGCTTCTTTATGTTAAAACCTTGGTCTTTTATATAGTCAAATATAATATCTATCTGTTCCTTTTCAGATCTGTTTTCAATAGACAAAATTGACCAATCAAAACTTTTCTCTAGTAGGTCTTCAATTCCATTTTTCACAATGTTTTTAAAGATTTTATCTCTATTTAATTTTCGGTTAATTGTAAATAAAGGTAAGCTATCAAAGAAAATTAGCTCCTCTACGATATAACCTCTATCATTTAGTTGTAAAGCCATTTCATAGGCTACAATACCACCAAAAGAGTATCCACCAATACTATAAGGACCTTTTGAGTCTATTTTTTGCATTTCAGTAATAAAAACAGAAGCTAATTCTTCAACTGATTTTACTGTTGATGAAATTCCAGATAGTCCAGGGCACTGAAAAGCATACAAAGAATGGTCTTTACCAACAGTTTTTGCTAATTCGGTATAACAATTAATGGTGCCGCTTACTGGCGGGGCCAAATAAATAGTTTTTGAATTGTTGGTTTCATTTAAAGGAATTATAATATCCTCTTTAAATCCACTGAAAGTATTACAATTCTTTGCCAACTCTGAAATTAAAGGTTCTTTAAATATCGTTGCAATATTTATGTTGGCATTTAGTTTATCATTAATGGTTGTTACCAACCTTGAAACCATTAAACTATGTCCTCCTAACTCAAAAAAATTATCGTGAATTCCTATTCTATCAATACCTAATAATTCTTGCCAAATATCACATAATTGTTTTTCTATTTCATTTCTGGGAGCTACATACTCCTTTAATGGTAAATGATTATACTCTAAATTGTATAACGCTTTTCTATCAAATTTACCATTTGAATTAATAGGCAACGAATCTAATTTTGTCCAAAACCGAGGAATCATATACTCTGGTAATGTTAGTTTGAGGTAATTTTCTATACTATTCTTATTAAAATCACCTTTTAAAACAATATAACCGACTAAATACTTATTCCCTAAATCATCTTCTTTAGCTATCACACAACATTTCTCTACTAAAGGAGCTTTAGAAAGAGCTTCCTCTATCTCTCCTAACTCTACTCGATATCCACGTATTTTTACTTGATTATCTTTTCTTCCTATGAACTCAATATTACCATCTGGTAACCATTTAACCAAATCTCCTGTTCTATACAAACGCCCTTCATTTTTAAAAGGATTGGCAATGAATTTTTCTTTTGTAAGTTCTTTTTTATTTAAATACCCACGCGCTACTCCGGCCCCTCCAATGCATAGCTCTCCTACAACCCCAATAGGTTGTAAACTCATATATGAATTGGTTACATAAGTTAGAGTATCATTAAGAGGTTTACCAATAGGAATGTTTTTCAATTCTTGATTTATTATTTCATAAGTTGTTGCATACACAACCGTTTCTGTAGGTCCGTAAATGTTAAATAATTGCCCTTTATTGATATGTGATTTTCCATTTAAGACACGAGCTACCGAAGCTGCCTCTCCTCCAAATAACATCTTTTTGATACTAGGAAATCCTTTCGGATTTGTATCAATTATATTATTAAACAATGCCGTTGTTAGAAAACAAACTGTAATTTCTTTTTTATTCAAGAAATCTTTTAATTCTTCGGCATTGTGAGAAACGTGTTTATCAATTAAATATAATTGAGCTCCATTTAACAAACTACCAAAAAACTCATAAATAAATCCATCAAAAGCATAATTCGACCACTGTAAAACTTTATCTTCATTACAAATTGCAATGTTGGGTTCATTTTTGACAAGTTTTATAATATTTTTATGCTCCACCATTACTCCTTTAGGTTTTCCTGTACTTCCTGATGTGTAAATAACATAAGCCAAATGATCAGGTTTTAAAACTCTTTCTAAATCACCTGATGAATAACTTGAGAGCAATTCTCGATCACTATCTAAATCTAGTAGTGAAACTCCTTCTTTTACAAAGCACCCTTCTCCACTAGTTAAAAGTAATTCAATACCAGTGTCTTCTACTATATAATCGATTCGATCCTGTGGGTAATCTGGATCTATCGGAACATAGGCTCCTCCTGATTTTAATATCCCTAAAATACCTACAACCATATCCAATCCTCGTCTCAAACAAAGCCCTATTAAATCATCGGGTTTAACCCCTTGTTCTCGTAAGTAATGAGCCAACTGATTTGATCGCTTATCTAACTCCAAATAACTCAATGATTCATCTGAATAAACCACTGCTATAGAGTCTGGTGTTTCTAAAACCTGGGCTGAAAATAAATCTACCAAAGTCTTTCCTTTTGGATAAGGAACTTTTGTAGAGTTAAATTCTTCTAATAATGTATGTTTCTCTGATTCGGTTACTATTGATATAGCACCTATAGGTCTTTTTATATCTGATACTATGTTCTTTAACAATACCTGATAATGGTTAAATAAACGCTCTATAGTGGATGACTTAAACAGGCTTGAATTGTATTCTATTTCCAAACCTAAAAAAACTCCCATTTCAGAGACATTGAATGTTAA
>NZ_CAZEQU010000009.1:0-4290 GCF_964513065.1 Tenacibaculum xiamenense
TTTGTCACTAATTAACTTAAATATCCCATCCTCTACTTCATAGGTTACTTTTTTGTCCTCTGTTCTAGGCTTAATACCTTCTACAAAATCTTCATAACTCATGGATTGGTGAAAGGTAGTAAATACTATTTGTTCCTTTTCACACAATTCATTGTAACGCTTTACTATTTCCTTCCTAGCTTCTTCACTATCTCCATAGTTCTTTTTATCTATTAGCTCTACTGCTATTTTTTTAGTTTCGTAGGTTTTACCTGTTCCAGGAGGGCCGTACAGTATTTGGTTGGTTGTAATAGGTTTATCTTTATTTATATCTTTATATTCATTTTTATAAACATACTTCTCGTTATAAAAACTTACATTATAGTAAGGATTAAATAAAATTTTATTAGCCTCTTCGAGGTCTGTTATCTCTTTTAATGTTGAATTTCCACTAGGTAACCAAAAACTTGCTTCTCCTCTTAACTCTCTTGTATGTTCTATTTTTGGTTCGGTTATTATCTTATACTCGCGATACACATAATCTGAATCTCCAATGATTTTACTGATCTCATCAGGTAATTCTTTGCACTCAGAAGTTATTTGTACTAGATGTAAAAGTTTATCTTTTCCAAAGGTTATGTATACATAATCTCCCACTTGTACTCTATTAACCCAATCGTTACCTTGCCCAGCACCAGTATATCTATACATCACTGCCCATTGATTCTCTTCAAAAACCGATACTAAATTTCTGAGATGTGTTTTTTTAAAAAAAATTCCCATGGAGAATTTGTACAGTCTTTCTTTTTTTAAAAATATATTTTTCATATTATTTTTTGTTGTTAAAAATTCTATAAATGCCTTTATTGCCGCGGAATAAAAACCTCCATTACCATAGGAAGGTGCATCTAGATAATAATACTTACCCTCCTTATTTCTTTGCTCTTTTATAAGGTCTTCATATAAGTATTCTAATTTAGAGATGTTTACTTCTAAATATAAATCCGTTTCTAAGATTTCATTTAAAATATCTATTGCCCTTAAATAAGATGCAGATTTATTACTTGTTTCTATTTCTTTTAACCAATCTAAAAACTCTTTTTTAACTCCTTCTGTTTTTAAGTTAGCAATTTCCCAAAGTTCCTGGGTAAACTCAAAATAATCTTGATTCTCTCTTTTCTTTTCTAGTAAAGATCTATGTAAAGAAGATAAACTCATTTTTTTATAGGAAGCAATATAAAAATGGTTCGCTATTGTTTTTAACACCTCATCTTTAAAAATATTTAAGCAATTATATTTTCCGTATAAAAAGGCTATTTTCCATTTATACGCCGTACCTAAATCAATGCTATCTATGGCTTCTAAATTGTCGCTTTGGGCATGAGTTGCTATTTGTATAATAATACTTCTTACTTCATCAAAAGCCTCTTCCCTTGTTTCACCATATTTGGTAAACCAAGCATACTCATCATCTGTTTTTCTATTATCAGCATCAATGGCTTTACTGGTATCATTTCGTTTATAAACACCAAATTTATAGGAACTACCACCTACAATACTCCCTAAATCACGAGTAACATGTTCTACCCAATAGCAGAAAGAATCTTCTCTATTAGTATTAGTATATTCTTCTAGTTTCATGGTATGTAGCCTTTCTATAGGCCAATGCTCTAAAAATTGTTGTTTTAAGTTTTCTAATTCTTTGTTCATTTTAATACTTAAATCAATTATAATTCTAGAAAATTGTCTCTTATCATTGCAGAATATTGACTCTTTGGGCTTCTATATTGTTGCATCAAAGCCTTTGCTTCATCAATTTTTTCCCTACTGATTTGAGTAGAAACATTACAATTAGCTATAAAATAAGTATACTGTACTTTTTTTAAATAATCTAGCCTCATTTCAAACAAATCACTAATTCCATTCTTACCTTTCCTGTTAAGTCCTATGTTTTCTATTGTCTTTTTACCTCTATGATTTTTATCTATTCCTACTGCTTGTGCGCCATGAAATTTGATGAAAAAACTTGGTTCTTCATTTAGAGGATTAATAAAAAATGGTTTTTCTTTTTTTAAACTATTAGCATCATTATGGCTGATTTTTCTTTTTTCTGGGTTTCTTAAAGGAAATAGATTCTTTTTTTCACGTTGATTGCACACTTGGCATGCCAACATTAAATTTTCAAAATCATATGCTAACCAATAGTAACCTGGACCATGTAGTTCATCGTTATTATTTTGACAATACCCTTTCTTAGGTCTAAAGTGTTCTACATCGCCATGTGATATGTGAGTTATGTTACTCTCGCAAAAAGCACATTTTCCAAATTGACTTGTTTTCAAAATATTTTTTATACTTTCATGCGCATAAATTTTGGAATCGAAACTCAAAGTTTTCGTCCTTCTTTCATAGTCTACCTGTGATTCTTCAAACTTATTTTTCAATTCATCTGTTTCAATTAAAATTTTATTCTGTCTCTGTTGATTTTTAATTTCAGGACACTTTTGCCTTCTCTTAATCCTTATCATTTTTATTAGCTTCTATAACCGAATTCATTAATTGAAAGGTTCTTATCTCATAACTTGTTTCACCTGTTGGTAGTACTCCAAAATCATTCTCGAATTTTTTCAAATCTTCGGCGTCTCGTTCGGTTAATTTATTAGATTTCATTAATTTTTCTCTAAGAACCATGTAGTCATCCATATGGACGGGTCTTGCACTATTCAAATTGAAATAACTACTTGTAAGTACCTGATCAATCCTCCAATTTCTTAGATGATGCATATTTTGATCTATTACAACCTTATCTCCTTCTTTTCTAAATAAAAAAGTATCTGCTTTTTCTGAAGATTGAACAATTAGTGGGCTATGTGTGGCTACAAGTATTTGACTATTCTCATTATTGATGTTAAAATTATCCAATAATTCTGGGAAATTTCTCTGCCATTGCGGATTTAAATGGGTATCTGGCTCATCAAAAAGAAACAAGGTATCATATTCGCCTGTGAATAGAATTAATCCTAGTACAGTGAGCAGTTGTTGTTCTCCTTCACTTAATTGTGCATAATTATGCTGAATTCTTGCTCCTTGTTTATTAATTGTAGATTTTATCTCATGAAAAATTCCAATATTATAAGCCGCTTCTAAAACATCAAAAAATTGTACAGGGTTCTTATATTCTTCTATTATTTGATCAACTAATTTTTCAAAATCTAAATGGATTAGCTTAATGTACTCTCTTTTATCTTCTTGATACATTATAGGTTCTGAATGTTCTGAATGTTCTGAATGATTATAAAGTAAAACTTTAATAAACTTCTGAACTTTACCATTTAAATTCCAAATATCCTTACTATAATCACTATTGCTCTGAATTTCTAATACCCCATCATGTTGCTTCTCTTTATAAAAGTCCGGTGATTTCAAGGTTACACTTATTTCACTGGTATATTCAACATGTAAAAACTCTTTAAAAATTCTGCCTACTAGCTCAGAGTATTCTTTTGAGTCCTTGAAAATCCATAACATTAAAAAAATTAACTCTCCAAAATTTTCGTCGGTAAAAAAGAATCTTCCTAAGATATCTCCGATTCCATCTTTTTTCAGAATATCTATTCTTTTTTTCTTATGTGTTGAAAATAATGATTCTATTCTCTTATTTTCTCCAGAGTAATAAGCGATTACATAATCTGGTAGATATTTACTATTTCTCTCCTTTTTAAACTTTGAAAATGATATAACCGAAAACTTATCTTGCTCATCATTCTTTACGAAAATTAATAATTTGGAATCTTTGGCTTCTATTCGAATATGATTATCCCTGCACCGATATTCAATAATGTAACTAAAAAAATCACTTGATACTTCTGTAGTTAATTCTTCTTCCGTTTTAACTAAATGAAGTTTCGTGAAAATTGCTGTAATTGCCTCTAAAAAATTAGATTTACCTAATCCATTTCTTCCCACTAGTAAGGTTATTAACGGACTGTCTTTAAAGTCAAATTCTACATCTTCTAAATTGTTGTATTTTGAAATCCAAAGTTTTAAAATTTTCATTTTTCTTCCTATTTCTTTTTTCTTACTGTCACTTCGAATGAAATTTCACACAACGCAGTGGAGTGTAATTTTGTATCGAGAAGTGATACTGAGTTCAAATTAGTTCTCGATACTATTTTACTCCGTTTCACTGCACAAAATCACTCGAACTGACAGTGTCGTTTTGTTCTATTGTCACTTCGAGTGGAATTTCACAGAATGCAATGAAGTGAAATTTTGTATCGAGAAGTAATGCCATCTTCGAATTAGTTCTCG